>NZ_JBCNMA010000075.1:0-16233 GCF_039595165.1 Sphingomonas sp.
CTTCCACGGGCCGGTGTCGCCGAAAGTCCACGTGAGGCCGACCTGACGGTCGATCGCGTGGGAAAGCCTCTGTGGGAACCCGAGATACGGCTGCACCATGCTGTTGCCGACCACCTGCACCGGCGGCGGCCCATTGTCGACGAGCCCCTGCGGCGGCACGACCGTGCGCACGATGAAATGATCCTTGCCGACCGTTTTCTTCCGCTCGGCCGGCAGCAGCGCAGCAAGGTCGCCATAGCGGACTTCTTCCTGCCATTTACCGAGCCGGTCGCCGCCGGCCGCGCCCTTGAGCGCACCCGATGCGGTGAGGCGCTGCGCGACACGGTCCGCGACCGCTTCAGCGGAATGGCCACTCCAGTGATAGTCGGCGCGAATGTACTTTTCCTGCGACGCATCGACCGCCGCAATGGCCGCAGCCGAATCGACGATCGCGAGATTCAGCGACTCGGCGTGCGTGCGCATCGCGTCGAAACGCGCGTTGACGCCGGCCGACATCGCCATGCCGTCGGGCAGATTCTCCGCGCACGAGCGCGCCTTCAGCGGCGCAATCACGACGACGCTGGCGATGCCGCGCGCGGCCAGCTTGTCCGTCGTCTGGTGAATCAGATCGATCGCTTTCAGACAGGCCGGCGTCTGATCGTCGGTGAGACTTTCCCAGCCGGGATAGAGCCACAGATCGCGGCCTTCGATCACGCTCGTCTGCCCGGCCGCGGCCGCGCGGCGCGGCATCAGCGACACGCCGCCGGCGAACGGCGCGGCAGCCAGTGCGAGCACGAGACGGCGACGGCGAGCGTCCTGCAGGCCGGGTTCGGCGCCGAAGCCGAGGCGCGCGGGATCAACCCGTTCGACCATGGCGGGCTGCACACCGACATGTGGAAGACCGAGGGCCTGAAGCAGGCGCTCGACAAATACGGCTTCGACGCGGCGTTCGGCGGCGCGCGGCGCGACGAGGAGAAGAGCCGCGCCAAGGAGCGCGTGTTCAGCTTCCGCTCGGCCAGCCACCGCTGGGATCCCAAGGCGCAGCGCCCCGAGCTGTGGCGGCTGTACAATGCGCGCAAGGCCAAGGGCGAGAGCATGCGGGTGTTCCCGATCTCCAACTGGACCGAGCTCGACATCTGGCAGTACATCCGCGCCGAGGGGATCGAGATCGTCCCGCTCTACTTCGCCGCGCCGCGTCCGACGGTGGTGCGCGACGGCCTCATCCTGATGGTCGACGACGACCGCTTCCCGCTCGCCGGAGAGACCCCGGTCGAGCGCTCGATCCGCTTCCGCACGCTCGGCTGCTACCCGCTGACCGGCGCGGTCGAGAGCGAGGCCGCGACGCTCGACGACGTGATCCAGGAGATGCTCCTCACCACCACCAGCGAGCGCCAGGGCCGCGCGATCGACCACGACCAGGCCGCGTCGATGGAGAAGAAGAAGCAGGAGGGGTATTTCTGATGACCTCCAGCTACCGCCCCGACGCGCTGATCGCGTCCGACATCGGCGCCTATCTCGCGCAGCACCAGTCGAAGTCGCTGCTGCGCTTCATCACCTGCGGCAGCGTCGACGACGGCAAGTCCACGCTGATCGGGCGGCTGCTCTACGACAGCAAGATGATCTTCGAGGACCAGCTTGCCGCGCTCGAGGCCGACAGCAAGCGCGTCGGCACGCAGGGGCAGGAGATCGACTTCGCGCTGCTCGTCGACGGCCTCGCCGCCGAGCGTGAACAGGGCATCACGATCGACGTCGCCTATCGCTTCTTCGCGACCGAGAAGCGCAAGTTCATCGTCGCCGACACGCCCGGCCACGAGCAGTACACGCGCAACATGGTCACCGGCGCTTCGACCGCCGACCTCGCCGTGATCCTGATCGACGCGCGCAAGGGCGTGCTGACCCAGACGCGGCGGCACAGCTACCTCGCGCACCTGATCGGCATCCGCCACATCGTGCTCGCGGTGAACAAGATGGACCTTGTCGGCTATGACCAGGCGGAGTTCGACGCGATCGTCGCCGACTATCGCGAGTTCGCGACCTCGATCGGCATCGACGATTTCACCGCGATCCCGATCTCGGGGTTCAAGGGCGACAACATCACCGGCCCCAGCGGCAACACGCCCTGGTACGCCGGTCCCGCGTTGATCGAGCATCTCGAGACCGTCCCGGTCGGCGGCGACGGCGGCGCGCAGCCGTTCCGCATGCCGGTGCAATGGGTCAACCGCCCCAATCTCGACTTCCGCGGATTCGCGGGAACGATCGCCAGCGGCACGGTCAAGCCGGGCGATGCCGTGCGCATCCTGCCTTCGGGCCGCACCACGACCATCGCGCGCGTCGTCACCTTCGACGGCGACCTCGACCAGGCCGGCCGCGACCAGTCGGTCACCCTGACCCTCGCCGACGAAGTCGATTGCTCGCGTGGCGACGTGATCGCCGCAGCCGGCGATCCGCCCGAAGTCGCCGACCAGTTCAGCGCCACCCTGGTGTGGATGGACCAGCAGGAGCTCCTCCCCGGACGCAGCTACTGGCTCAAGCTCGGCACCCAGACGGTGAGCGCGATGGTGCGCGAGCCCGACCACGCGATCGACGTCAACACGCTGGCAAAGCTCTCCGCCAAGACCCTGAATCTCAACGACATCGGCATCGCCGAGATCGCGACCGACCGCGGCGTCGTGTTCGAGCCCTACGAGCAGGATCGCGATCTGGGCGGCTTCATCCTGATCGACAAGCTGACCAACGCCACCGTCGCCGCCGGCATGATCCGCCACGCGCTGCGCCGCGCGCAGAACGTCCACTGGCAGGCGGTCGAGATCACGCGCGACCTTCATGCGGCGCAAAAGGGCCAGCATCCGCGCCTGCTCTGGTTCACCGGCCTGTCGGGCTCGGGCAAGTCGACCATCGCCAACCTGGTCGAGAAGAAGCTGCACGCGATGGGCAAGCACAGCTTCCTGCTCGATGGCGACAATATCCGCCATGGCCTCAACCGCGACCTGAGCTTCAGCGACGCCGACCGGGTCGAGAACATCCGCCGCGTCGGCGAGGTCGCCAAGCTGATGGCGGACGCCGGCCTGATCGTGCTCACCGCCTTCATCTCGCCGTTCCGCGCCGAGCGCGAAATGGTGCGCAACATGATGCCGGAGGGCGAGTTCTTCGAGATCCACATCGACACGCCGATCGAAGAGGCCGAGCGCCGCGACGTGAAAGGCCTCTACAAAAAAGCGCGCGCCGGCGAGATCGCCAATTTCACTGGAATTTCAAGCCCCTATGAAACACCGTTGAATCCGGAAATCCGGATCGACACCACGCGGACCAGTCCGGAGGAAGCTGCGGAATTGATCATCGAGAGCATCCTCGGTATTTGGTCTCCGGTGCTTTGACGCGCATGTTCGCCGCGTCCGTTAGTGGAGTTGAGTTTTGCCAGACCTCGAGGTCCGCGAGTGGATTGCCTATGGCATGCTCGCTACCCTGTTCGCAGGAGCGGCGGCCGCCGCGCTCGTCTATCGTCACAAGGCGCACTGGCGCAGATTGCGCATGGCGGGCAACTCCAGGGCCAAACGCCGCGAGTTTGAGCGCCGCCGCTGAATCCTCGCTGATTTCTCTCGCGATCGGAGCCCCGCATGGATGACGCGCGCCTGGCGCATGCCGTGGCCGAGGCCGCGGGCAAGCTGCTGTTGCGGATCCAGGACGAGGATGCCGACGGCGCGCGCGGCGACCACGAGGCCAATCGCCTGATCCTCGACATGCTGCGCGAAGCGCGGCCCGACGATCCGATCCTCTCGGAGGAATCCGCGGACGATCCCGCGCGGCTCGCCTCGCGCCGGGTGTGGATCGTCGATCCGCTCGACGGCACGCGCGAGTTCGCCGAGGGCCGCGACGACTGGGCGGTGCATGTCGCGCTGGCGATCGACGGCGTCCCGGCGGTCGGCGCGGTCGCCCTGCCCCGCCGTGGCATCACGCTTTCGAGCGACGCCCCGCCCGCGCTCAAGCCCGCCGTGACGCCGCCGCGCATGCTGGTCAGCCGGACCCGGCCGAGCGCGCTCTGCGCCGCGGTGTCGCAGGCGCTTCCCGCCGATACCGTCGGCATGGGCTCGGCCGGCGCCAAGGCGATGGCGGTGGTTCTCGGCGAGGCCGAGATCTACCTGCATTCGGGCGGGCAGCACCAATGGGACAATTGCGCCCCGGTCGCGGTGGCGCTCGCCGCCGGCCTCCATGCCTCGCGCATCGACGGCTCGCCGCTGGTCTACAACCAGCCGGGATCGAGCCTCCCCGATCTGCTGATCTGTCGGCGCGAATTCGCGGATTCGGTACTCGCTTTGGTTGCCAGGCACGAGCTCTGAATCGCCGCGACTCGTGGAGTCGGCACGAGTCGCGCTTTGACGAAGGTTACCGGATAAGGTAAACAGCCCTTGGCAAGGGGGGCTGATGACGACCGATTTCTGGTTCGTGCTGGCGATGGGATTCAGCTTCGCGGCCTATGCGGTGTATCTGCTCGGCATGCGGCGGGAGATCGTCCAGCCCAACCGCGCCTCCTGGCTGATCTGGAGCGCATCCGCCACGGTCGAGGCGCTGACCTATCACGCGGTCAATCCCGGCTCGCCGCAAGGGTGGGTGTTCCTGCTCTCCGCCGCCTGCTGCATCGTCGTGACGACCGCGCTATGGCGCCGCTCCAACTGGGCACCGCCGACAAATGTCGAATCCGCATGTATGGCCGCCTGTCTGGTCGCGCTGATCATCTGGGTCGTGTTCCGCGAGGCGTTCTGGGCGCACATGCTGGTCGTCGCCGCCGTGCCGGTGAGCTTCTGGCCGACCTGGGCGAGCGTGTGGAAGGACCGCAGCCGCGAGCGCTCGCCCGCCTGGGGCCTGTGGACGCTCGGCGATCTCGCCACCTTGCTCGTCGCGGCGCGCGCCGGCGGCACCGGATTCGACGAGTTCGCCTATATCTTCGTCGAGCTCGCCTGCCATGCCAGCATCTGGTTCCTGATCGGGCTCGCCACGATCAACCCGCTGCGCTCGCTTGGCTGGAAGCGCGGCGGCTTCCTGATCCTCGACCGCTACCGCCCCGCGCGCAATCTGTTCGCGGTCGGCGAGAATCATCTCGGCAAGGCGGTCTATGCCACCTGCCGCTTCGCCGAGGGCGCCGAGCTGATGCGCTTCACCGGCCGCCGCTTTCACGTCACCCAGGTGCCGAGCCTGATGCGCGGCAGCGACGATCGCTTCGTCCAGGTGACCCCGGACCATTATATGGGCCCGTCGGGCCAGCTCGACGATCTGGTCAATCATAGCTGCGATCCCAATGCCGGTTTGCGCTTCACCGAGGATGGGGTGATCCTCGTCGCGCTGCGGGCGATCGCGGCAGGCGACGAGATCAGCTGGGACTATTCGACCACGCTCGCCCAGTCGAACTGGCACATGATCTGCCAGTGCCGCTCGGACAGCTGTCGTCGCGTGATCGGCAATTTCGACACGCTCGATCCCGACCGCCAGGAATTCTTCCGCGCCCGCAACCTCGTCGCGCCGTACCTGCGGCGGAAGGACGCGGTGGCGGCTGACAAGCACAGCGGCTGGAAGTCGTCGGTCGCCTAGGCCGCCATCCCCTCGCGCATCGTTTCCGATGCCTGCAGCATCAGCACCGCGCGCGCGCCCTGTCCCTTGCCGTCGCTGCGCAGCGCCAGGCTGCCGCCCATCGCGACCATCGAATTGGCGCACCAGTGCAGCCCCAGCCCGCCCGACTTCTGCGCGCGCGTGGAATAGCCGCGCTGGAACAACCGGGCCGCGGTGTCCGGGTCGAAACCCTCGCCATCGTCGCGGATCGTCACCTCGACCTGGCCGTCAAGGTCACGGATCGTGACCCAGATGCTCCCGCCTTCCCGTCCCGTCGCGGCGATCGCTTCGGCGGCATTGGCGAACAAATTGCCGACCACCTGGCTCAGCAGCACGCGGTTGGCCATCACCCAATGCGGCTTGGACGGGAAGTGGAAGGCGATCGAGCTGCCGCCCGAATAGCGCGCGATCGTGGCGTTGCGCGCGACGATGTCGGTGACGTTGCAGCTGTCGAGCGGGGGGCGCTCATGCGCCTGCTCCTGCTGCCGGCCGATGATCTCGAGCACATTGTGCAGGGCGTCGCGGCCGATCTCCATCTGCGCGGCGCGTTCGGCGCGCGCCCGCGCCTCGCTCTCCAGCGCGGCGGCGACGAAGGCGGCGAGCTTCTGTCGCCGCGCCGCGGGAATGCCCTCATCGGCCAGTTCGGCGAGTGCACGGTCGAGCAGCGCGCGGTCGGCGACCGGTGCGGGGTTCAGCCCCTGGCTCAGCACCGTACTGATCGGATTGAGCGCGTTGCGCACATTGTGCATCACCGCGACTGCGCTTTCCGACTGGCCGAGCTCGAACGACTGGACCTCGACCTGCTCGCGCAGATCCTTGAGCTGGCTCAACATCGCGTTGAAATTGGCCACCAGGCTGCCGATCTCGTCGCCGCGCGGCGCTTCGGTGAGCGGCATCAGATTTCCCGAGCGCCGCACCACGCCCATGTGGCGCTCGACGCGGTTGAGCGGGCGCAGCACCAGCCGCGCGATCATCAGGCTCAGCACCCCCATCACGATCAGCAGCAGCAGGATCGTGCCGCCGACCGCCAGCACCAGCATGTTGCGCCCCAGCGCCGACAGGTCGCGCGGGACCTGATAGGTCGCGCTCGCGACCGGCGCGCCGTCGGCGCCGCGCACCGGCACCGCCACGTCGAGCGCCTGCCCGTGCCGGATCACCGTCGCATCGGGCACCGGATGCGGCACGTCGAGCACCGCCTTGACCTGAAGCAGAGTGGAGAGTTGCTCGGAGGTGATCAGGCGCGCCATCACCACATGCCCCCGCACCGGACCGGTGCCGTCGGTGCGGCGCACCTGCGCGACGCCGATCGCCGCGATCCGGTCGCCGAGGCGGACGTAGAAGCTCGCCGAATTGTCGTTGGCGAGCACCCGCGCGAGGTCGATCCGGGCGACTGCGGCAAGCATGCGCGCGCGCATCTCGGGCACGTCGCGACCGCTGTCGATGTCGAGCCAGCGCGCGATCACGACCTTATCCTGCGGCGTCACATAGGCCATGCCGTTGACGCCGAGGTTGATCATCGCCCAGGTCGCGAAGCTATCCTCCTCGAACGCCTTGTTCGGCGTCTGCATGTAATCGTAGCTCGCATTCCAGTCGCCATAGTCGCGCACCGACGCCTCGACCTTGGAGGCATATTCGGTCAGCGCCGCGCGTGTGCGCTCGACATGCGCGTCGGCGGCCGCCTGTTCGAGCTTGTCGAACCCCGGGGTGATGACCAGCGCGAGCAGCAGCGTCACCGCCCCCGCCCCGACCAGCGCCACACCGGTCAGGATCGCGACCAGCTTGGCGCCCAGCGACACGGGAAGACGGTGGCGCAACCTCAGGATCGCTGCGCGAAGCCCCGGCATCAGCCCTCGGTGCCGTTGCCGGGCACCGCCAGCTCGACCTCGACGGGGGCCGGGGCGGCCGGCGCCATGAAGCGCTCGTGCGCGAGCTCGGCCGCGACATCGGCCTCGAGCGGCCGCGCGAGATAATAGCCCTGGTAATGGCTGCACCCGGCAAGCTGCAGCGCGTGCAGGTGCGCGTCGGTCTCGACCCCCTCCGCCACCACTTCCATGCCCAGCGCGCGGCCGAGATGGATGATCGAATGAACGATCGCCGCGCTCTCGCGCTCCTTGCCCATCCCGTCGATGAAGCTCTTGTCGATCTTCAGGCAATCGAGCGCGAACTTGCGGATGTTGTAGAGCGAGGAATAGCCGGTGCCGAAATCGTCGAGCGCGATGCGGAAGCCCATCTGGCGCAGGCGGTAGAGCGTGTCGGCCGCGCGCTCGGCATCGTCGAAGATCGCGGTCTCGGTGATCTCGATCTGCAGCCGGCCCGGCTCGATCCCCGCGCGCTGCACCCGCTCGACGACATGGCCGACGAAATTCTGGCGGCGGAACTGGCGCGGCGAGAAATTCACCGAGACATATTGACCCGGCCATTGCCGGAGCGTCTTCAGCGCCGCGTCGAGCACCCAGTCGCCGAGCTCGTGGATCAGGTTCGATTCCTCGGCGATCGGGATGAACAGGGCCGGCGAGATGCCGCCATATTCGGGGCTCTCCCAGCGCAGCAGCGCCTCGAACGCGACGACTTCCATCTCGTCGCGCGCGACGATCGGCTGGAAGACGAGGCGCAGCTCGCCGTTCGCGATCGCCTGGCTCAGCCCGCCCTCGATCCGGCGGCGGAAGCGGATCGATTCGTCCATGCTCTCGTCGAACACGCGCACCACGCCGCGGCCGGCCTTCTTGGATTCGTTGAGCGCGAGGTCGGCACGGCGCATCACGTCGATCGGGTCGTGCTGCATGCCCGGCTGGACGATGACCAGCCCGGCCGAGGCCGATCCCTGCACCGAATGGCCGAACACGGTGAAGGTCGTGGCGCAGGCGAGCAGCAGCCGCTCGACCGCCATCACCGCCTCGTCCTCGCCGGTCACCTTGATCAGCACCGCGAACTCGTCGCCGCCGAGCCGCGCGACGAACGCGCCTTGGGGCGCGGTTTCCTGCACCACGCCGCAAACCATGCGGATCAGCTCGTCGCCGGCGAGGTGCCCGAACGTGTCGTTGACCAGCTTGAACCGGTCGAGGTCCATCATCGCCATCGCGAAAATGTCGGGCCCGCGCACATGATCGGTCAGCGCGCGCATGAAGGCGAGCCGGTTGGGCGCGTCGGTCAGGCTGTCGTGATTGGCGAGATGGGTGGCCTTGCTCTCGTTCGCGGCGAGCTCGGCCTTCTGCTCCTGAAGCAGCACCATCGCCGCCGCGAGCTCGCGGTCGACCTGCCAGCGTTTGCCCAGCGCGGTCGCGGTCTGCACCACTTCCTCGGCCTGGAACGGCTTGGCGATGTAGAAGATCTTGTCCGCCGGGCCCGCGGCGCGGCTGATCTCGAGCGGGGAGAAGTCGGAGAAGCCGGTGACGATGACGAGGTTGATCTCGGGATCGATCGCGCGGATCCGCTTCGCGGTCTCCTTGCCGTCGATCCCCGGCGGCATGCGGACGTCGATGAAGGCGACCGCGAACCGCTCGCCGCGCTCGAGGCCCGAAGCGACCGCCGCCACGCCTTCGGCGCCCTGCATGCAATGCACCGTCTCGAACTTGACCGGCTCTTCGCGCGCGGTCGCCGGATCGTCGCCGAACAGCTCCGCCGCCATCGCGTCGAGCGCCGCGCCCTGCTCCCGGCTCGCGCCGCCGAAGCACTGGCGATAGGACTCGTGCATCCCCGGCTCGTCGTCCACGATCAGAATGCGCAAGGCGAACGTCCCCTCTTTCAGCCTTGCGATGGCGTAAGCACACAGGGTTAAGGTGGCGTAAAAGGGTTAACGCGCGCCGGAAACGACAAAGCCCCGCTTTCCTGGTCGGGAAAGCGGGGCTTTGAATGGCGCGCCCGGAACGATTCGAACGTCCGACCCTCAGATTCGTAGTCTGATGCTCTATCCAGCTGAGCTACGGGCGCGCAGTGGAGGGGCGCAGATAGAAGCGCTTTCCGGGAAACGCAAGCCCGTTGCGCACGCTTTCTTCGCGGCATAGACCGTCGGGCGATGCGATCCCTTCCCGCCCTCGCCGCGCTCGTCTTCGTCGCCACGCCGCTCACGGCCTGCACCGTGGAGAATGACGGTTATCCCTCGCTGCTACCCCGCCCGATCGAGAGCCGCGACGACGCCGAGCCAGTGCGACCCGATCCGGTCGTGGTGCCCGACGCCGCGCTCGATGCGCGCATCGCCCAGAAGCGCGAGGCCGCCGCGGCAGCCGCCAAGCGCTTCCAGGAAGCCGCGATCGCCGCCGAGTCCCGCGTCGCGGTCGCGCGCGGCGTGGCCGAGGGCAGCGAGGCGTGGATCGCCGCCCAGTCCGCGCTCGCCGAACTCGACTCGATCCGTGGCGAAACGGTCCAGCTGGTCAGCGACCTCGAGGAGGAAGCTTCGCAGCGCGCGCAGGCCGGCACGCCTGCCTATCCCGCGCTCGACGCCGCGATCGCCGAGATCGAGGCCTTGGCCACCAGCCAGGCGGAGCGGGCTACGGCGCTCGAGGCCGCCCTCGCCGGCTGATTCCGCGTCAGGCGGCTTCGCGCGCCGACACCAGCTCCAGGAACGGTGCGCGAATCTCCTCCGCGGCACTCGCCATCATCCGCCGCACGCGCTGATCGTGCACATCGGCGAGCACGTCGCTGGTCTTGTGCGCCATCGCCCAATAGCCGAACTCGCGCCGCTCGACCGTGCGTTCCAGGATCGTCACGATCGCGCGGTGGCGGGTGTCGTTGCGAATGCGGGCATAGCAGGCCTCGACCGCCTCCTCCCCGCCCTCGAGCACTTGCAGGAAGCGCTCGCCGTCGGTCCATAGCAGTCCGGTGATCCCGTCGAGCGCGTTGTTGTGACGCGACTGTTCGAGGATACCGGTCACGTCGGCCGGCTGGCCGTCGGTCCGCGCATTGACGCTGGCGTAGAGAATTTGCTTCATCTTACAGCAGCTTGGGCGTACAAAGCCGTGCTTGCAATAGATCAAGATCAAGCTGCCCGACAAATCCTCGGCCGGTCTGGACATTTCCCGTCGCGCCGGTCTATCTGCGGGGTCAGATGTTGCGCACGCTCCGCCTTCGCCTGCTTCGACTTACGCGCCCTTAGGCGCGTGACCTCGCGTGGCCGCTGCGCCGCGCACACGGCCTAAGGGCAAAGCGAACCCCGACCGCCACGACTTATCGAAGCGAGACCGCAAATGTTGCGCGACCCCAGCGTCAAATACCGCCCCTTCCCCCAGGTCGATCTGCCCGACCGGCAATGGCCGAGCCGCACCATCGCCCACGCCCCGCGCTGGCTCTCCACCGACATGCGCGACGGCAATCAGGCGCTGATCGACCCGATGGACGCCGAGAAGAAGACTCGCTTCTTCGAGCTGCTGTGCCGGGTCGGGATCAAGGAGATCGAGGTCGGCTTCCCCAGCGCCGGTGCGACCGAGTTCGACTTCATCTCCGGCCTGGTGCGCGAGAACCGCATCCCGGACGACGTGATTGTCCAGGTGCTCACGCAATCGCGCCGCGACCTGATCGAGACCAGCTTCGAGAGCCTGCGCGGCGCGCCCAGGGCGATCGTCCATCTCTACAACGCGGTCTCGCCCGCGTGGCGGCGGATCGTGTTCGGGATGAGCCGCGAGGAGATCAAGGGCATCGCAGTCGAGGGTGCCAAGGTGCTTCGCGACTGCGCTGCCGCCCAGCCCGATACCGACTGGCATTTCCAGTACAGCCCCGAGACCTTCTCGACCGCCGAGCTCGACTTCTCGGTCGAGGTGTGTGCGGCGGTGATGGACGTGCTCCAGCCGACCGCGGAAAAACCGATTATCTTCAACCTGCCCGCAACGGTCGAGGCGGCGACGCCCAACATCTATGCCGACCAGATCGAGTGGTTCTGCCGCAACATCCCCAATCGCGATGCGGTGGTGGTGTCGCTGCACACCCACAACGACCGCGGCACCGGCGTGGCGGCGGCCGAACTGGGGCTGATGGCCGGCGCCGACCGGGTCGAGGGCTGCCTGCTCGGCAATGGCGAGCGCACCGGCAATTGCGACCTCGTGACCGTCGCGCTCAATCTCTACACGCAGGGCGTGAACCCCGGGCTCGACTTCTCCGACATCGACGAGGTCGTGAACACGGTGCAATATTGCACCAACATTCCCGTCCACCCGCGCACGCCCTATGCCGGCGACCTGGTGTTCACCGCCTTCTCGGGCAGCCACCAGGACGCGATCAAGAAGGGCTTCGTCGCGCAGGAAGCGCGCAACGACGAATATTGGGAGGTGCCCTACCTTCCGATCGATCCCGCCGATCTCGGCCGCAGCTACGAGGCGGTGATCCGCGTCAACTCGCAGTCGGGCAAGGGCGGCGTCGCGTGGGTGCTGGAGCAGGACAAGGGCCTCAAGTTGCCCAAGCGGCTCCAGGCCGATTTCAGCCGCCACGTCCAGCGGCTGGCCGACGAGAGCAGCCGCGAGCTCAACGCGCAGGACATCTGGCGCGCGTTCGTCGAAGCCTATCGCCTCGAGCATCCGCAGCGCTTCACGCTCGGCGCCTATGACGAGACGCGCGCAGCGAACGGCGAGCGCATCTTCGCCGGGTCGATCGAGGTCGATGGCGTGCAGCAGTCGGTGAGCGGGCGCGGCAACGGCCTGATCTCCAGCGTCGTCGCCGCGATGCGCGAGGGCTTCGGAGTCGATCTCGACATCGCCGACTATGCCGAACACGCGATCGGCCACGGCTCGGGCGCGCAGGCGGCCGCCTATGTCGAATGCCGCACCGCCGACGGGCGTACCGTGTGGGGCGTCGGGATCGACGAGGACGTCGCCACGGCGAGCGTCCGCGCGGTGCTCAGCGCCGCGGGTGCCGTTCAGTAGCCGCATTCGTCACCCCGGCCTTGTGCCGGGGTCCACTGCGCGGCAAACGCCGCGTTCTCGCTGACAGGGCATGGCTTGCCCAGCCGTGGGCCCCGGCACAAGGCCGGGGTGACGGCGGAATTATAGGACTGAAGATGCAGCGCTCTCCCCTCGCCCCGCTCGGCTTCCCCTATCTCCCGCCGATCGCGGGCGTGACTCTGCGCGTCGCGCGAGCGCGGTACAAGGAATGGGATCGCTGCGACCTGACCTTCGTCACGCTCGACGAAGGCACCGCCGTCGCGGGCGTCACCACCACCAGCAAATGTCCCTCGCCCGAAGTGGAATGGTGCCGCGAGGCGCTGGTGCTGGGCAAGGCGCGTGCGCTGGTGGTCAATGCGGGCAACTCGAACGCCTTCACCGGCAACCGCGGCCGCGCGGCAGTCGAGGCGATCGCTGCCCGGGTCGCGGCGCATCTCGACTGCCAGCCCTCCGACGTGTTCGTCTCCTCGACCGGCGTGATCGGCGTGCCGCTCCCGATCGACAAGGCCGAGGCCGGACTCGACGCCGCTTTCGCCGCCGCGCCGTGCGGCTGGGAAGACGCGGCCGAGACGATCGGCACCACCGACACCTTCGCCAAGGGCGCCGTCACCACCGCGGTGGTCGGCGGCAAGACCGTATCGCTGGTCGGCATCATCAAGGGCAGCGGGATGATCGCGCCCGACATGGCGACGATGCTCGGCTATGTCTTCACCGACGCCGCGGTCGATCCCGCCTTTCTCCAGCGCGCGCTGTCCGACGCGAACGCGCGAAGCTTCTCGTGCATCACGGTCGACAGCGACACCTCGACCAGCGACACCGTGCTCGCCTTCGCCACCGGCACCGCGGGTAATACGCCGCTGGCGGACGAGGATGACGACGGCGCCGACGCCTTCCGCGCTGCGCTGGGCGACCTGTGCCTCCGCCTCGCGCATCTGGTGGTGCGCGACGGCGAGGGCGCCTCGAAGTTCATCCGCATCGACGTCGGCGGTGCCGAGAGCGACCGTAGCGCGCACCGGATCGCGCTGAGCATCGCCAACTCGCCGCTGGTGAAGACCGCGATCGCGGGCGAAGACGCAAATTGGGGCCGCATCGTCATGGCGATCGGCAAGGCCGGCGAGCCTGCCGACCGGGACCGGCTCGCGATCACCTTCGGCGGCGTGCAGGTGGCGCGGGGCGGGCTCGCGGTCGAGGGCTATGACGAAGCCCCCGTCGCGGCGCATTTGAAGGGCCAGGAGATCGAGATCGGCGTCGACCTTGGCCTCGGCGAAGGCCGCGCCACGGTGTGGACCTGCGACCTGACGCACGGCTACATCTCGATCAACGCGGACTATCGCAGCTAGCGTTGTCTGCCGCGGCCTTGGCACGATATAGGTTCGGTGCCTGCGGCGGCGTCCTGAACGCGGGATAAGCCGGCCGTCGCTACGGGTTCATGTAGCGTTGCGTATCTATGGTCATCCGCCTGGGGAACGTCCCCGGATGAGTACATGGAGAGTCGATATGCGAATCTTCGTTCTTGCAGCAACGCTGGGTGCCAGCCTGCTGGTGTCCGTCGCGCCTGCCGAAGCGCAACGTTATTACGGCTCGCGGCGCAGCGAGGTCCGGCAGGAGCAGCGCGAGTGCGCCCGCGAACTGCGCCGCGCCCGCAACCGCTACGAGTATCGCCGCGAGCAGCGCGAGTGCCGCCGCGAGATCGCCCGCGCCCGCGCCGGCTATCGCGACCATGATCGCCGCGGCTACCGTTACGATCGCGATCGCTACGACCGTTACGATCGCCGTTACTGAGCGCTCGGTCGAACTTACGAGGGGCGGGGCCAGGCCGGCTCCGCCCCCTTCGTTCAACGCGTGGGCCCGAGCCGCTCGATCCGTTCCAGTCTGGTCAGGCGGATCTCCGATTCGAAGACGCTCATATGGCCATAGCCGCAGACCGGCGCTCGCGAGGCCCGGCTGCGTTTCACGCCGCGGAAGACAAGGCGATACGCATCTCCCAGCCGGCGGCGCTTGATGCCGAATTTGGCGCCATGGGCGACGATGTCGGGCGCGAACCACACCCAGGGCCGTGCCTTGAGGTCAATGTCCGCCAGCGTCTTCGCGCCCTCGAAGAAGCGCTGACCTTCGAAATCGTCGACATAAATTCCGCTGAACCGCCGCTCCGGCTGGACGACCTCCCGCGGACAAGCCTGAACCGGGAGCGCCGGCCCGCCGGCGAGCACAAGCGCCAGCGCCCCCAGCATCATCTCAGACGACGCTTTCGATCCACGCCTTGAGCTTGGACTTGGTCGAGATCTCGGCGATGCCGATCTGCTGCGCGATCTTCTCGCCGTCCTTGTAGAGGAACAGCGTGGGGATGCCGCGGATGCCGAGGTTGCCCGGCGTGTCCGGATTCTCCTCGATATTGAGCTTGGTAATCGTCACCTTGTCGGCGAGTTCCTCGGCCAGCTCTTCCAGGCTCGGCCCGATGATCTTGCACGGCCCGCACCACTCGGCCCAGAAATCGACGAGGACGGGCTTGTCCGACTGAAGGACGTCGGCTTCGAAGCTTGCATCGGTAACGGCCTTGGCCATTTGAAATTCTCCTTGGTGTGCTGGCAGCAACCTAGGGAGGCGTCCCGTCCCCCTCAAGCGTTTGAGCTCAAGCTTTGCTCCGTGGCGGCGAAGCCGGACTTGTGCGCCGCGACCAGATCGTCGGGCAAGGCGAACAGCACCGGCCCGGCGGCATAGAGCAACCCCGCCTCGACCCGCCGCTCCGGGAACACCACCTCCAGTGCGGCGACATAGGCCGCCATCTGACGGACATGATAGGGCGGCACGTCCTCAAGCGATCCGGGCGCGCGCCGCCCGGTCTTGAAGTCCACCACGAGCACGCGATCGTCCGTCACCAGTAGCCGGTCGGCGGTGCCTGACACGACATGCCCGCCCGCCACCACCGCCGCGATCGGCGCCTCGGCCAGCGCATCCGGCCCGAACAGGTCGGCGAAGCGCGGATCCGCGAGCACGCCCAGCGCCGACGTTATCAGCTCGGCCCGCGCCGCGGGGTCGGTGACACGCCCGGCTTCCGCCAGCCAGCGCTCGGCGGCATCCATGCGCCGCTCGGGAGCGATCGAGGGAAGCCGCTCGAGCAACGCATGGATCAGCCGCCCACGCTCCGCCGCCGCGCGCAGCGCCGGCCCCGGCGGCGGATCGGCGATCAGATCGTCCCCCAGCGAGGATGGCGCGAGCGGCCGTGGCGGCCGGGCTTCCACGGGCGCCGGCCGCTTCGCCCAGCCGGGCAGCTCGACCGCCGCCTCGGCCACCGGCGCCCCGCGCGGTTTGCGTGCCACCGGCGCTCGCGGACGGCTGCCGGTGAACACCCGCACCTCCTCGCTTTCCGCCACGCCCAGCGCATCGAACGCCGCGCGCGAAGCCGCGTACCAGCTCGCGCCCGGCGCTTCGCCCTTGGCCTTGGGTCCGAGCGCGCCGGCGATCACCAGCCGCTCCTCGGCACGCGTCGCGGCGACGTAGAACAGCCGCCAATGCTCCTCCAGCTCGCGCGCTTCGGCCACCGTCACCGCCGCATCCACCGGCCCGCCGCGCTCGGCCTTGCCCGGCCGGAACACCGGGAAGGCCGGTCCGTCATGCCCCTCCGGCGCCCATTTGACGAAGTCGCCGCGATTGCCGCCCTGCGGATCGGCGGTGGCGTCCGCGAGGATCACCAACGGCGCCTGCAGTCCCTTGGCGCCGTGCGCGGTCATCACCCGCACCGCGTCCTGCGGCTGCGCCGCGTCGCGCACGATCTCGACATCGCCGCGGTCGAACC
>NZ_JBCNMA010000076.1:0-15812 GCF_039595165.1 Sphingomonas sp.
ATTCGGCCTGCTGGACGTCCTCGTCGGTCGAATAGACGACGGCCGGCAGATTGTGGCGCGCGCGGATCTCGTTGAGCCGGGCGAGGAACTCGGCCTTCACCGCGGCCTTGAGCGTGCCGGCGCGGCACGCGCCGATATCGGGCTGGACGTCGTAATAGCCGGCGACCCCCGCCCAGGTCGTGGGCAAGGGGGACGCGGAGGAGGTGGGCGTCGGGGTCGTGGGCGTCGGCGTCGGCGTGACGACCACGCCGCCGCCACCGCCACCCCCGCCATTACCTCCGCAGCCCGTGACGAACAGAGCGAGGGCGGCGGCGGACAGCAGGGGAAGCGGGCGAATCATCGGCGGGAGAACGCGCCGGTTCCGGACGAGGTCCCGGTTAGCGCACGGCTAACCTCGTTTCCAAGGCGCCCGACCCGGGATCAAGCGTCAGATATGGATGGGTTTTCCCGTCACCGCCATCGCCGCTTCCTTGATCGCCTCGCTGTGCGTCGGATGGGCGTGGCAGGTGTACGCGATGTCCTCGCTGGTCGCGCCGAACTCCATCGCCTGCGCGGCCTGGGCGATCATCGTGCCGGCGACGCTGGTGATGATCCATACGCCGAGCACGCGATCGGTCTTGGCGTCGGCGATGACCTTCACGAAGCCGTCGGGCTCGTGATTGGTCTTGGCGCGGCTGTTGCCGGCCATCGGGAACTTGCCGACCTTGACCTCGCCCTTGGCCTTGGCCGCTTCCTCCGTCAGGCCGACGCCGGCGATCTCGGGCATGGTGTAGACCACCGAGGGGATGACGTCGTGGTTCACGATGCCGGTGAGGCCGGCGATGTTCTCGGCGACCGCGATGCCCTCGTCCTCGGCCTTGTGCGCGAGCATCGGGCCGGGGATGACGTCGCCGATCGCCCAGATGCCGGGGACCGAGGTCTTGAAGCTGTGATCGGTCTCGATCTGGCCGCGTTGGTTGGTCGCGAGGCCGGCGGCTTCGAGGTTCAGGCCGTCGGTGTTGGGCTTGCGGCCGATCGAGACGAGGACATTGTCGGCCTCGATCGTCTCGGCCGTGCCGCCGGCGGCGGCCTCGATCGTGACGGTCGCCTTGCCGCCTTTGACCGAAACGCCGGTGACCTTGGTGCCGGTCTTGAACTCCATGCCCTGCTTCTTGAACAGCTTGGCGGCTTCCTTGCGCACATCGGCGTCGAAGCCGGGCAGGATCTGGTCGAGATACTCGACCACGGTGACCTTGGCGCCGACGCGGCGCCACACGCTGCCGAGCTCGAGCCCGATCACGCCGCCGCCGATCACGACGAGATGCTCGGGCACCCTGGCGAGCTCGAGCGCTCCGGTCGAATCGACGACGACCTTCTGGTCGATCTCGACGCCGGGGAGCGGGGTGACCGACGAGCCGGTGGCGATGACGATGTTCTTCGCGCGGACCTCGCGGTCGCCGACCTTGACGCTGTCCTTGCCGGTGAAGGCGGCATAACCCTTGAGCCACTCGACCTTGTTCTTCTTGAACAGGAACTCGATGCCGCCGGTCAGGCCCTTGACCGCGTCGAGGCGCTGGGCGTGCATCGCGTCGAGGTCGAGCTCGACCTTGCCGAGCTTGACGCCGAGCTTGGCGAGCGCGCCGGAGGCGGCTTCCTCGTACAGCTCGGAGGCGTGAAGCAGCGCCTTGGACGGGATGCAGCCGACGTTGAGGCAGGTGCCGCCCAGCGTCGCGCGCCCCTCGGCGCATGCAGTCTTGAGCCCGAGCTGCGCCGCGCGGATCGCGGCGACATAGCCGCCGGGCCCGGAACCGATCACGAGGACGTCGAAGTCGTAGTCTGCCATGTTCTTCGCTTCCTTGTTCCCCGGCAAAGGCCGGGGCCCAGTTTCGAGACGGATTTGGTGAGCGTCTCGCTTCGTTTCAAATTGCGTCGCGACTAGGCCCCGGCCTGCGCCCGGGAACAGCGGATTACAGGTCGATCAGCAGGCGGGTCGGGTCCTCGATCGCGTTCTTGAGCGCGACGAGGAAGGTCACCGCCTCGCGGCCGTCGATCAGGCGGTGATCGTAGCTGAGCGCGAGGTACATCATCGGGCGCACCACCACCTGGCCGTCGCGGACCACCGGGCGGTCCTCGATGCGGTGGAGGCCGAGCACCGCCGACTGCGGCGGGTTGATGATCGGGGTCGACATCAGCGAGCCGAACACGCCGCCGTTGGAGATGGTGAAGGTGCCGCCCTTCATCTCCTCCATCTTGAGCGTGCCGTCCTTGGCGCGCTTGCCGAAGTCGCCGATGGTGCGCTCGATCTGCGCGACCGACATCTGGTCGGCGTCACGGATCACGGGGACGACCAGGCCCTGGGGCGCGGAGACCGCGACCGAGATGTCGGCGTAATCGTGATAGACGATCTCCTCGCCGTCGATCTGGGCGTTGACCGCGGGGATGTCCTTCAATGCCTGGCACGCGGCCTTCACGAAGAAGCCCATGAAGCCCAAGCGGACGCCGTGCTTCTTCTCGAACAGGTCCTTGTACTTGGCGCGCGCCTCCATGACGGCGGTCATGTCGACGTCGTTGAAGGTGGTGAGCAGGGCGGCGGTGTTCTGCGCATCCTTGAGGCGGCGGGCGACGGTCTGGCGCAGGCGCGTCATGCGCACGCGCTCCTCCTTGCGGCCGCCGGTCGCAGGCGCGGCGGTGGCGGGCGCAGCGGCCGGCGCCGGGGCAGCGGCGGGCGCTTCGCTCTTGGCCGAGGCGGCGGCGACCACGTCCTCCTTGGTGATGCGGCCGACCTTCCCGGTGCCCTGCACGGTCGAGGGATCGACGCCATGCTCGAGGATCGCGCGGCGGACCGAGGGCGACAGCGCCGCTGCCTCGACCTCGCCCGTGGGCTGAGCGGGAGCGGGAGCGGGGGTCGGGGCGGGAGCGGGGGTCGGGGCCGGAGCTTCCTCAGCCTTGGGCGCGGGCGCTGCACCGGCACCAGCCTCGATCGTGCCGATCATCGCGCCGACATTGACCGTGTCGCCGACCTTGGCGGCATGCGCGCCCATCACGCCCGCGGCGGGCGCGGGAACCTCGACCGAGACCTTGTCGGTCTCGAGGCTCGCGACCGGCTCGTCGGCCGCGACGGGGTCGCCGGGCTGCTTGAGCCATTCGCCGATCGTCGCTTCGGTGATCGATTCGCCCAGCACGGGGACGAGGATTTCGGTGGCCATCGTTCAGTCCTTCCTGGGCTCAGTCTCAGGCGCCGGCCTTGCCGGCGGTCTTCTTGTCTTCGGTCTTGCGCGCGCGGCGGATCTCCTCGCGCACATTATGGCCGAGCGCATCGGCGACGAGCGCGCCCTGCTCGGCCTGGTGACGCTTCATCAGGCCGGTCGCGGGCGACGCCGCCGCGGCGCGGCCGGCATAGCGCGGACGCTGCGGCTTGATCCCGGCTTCGACCATGCACGCCTCGATATAGGGTTCGACGAAGAACCAGTAGCCGTTGTTCTTCGGCTCCTCCTGCGCCCACACCACTTCCTCGACATTGGTCATGCGCTCGAGGCGCTTGACCAGCGGCTCGCCGGGGAAGGGGTAGAGCTGCTCGATGCGGATGATCGCGGTGGTCTTGTCGCCCGCGGCATCGCGCGCCTCGATCAGGTCGTAGGCGACCTTGCCGGTGCACAGCACGACGCGCTTGACGTCCTTGTCGGCCGGCGCCGAGGGATCGGAGAGGATGCGGCGGAAATGCGTGTCGCCGAGGAAGTCCTCGGTCTTCGACACCGCCAGCTTGTGACGCAGCAGCGACTTGGGCGTCATGATGATCAGCGGCTTGCGGAAGTTGCGGTGCATCTGCCGGCGCAGCAGGTGGAAGTAATTGGCCGGCGTGGTCACGTTCGCGACCTGCATATTGTCGCCCGCGCAGAGCTGGAGGAAGCGCTCGGGGCGTGCCGAGCTGTGCTCGGGGCCCTGGCCCTCGTAACCATGGGGGAGCAGCATCACGAGGCCGTTGGCGCGCAGCCACTTGGCCTCGCCCGCGGCGATGAACTGGTCGATCATGATCTGCGCGCCGTTGACGAAGTCGCCGAACTGCGCCTCCCACAGCACCAGGCTCTTGGGGTCGGCGAGCGCATAGCCGTATTCGAAGCCGAGCACGCCATATTCGGACAGCGGGCTGTCGAGCACTTCGAAGCGGCCGTGCGGAATCTCGTTCAGCGGCACGTATTTGTGCTCGTCGGTCTGGTCGACCCACACGGCATGGCGCTGCGAGAAGGTGCCGCGGCCCGAATCCTGGCCCGACAGGCGCACGCCATAGCCTTCCGAGAGCAACGCGCCGAACGCCAGCGCCTCGCCGGTCGCCCAGTCGAAATTCTCGCCCGACTTGAACATCGCCGCCTTGGCGTCGAGCACGCGAGTCAGCGTCTTGTGCGGGGTGAGACCCTCGGGGACGGTGGTCAGCGTGCGGCCGAGGCTGTCGAACAGCTTCTTGTCGATGCCGGTCTCGACGTTGCGGCGCGCGGTCTCGGCGTCGACCGGGGCGCCGAGGCCCTGCCAGCGGCCGCCGAACCAGTCGGCCTTGTTCGCCTTGTAGCTCGCGCCAGCCTCGAACTCGGACTCGAGATGCGCGGTAAACTCGGCGACCTTGGCCGGCACGAAGCTGCCGTCGATCACGCCCTCGCCCTCGAGGCGCTTGGCATAGATGTCGGCGACGCCGGGATGGCCCTTGATCTTCGCGTACATCAGCGGCTGGGTGAACGAGGGCTCGTCGCCTTCGTTATGGCCGAAGCGGCGGTAGCACCACATGTCGATGACGATGTCGCGCTTGAAGGTCTGGCGGAACTCGATCGCCATCTTGCAGGCGAAGGTCACCGCCTCGGGATCGTCGCCGTTGACGTGGAAGATCGGCGCCTGGACGCCCTTGGCGACGTCCGACGGATAGGGCGACGAGCGCGCGAATTGCGGGCTCGTGGTGAAGCCGATCTGGTTGTTGATGATGAAGTGGACGCAGCCGCCGGTGTTGTAGCCGCGGATGCCCGAGAAGCCGAGGCACTCCCACACGATGCCCTGGCCGGCGAACGCCGCGTCGCCGTGGATCAGCACGGGCAGGACCTGCTCATGCTCTTCCAGGTCGTTGCGGTTGGTCTGCTGCGCGCGGACCTTGCCGAGCACGACCGGGTCGACCGCCTCGAGGTGCGAGGGGTTGGCGACCAGCGACATGTGCACGTTGATGCCGTCGAACTCGCGGTCCGTACTGGTGCCGAGGTGATATTTGACGTCGCCCGAGCCGCCGATGTCGTCGGGGTTGGCCGAGCCGCCGGCGAATTCGTGGAAGATCACCTTGTACGGCTTGGCCATCACCGTGCCGAGCATGTTGAGGCGGCCGCGATGCGCCATGCCGTAGACGATCTCGCGCACGCCCTGCGCGCCGCCGTACTTGATGATCGCTTCCATCGCCGGGATCATCGATTCGCCGCCGTCGAGGCCGAAGCGCTTGGTGCCGACGTACTTGCGGCCCAGGAACTTCTCCCACTGCTCGGCCTCGATGACCTTGGCCAGGATCGCCTTCTTGCCCTCGGGCGTGAACTCGATCGCCTTGTCCTTGCCCTCCATGCGCTCCTGCAGGAAGCGGCGCTCCTCGACATCGGCGATGTGCATGTATTCGAGGCCGACGTTTCCGCAGTAGTTGCGGCGCAGGATCTCGACCAGCTCGCGGATCGTCGCCTTCTCCAGCCCCATCGTGCCGCCGAGATAGATCGGGCGGTCGAGATCGGCGGCGGTGAAGCCGTGATATTCGGGGGTGAGGTCGGCCGGCAGCTCCTGCTTGGACAGGCCGAGCGGGTCGAGGTTCGCCGCAAGATGGCCGCGCACGCGATAGGTGCGGATGAGCAGCATCGCGCGGATCGAATCGTTCGCGGCGCGCGCGATGTCGGCGGCCGAGGCGGCGGGCGCCGCGGCGGCGGGCGCGGGCGCACCGGGCTTGGCCGGCTTGGGCGCGGGCTCCATCTGAGTCGGATCGAGCGCCGCGGTGAGCGCGTCGGTCTCGGTCGGCGGCCAGTTGGGGCGTTCCCAGCTCGGGCCGGTGACCGAGCCTTCGAGCCCGTCGAACCACTCGCGCCAGCCGGCCTCGACCGAGGCGGGGTCGGCCTTCCACTTGGCGTACAGCGTCTCGACGAACGCCGGGCTCACGCCGCCGGCGATGTCCGCGAAATCCAGGCCCTCAGCGCCCATTCTCTTCTTCCTTCGTCACCCCAGCGAAAGCTGGGGTCTCAAGCCTCTTGCCGCGCGATTGCGGCGCGAGGCCCCAGCTTTCGCTGGGGCGACGGCTTTTTCAGCCCTTCAACACCTCGACCAGCGTCGAGCCGAGCTCGCTCGGGCTCGGCGAGACGCGGATGCCCGCGGCTTCCATCGCCGCGATCTTGTCCTCGGCGCCGCCCTGGCCGCCCGAGACGATCGCGCCGGCATGGCCCATGCGGCGGCCCGGAGGCGCGGTGCGGCCGGCGATGAAGCCGACCATCGGCTTCTTGCGGCCGCGCTTGGCCTCGTCCTGCAGGAACTGCGCGGCTTCCTCTTCGGCGCTGCCGCCGATCTCGCCGATCATGATGATCGACTTGGTCGCCTCGTCGGCGAGGAACAGCTCGAGCACGTCGATGAAGTTGGTGCCGTTGACGGGGTCGCCGCCGATGCCGACCGCGGTGGTCTGGCCAAGGCCCGCATTGGTGGTCTGGAACACGGCCTCATAGGTAAGCGTGCCCGAGCGCGAAACAACGCCCACCGATCCTTCGGAGAAGATGCTGCCCGGCATGATGCCGATCTTGCACTGGTTCGGCGTCAGCACGCCGGGGCAGTTCGGGCCGATCAGGCGAGTCTTCGAGCCGCTGAGCGCGCGCTTGACCTTGACCATGTCGAGCACCGGAATGCCCTCGGTGATGCACACCACCAGCGGCACCTCGGCGTCGATCGCCTCGAGGATCGAGTCCGCGGCGAAGGGCGGCGGGACGTAGATGACCGAGGCGTCGGCGCCGGTCTTGCTCACCGCTTCGGCGACGGTGTCGAACACGGGCAGGCCGATATGCTCGGTGCCGCCCTTGCCCGGGGTGACGCCGCCGACCATCTGCGTGCCGTACGCCAGCGCCTGCTGGGTGTGGAAGGTGCCGGTGTCGCCGGTCATCCCCTGAGTGATGACCTTGGTGTTACGGTCGATCAGAATCGACATTCAGAACCCTCCGATTGATTGGCTGACGAGAATCAGCCCCTGGATGCCATAGGAAGCGCCGAGCGGATGGCCGCGCGGCACGTAAGTGATTTCGAGGCTGACGCCCGGCTGCCACGGCTCCCAGCGCCGCTTGCTCGCGGCGTCGTTGGCCTGGACGCTGGTGGGGGCGGTGCCGACCCAGCCGTCGAGCGTCTCGCGCGGCGGGGCTGCCGGGGCGTCGAGATCATAGGCGCGGCAGCCATTGGCCCAGCCGCCCTTGCTGGTCTCGATCCGGCTGGTCGCGAGCCACACGTCGCGGCCGTCGAAGCGCTGGCGGAACATCTGGCCGGAGACTTTCGCCTGCGGCTCCGCCTTGCGCATCGCGTCGCGGCCCTTGGCGACGATCGCGGTGACGCGGGAGTCGGCGTCCGCCTCGGCGACCTCGGTCCAGCCGGCGGCGGTCGCCGCCTTGCCGACGCCGTCGAACTTGTCGATGTCGAAACATGCCGCCTTGAACGCGCCGAACAACGGCGACGGCGCAGGGGCAGCTTGCGTCATCGTAACGACAGCCAGGGTGGCGATGAACATCACTTTCTGTTCCCCGACGCAGGCCGGGGTCCAGTTGCGATGAGGCTGCGAAGGCGGGGCGTCACCTTGCGTGCGCCGATGCCGGGCCCCGGCCTGTGCCGGGGAACAGAAGGGCATTCCGGACCGAACACGCTCACGAAGGTGCGAGCGAGTCGAACAAATCGTTCCACTCGGGGTTCAGCCCTTCGATCTCGCGCAGCTTCCACGCCCGTTTCCATTCCTTCATCTGAAGCTCTCGGTGGCGCGCTGCGTCCAGGCTATCGAATGCCTGATACCAGACCAGCAGCTTGCAACCGTAACGCTTCGTGAATCCTTCCACGACGCCATTGCGATGTTCCCAGACGCGTTTGGGAAGGTCGCTGGTGACGCCGATGTAGATCGTTCCGTTCCTGCGGCTCGCCATGATGTAGACGAAGCCTTGCTTCTCCATCTCGACCGCTCCGATGCTGGGCCCCGGCCTTCGCCGGGGAACAGCATGGCGCTCAATTCAGGCTTTCATCAATCCCCTTGCAGGCGACCAGCAGTTCCTTGACCGCGTCGACCGAGACCTGGAGGTTGGCCTTGGCCTCGTCGCCGAGCTTGATCTCGATCACCTTCTCGACGCCCGCGGCGCCGATGATGATCGGCACGCCGACATAGAGGTCGTCGACGCCATACTGGCCGGTGAGGTGCGCCGCGGCGGGCAGGACCCGCTTCTGGTCGTAGAGATAGCTCTCCGCCATCGCGATCGCCGAGGTGGCCGGCGCGTAGAAGGCCGAGCCGGTCTTGAGCAGGCCGACGATCTCGCCGCCGCCCGAGCGGGTGCGCTGGACGATCGCGTCGATGCGCTCCTTGGTCGAGAAGCCCATCTCGATCAGGTCGGTGACGGGGATGCCGCTGACGGTCGAATATTCGAGCACCGGCACCATCGTGTCGCCATGGCCGCCGAGCACGAACGAGTTGACGTCCTTGACCGAGACCTTGAACTCGTCGGCGAGGAAGTGGCTGAAGCGCGCGCTGTCGAGCACGCCGGCCATGCCGACGACCTTCTGGTGCGGGAGCCCCGAGAATTCGCGCAGCGCCCACACCATCGCGTCGAGCGGGTTGGTGATGCAGATGACGAAGGCGTCGGGGGCGTTCGCGGCGATGCCCTCGCCGACCGCCTTCATGACCTTCAAGTTGATGCCGAGCAGGTCGTCGCGGCTCATGCCCGGCTTGCGGGCGACGCCGGCGGTGACGATGATGACGTCCGCGCCCGCGATGTCGGCATAGTCGTTCGAGCCGGTGATCGTGGCGTCGAAGCCCTCGACCGGGCCGCACTGCGAGAGATCGAGCGCCTTGCCCTGGGGGACGCCCTCGACCACGTCGAACAGGACGATGTCGCCAAGACCCTTGAGCGCTGCGAGATGGGCGAGCGTGCCGCCGATGTTGCCGGCGCCGATGAGCGCGATCTTCTTGCGGGCCAAATGAACCTCCCTAAACGTGGTTGGGCGGCTCTGGACTCACGGTTGGCCGCAGGGAACGGCCGCGCCTTAGGCCGATTGGACGGCCGGGGCAACAGGCGATTCCCCGAGTGTCAAGGAAATCTTTGCAGTTGCGAATTAGTTGCAATAGAGTGGGTTGGCGGCGCTAGCTGGAAGCGGTGTCACCCGACATGTCTTGGTAGAACATCAGCGCGTTGCCGTCGGGATCGTAGAAAGTGAGGTAGCGGACCATGCCGGGAACGTCGGCGATCGGGCCGTCCTGCCGCACGCCGGCCGCGTCGAGCGCGGTCTTCGCCGCCTCGATATCGGTCACGCCGAAGGTGAGGGTGGCGCCGCCACCCACGGGGACGGACTCGACCTGCGAGAGGCCCACCGTCACGCGCGCGACGCTGGTCTCCAGCTCGCACCAGGCGATGTCGTCCATGCGGTAGAGCAGCTTCATGCCGAGCACACGGGTGTACCAGTCGATCGAGCGATCGAAGCTGGTGACGTTGAGCGCACAGGCCAGGCCGCCGTCATAGGCGATGGCCGGAGCGGTGGCGGGCGCGGGTTCGGTGATCGTCGAGCTTGCCATGTCGTCCTCCCGAATCTATGGTTCCATTTGTATAGTAGATTGTGGAATGGTCAAGCGGATGAATGATCCGGTCCTATCGGGCGAAGTGCTGCGGGCGCTGACTGCCAGCCGCTGGGCGATCCCGGTGCTGGCGCTGCTGAGCCGTGAGCGGGGATCGCGCTTCGCGGTGATCGAGCGGCGTTTCGGCCTGTCGCGGCACAGCCTGACGCGCACGCTCGCCTATCTGCGTGCGCAAGGCTGGGTGATGCCCAACCCTGGCCATGGCCACCCGCTCCGGCCCGAATATGTGCTGACCGATGCGGGGCGGGCGATCGGCGCAGCGTGCGAGCGAGTCGAAGAGGTGCGGATACGGCTGGGGCTGGAGGCGCCCGACCTGTCGCGCTGGACGCTGCCGGTCGCGGGCGGGCTGACCGACGAGTGGACGCGGTTCACCGCGCTGCAGTCGCGGCTGACGCCGGTGACGCCGCGCGCGCTGTCGCTGACGCTGCAGGCGATGATCGGGCAGGAGCTGGTGCGGCGGCGGCTGGAGGATCGCTTTCCCCCGGTGCCGCTCTATGGGCTGACGGGTCGAGGGGAAGAGTTGGCGGGGGCGGTGGCGGGCTAGGACGGCCGATATTTCGATTCCAATCCTCCCCCGTCAGGGGGAGGTTGACGGAGGGAGGAGGGCGGCGATGTCCTCACACTGCGGGGTGCACAGCCGTCCTCCCCCTCCGACGCCTTCGGCGCCACCTCCCCCTGGCGGGGGAGGATTCATTTTTCAGTCACTGCAACGGATTGTCCTCAGGCTCAGCCTTCGCTGCCATGCCCCTGCGCCAGATATTCGTCCGACTGCATCTCCATCAGGCGGCTAACCGTGCGCTCGAACTCGAACTTGCCGTCGCCTTCGCGATAGAGGTCCATCGGCGGGGCATCGGCCATCGCCAGCAGCTTGACCTTGTGCTCGTAGAGCGCGTCGATCAGCGTGACGAAGCGCGCGGCCTCGTTGCGGTTCTCGGGGCCGAGGCGCGGGATGCCGACCAGGATCACGGTGTGGTAGCGGCGCGCGATGGCGAGATAGTCGGCCGCGCCGCGCGCCTCGCCGCACAGCCGCTTGAACGAGAAGACGGCCACGCCCTTGAGACTTTTGGGCACGTGCAGCGTGCGGCCCTGCACCGCGATATCCTCCGACGGCACGTTGGCGCGGTCCTCGACGGGATAGTCGGTGAGCCGGAAGAAGGCGGCGGAGAGGGTGGCGGTATTGGCGGGGTTGTTGGGGACGAGCCAGGTGTCCATGCGGCCGAGCCGGTCGCGGCGATAGTCGGTCGGGCCGCTCAATGGCACGATGTCGAGCTTGTCCTTCAAGAGCGCGATGAAGGGCAGGAAGGAATCGCGCTGCAGCCCGTCCTTGTAGAGATCGTCGGGCGGGCGGTTCGAGGTCGCGACCACCGTCAGCCCTTCGGCCATCATCGCGGTGAACAGGCGGCTGAGGATCATCGCGTCGGCGGCGTTGTTGATCACCATCTCGTCGAAGGCGAGCAGGCGGAGATTTGCGGTCAGCGCTTTCGCCACGGGGACGATCGGGTCTCCGGCCTCCTTCTGGCGCTCCTCGGCGATGCGGGCGTGGACCTCGATCATGAACTCGTGGAAATGGACGCGGCGCTTGCGGCCGATCTTCACGCTGGCGAAGAACAGGTCCATCAGCATCGACTTGCCGCGCCCGACCCCGCCCCAGAGATAGACGCCCGCCGGCGCCTCGGGCGCGCGGCGGGCGAGGCGCCACAGCACGCTGCCCTTGCGCGGGCCCTGCTCGAGCTCGCGCGCGAGCTGGTCGAGGCGGCGCGCGGCGGCGGCCTGGTCGGGGTCGCGGCGCAGTTCGCCGGCGGCGACGAGCGCCTCGTAGCGGGCGAGGACCTGAGTCATGTTGCGGGTGAAGACTTGCGCACGGTGCCGGAGAAGCTGGCGAGGACGTCGGCGTCCTGGCGCATCAGCCCGCGCATGAACAGCATGCGGCCGGTCTCGCGCAGCAGCTCGACTTCGGCGACGATCGGCTCGCCGATGCGGCTGGTGCCGATGAACTGGGCGGAGAGGTCGAGCGTCACCGCGCCGCCCGCCGCGAGCACGCCGAAGCTGCGCGCGGCGGCGAACAGGGCGACGTCCATGAAGCCGAGCAGCGCGCCGCCATGGGTGGAGTCGCGCAGGTTGGAATGTTCGCGGCCGGGGACCATGCGGACCAGCGCCTTGCCGTCCTCGATCCGGGTCAGGATCGGGCCGAGGAACGCGTTGAAACGGGTGGGATCGCGCAGTTCCCAGCGCTTCCAACCGGGATGATCGGGATCGTCCGTGTAGGTGAAATGCGGCTCTTCGCTCATTTCGGGCAGTTCTTGTCGAGCTCGCCGCTGCGGACGCGGCCGACATAATAATCGGCCATGGTGAGGATGCGCAGCTTGTCGGCCGCCGGCGTCATGTTCGAGGTCCGGCCGTCATACCAGGCGGCAGTGCAATAGGTCGTCTTCTGCGTGCCGCGGGCGCAGTCGAGAAAGGCGGCGAAGCTCTGCTTCCACTGGATGAAGAGGTCCCGGCTCATCGGTTGGCCATGACCCGGCACCAGCGTCGCGAACGGCTTCGCGGCGAGCTCGTCGAGCGCCTTGCGCCAGCCATCGGGGCAGGCGGTGTCGAGGAAGGGGACCGGGTCGGTCACCAGATCGCCCGCTACGAGCACGCGGCTTTCGGGATCATAGAGCCAGACATCGCCGGCGGTGGTGGCGTGGCGGGCGATGTGCAGCTCGACCTTCCGGCCGCCCGCGCCGATGACGCCGGACCCGCGCACCACGTCATCGGGACGTAGCTCCTGGCCGCGGACGAAGGTCGCGAGATCGCCGCGGACTTCGCTCGCCATCGGCTCGGGGATCTTGCCCGCCTCGAGCGCGAGGCGGGCGGAATCGGCACTGCGCTTGAGGAAGCCGGTCAGCGCCTCGTCGATCGCATCGCTCGCCGAGACGCGGACCCGCGGGTGCTTCGCCTTGAGCGCGAGATTGCCGCTGACATGGTCGAGATGCCAGTGGGTGTTGACGATCCGCACCAGCGGCTTGCCGCGCGCGGCGATCACCGCTTCGACCTTCGCGGCGTGGCTCGCGTGGCGGCCGGTGTCGACGAGCAGCAGCCCATCGGGCCCCTCGATCAGCACGGAGTTGCCGTCGGGCTGGCGGCCTGCTTCAAACCCGCCCTCGATCAGCCAGACGCCCGGCGCGATCGACTTGGCTTCCCGCGCCGCGACGGGCGCCGCAACCAAGGCGAGCAGGGCGAGGGCGGCGCGCGCGATCAAACGATGCGCTCGGCTTCCATCTTCTTGATCTCCGCGATCGCCTTGGCAGGCGAGAGGCCCTTGGGGCAGACGTTCGCGCAGTTCATGATCGTGTGGCAGCGATAGAGGCGGAAGGGATCCTCGAGCTCGTCGAGCCGCTCGCCGGTCGCTTCGTCGCGGCTGTCGGCCAGCCAGCGATAGGCCTGGAGCAGGATCGCCGGGCCAAGGAAGCGGTCGCTGTTCCACCAGTAGCTCGGGCACGAGGTCGAGCAGCAGGCGCACAGGATGCACTCGTAGAGGCCGTCGAGCTTGTTGCGGTCCTCAGGCGACTGCAACCGCTCCTTGCCCGAGGGGGCGGGGGAGACGGTCTTCAGCCAGGGCTGGATCGACGCGTATTGCGCGTAGAAATGGGTGAAGTCGGGGACGAGGTCCTTGATCACGTCCATCGCGGGAAGCGGGGTGATGCGGATGTCGCCCTTGATGTCCTCGATCGCGGTGGTGCAGGCGAGGCCGTTCTTGCCGTCCATGTTCATCGAGCACGAGCCGCAAATCCCCTCGCGGCACGAGCGGCGGAAGGTCAGGCTCGGGTCGATCTCCGACTTGATCTTGATCAGCGCGTCGAGGACCATCGGCCCGCAATCGTCGAGGTCGATCGTGAAATTGTCGTAGCGCGGGTTCGCGCCCGAGTCGGGATCGTAGCGATAGATGGTGAAGGTGCGCGTGCGCTTCGCGCCCGCCGGGGCCGGGTGGCTCTTGCCCTTCTTGATCCTGCTGTTCCTGGGAAGAACGAAATCGGCCATCTGAAACCCCGTACCTCTATTCGGGAGCGCGGCGCGCGGCGGCGTTCCGCTCCAGTTGGCCGGTCAGATACATAAGGGCGGGCGGTGCTGCAACGCTTCGAGCGCGTCCGGTCAGATGAGGTCGAGCACCAGGCCCAGCTCACGCGCCTCCTCCGCCTCGATGTACCAGTTGTCGCGGGCGCGTTTCGCGACCTCGTCGAACGTGATGCGCGAGCCCGCGATCAGGTCGCGATACCCCTCTTCCTCGATGCGGATCGATTCCTCGATCTCGTTGAGCTTGGCCTTGAGCGTGCCGGGAAGCGACTTGAGCGGGCCCGACAGATGGATGTCGGTGGTGAGGATGCGCTCGTGGATCATGATCCGCGTGCCCTTGGTGAGGAAGCGCTTGTCGACCGGGAAGTGCGCCATGAAGGTCGCGCCCGCCGAATAGACCGCGACCTTGCCCAGGAACAGCGTCTCGCGCCCGGTATAGTCGCGCAGCAGGCGGATCTCGTCGCCCATCAGCCGCGCCGTCTCGGGATCGCCGCCGAGCGTCGAGATCGCGACCACCAACGTGCCCTCCGGCGGCGCGGCGGCGAGCTGGTCGCGAAAGCTCTGGTACATCGCCTGGTCGACCGTCCCCGAGAGACTGATATGAGGCGCGGCGAGCAGCGGATATTGGTTCGGTTCAGCCACACCGCGCGCAACCGTTCGGGCGTGCCGTGGTTCCCTAGCGCCGCATGTCCCTGAGGCTGTCGATCGAGGGGCGCCCGACCGGCTGGGTCGCGGCCCGGGGCATGCGCGCCTCGAGCGGCGTGAGCCAGGCGTGGACGTCCACGCCCATGCTCTGCTGCGGCAGCGAGGGCTTGAGCTTGCCCTGCTGCTCCCATCCGTCGATCAGCGCGACCGCTTCGCTCACCGCCTGGCCGAGCGGCTGAGGCTTGCGTAGCGCGCGGTTGATCAGGGCGTCGCCGAAGAAGGTCCAGTCATTCTCGGCGACGCAGCCGAACGAGGAGCGATCGGACGAGGCGGCGCTGACGATCGCGGTCTGCGGCCCGGACAGCACCGGCACGAACACCCCAGAATAGCAGGCGCTGACGATCAGCAGCCGGCGCTGGATGCCGAATTCGTCCAGCAGCCGCGCGAGCCGGTTGGGCGAGATCGCGCCCCAGCCCTCGTTGCCGTCATTATAGACGATCCCGAACGGCGCGCCGTGGCTGGTGGTGTAGAGGACGAGCACGTCCTCGGCCGGGTCCATCGTCTCGGCGATGCGGGCGAGCGCGGCCTCGACATTCTGCGGCGAACCCATGGGCAGCGGGCTGGGGGCGGCGCCGTCGGTGCCAGCGAGGGTGATCGCGCGGCCGGCGGCATCGTAGCGGCGGGCGAGCACCTTGCCCGCCTCGCGCGCCTCGCGCCCGAACACCGGATCGCTGTCGAGCGCGACCGAGAGGACATAGGCATCGACCACGCCCTTGCGCTGGGGGGCGAGGGTGGCGAGCGCGCGGGCGAGGCGGCGATGCTCTGCAAGCGCATGGGCGGCGGGGCGGTCGCGCTCGATCTGAGTGCCGCCATCGGCTTGCTGGACGATCTCGGGCGGGGTCGAGCGCGCGACACCGGGCGGGGGCGGGGCGGTGTGCTGGGGCGGGGCGTAGGGTTGCTGCTGTTGCGACGCCGACACCGGAAGAAGTGCGAGCAGGACGGCAAACGGCAGCAACATCGAACGCATCGACTTCCCCCCGGAGGTATTCGGTGAAGTTGGGGATGCGGTGGGGGTGTCGTCAAGCGCCGTGCGCCCACATTGAATGCGGTACCAGAATTTCCGACTTGCGCGACATCGGCGATTATTCCGATGCGAACTGGGGAAAGGCGCAGGCAAAGCGGTATCTCGATGCGATTGCGAATACGCTCGCTCAGATCGCCGCGATGCCGCTCGCAGGTAGCGATCAAACCAGTGTGCCATCCGGCTTGCGCAAATGGCCCAGTGGAT
>NZ_JBCNMA010000077.1:0-15686 GCF_039595165.1 Sphingomonas sp.
AGATGCTCGCGCTGGCCGAGCGGCATGGCGGCAACGGGTGGAACGTCACCGCCAGCGGCCTGCGCTGGCGCCGCGTTGCCGGCGACGGTAGCGGCAAGCGGCCGGGACCGACGGACAATGTGACGGTGCACTATACCGGCACCTTCAGCGATGGCGCGGAGTTCGACAGCTCGGTCCGGCGCGGCGAGCCGGCGACCTTCCCGCTCAATCGCGTCATCAAGGGCTGGCAGGAAGGGGTCCAGCTGATGGGCGTCGGCGACAAGGTCGAGTTCGCCATCCCGCAGGAGCTCGCCTATGGACCCAGGGGCAGGGGCCCGATCCCGGGCGGCGCGACCTTGCTGTTCACGGTGGAGCTGCTCGCGATCGATATGCCTGGCGGCTAGGTGCTGCCTGATTCGACACTGGCCATCCGCACGCTGACGGCGCAGGTTCGGCGGATGTCAGCGAGGAATCCAGACCGATGATCACCGTCCACCATCTGGAGAATTCGCGCTCGCAGCGCGTGCTGTGGCTGCTCGAGGAGCTGGGGCTGCCCTACCGGATCGAGCGCTACGCGCGAAACCAGGCGACGATGCTCGCGCCACCCGAGCTCAGGGCGGTGCATCCGCTCGGCAAGGCGCCGGTGATCGTCGACGACGAGGCCGATGGCGGGCTCGGCCGGACGATCGCCGAAACGGGGGCGATCATCGAGTATCTGGTCGAGAAAGCCGATGGCCGGCTCGGCCCGCCCGCGCATCGCGAGTCGGTGCTGCGCTACCGCCATTTCCTCCATTATGCCGAGGGCTCGCTGATGCCCCTGCTGCTGGTGAAATTGGTGCTCGGTCGCGTGCCGCTGCTCGGCAAGACCGCGCAGAAGAAGATCCAGCCGATGATCGACGTGCATCTCGACTATGTCGAGGCGCACCTCGCCGAGCATGACTGGTTCGCGGGCGATGACTTCACCGCGGCCGACGTGATGATGAGCTTCCCCCTGGAGGCGGCGCGCAGCCGGGCGGGGCTGGGCGCCTCACGCTCCGCCACGATCGCCTGGCTCGCGAAGATCCATGCGCGGCCCGCATACCAGGCCGCGCTCGAAGCCGGCGGACCTTATGCCTATGCCTGAGTGCCGCCCGGCGGCGCCTTGCCGAACTCGCTGAAGCTCTGCTCGTCGACCGCGGGGCCGTGGCCGGTCGGGGCGTGCGGCGGCTCGATATCGGCGGGCTCGATCGGATCGAGGCGCCCGCCCTCCCATTTCGCGACCACCGCGCTCGCCACGGCATTGCCGACGACGTTGGTCGCCGAGCGGCCCATGTCGAGGAAATGGTCGATGCCGAGGATCAGCAGCAGCCCGGCCTCGGGGATGTCGAAGAAGCTGAGCGTCGCCGCGATCACCACCAGGCTGGCGCGCGGCACCCCGGCGATGCCCTTGCTGGTGATCATCAGCACCAGCAGCATCGTGATTTCCTGCCCCAGCGTCAGGTCGATGCCATAGGCCTGCGCGATGAAGATCGTCGCGAAGGTCATGTAGATCATCGAGCCGTCGAGGTTGAAGCTGTAGCCGAGCGGCAGCACGAAGCTCGCGATGCGCGGCGGCACGCCGAAGCGGTCGAGCGCCTCGAGCGTGCGCGGATATGCGGCTTCGGACGAGGCGGTCGAGAAGGCGAGCAGCAGCGGATCGCGGATGTAGCGGACCAGCAGGCCGGTGCGCGGGCCGACGATCAGGAAGCAGGCGCCGATCAGCACCGCCCAGAGCAGGAACATCGCGAGATAGAAGGTGCCCATGAAATAGGCGAGGTTGCCGATGATCGTCGGGCCGCGCTCGGCCAGCGTGCCGGCCACTGCCGCGAACACCGCGACCGGGGCGAAGCGCATGACGTAGTTGGTGACCTGGAGCATGACATGCACCAGCGCCTCGACCGCGCTGACCAGCGGCTTGGCCTTTTCGCCCACCGCGGTGATCGCCACGCCGATGAACAGCGAGAAGATCACGATCTGCAGGATCTCGTTCTTCGCCATCGCCTCGATGCCCGAGGCGGGGAAGACGTGGGTGAAGAAATCCTTGAGGTTGAACGCGGCCTTCTCGACCCCGCTCGCGGCGTCGGCGGGCGGAAGCGGGAAATTGAGCCCGACGCCAGGCTGAAACAGGTTGACGAGGATCAGGCCCAGGGTGAGGGAGACCAGGCTGGCGGAGATGAACCAGCCGATCGCACGGCCGCCGACGCGGCCGAGCGCGGCGGTGTCGCCCATGTGCGCGATGCCTGCGACGAGGGTCGCGAACACCAGCGGGGCGATGATCATCTTGATGAGGCGCAGGAAGATCGTGGTGACGATCGAGAAATAGCCGGCGAGCGTCTTGAGCTGGGCTTCCGCCCCCGCCGAATCGGCGCCGTAGCTGTTGTGGACGCCATAGTGCAGCCCCAGGCCCAGGACCGCGCCGAGCACCAGCGCGATCAGGATGAAGGTCGTCAGTTTCTTGGCCATCGGGCTCCCCTCTTTGCGGCGCCTAGACAGGGGATTGCGGCGCGCGGGTCAAGGGCCCTATCGCTTGCCACCATGATCCTGTCCCGCCGCTCCCTGCTCGCCGCAGCCGCCGTCGCCCCGCTGGCCGCACGCGCCGGCGTCCTTCGCAGTGCCGAGCCCGACTTGTCGGCGCTCTCGAATATCACCGGCGATGTGGCGCCGATCAGGCCGGAGGAGCGCCGCGCGCGGCTCGCACGGGCGCAGGCACTGATGAAGGCGAACGGGATCGGCGCGGTGCTGATCGAGCCGGGTGCCAGCCTGCTCTACTTCACCGGGGTGCGCTGGGGGCGGAGCGAGCGGCTGACCGCGGCGGTGATCCCGGTCGAGGGCGAGCCGATGATCGTCACGCCCTTCTTCGAGGAGCCCTCGGTGCGCGAATCGCTCGGCGTGCCGGCGGAGATACGGGTGTGGCAGGAGCACGAGAGCCCGTTCGCGGTGATCGCGGGCTGGCTGCGCGATCGCGGGCTGGGCAACCACCGGATCGGCATCGAGGAGACGGTGCGGCACTTCGCGGTGGCGGGGCTGGCGGAAGCGATCGGCGACGCGCGGTTGATCGTCCCGGCCAATTCGGTGGTGCGCGGGTGCCGGATGATCAAGACGCCCGCCGAGCTCGCGCTGATGCAGAAGGCGGCGGACGTGACGATGGCCGCCTATCGCTGGACGCATCCGCGGGTCGAGGCGGGGATGACGCCGCAGGACATCGCCGCGCTGATGACCGCCGCGACGCGCAAGCTGGGCGGCGAGGTCGCGTTCAACCTGGTCCTACTCGGCGAAGCCTCCGCCTATCCGCACGGTACCGGCAAGCCGCAGAAGGTGGTGAAGGGCGAAGTGGTGCTGATGGACTGCGGCGCGAGAGTCCATGGCTATGAGAGCGATATCTCGCGCACCTTCGTCCATGGCGAGCCGACCGCCGAGCAGCGCAAGGTTTGGAGCGAAATGCGCAAGGGGCAGGACATCGCCTTCGCTGCCGCGAAGATCGGCGCGCCGGCGGGGTCGGTGGATGACGCGGTGCGGCGCCACTACGAATCGCTCGGCTACGGGCCTGGCTACAAGCTGCCGGGCCTGTCGCACCGCACCGGCCACGGCATCGGCATGGATGGGCACGAGCCGATCAACCTCGTGCACGGCGAGGCGACCAGGCTGGCCGCCGGCATGTGCTTCTCGAACGAGCCGGGCATCTATCTGCCGGGCAAGTTCGGGGTGCGGCTGGAGGACTGCTTCCATATGACCGCGAACGGGCCGAAATGGTTCAGCGTGCCGCCCGCTGATCTCGATCACCCCATCGGGTGATTGCGATGCGGATCGTCGCTCATGGCGTGCTGTTCCTGTTCGGCATCGCAGCCTATGGCGCCTTGGTCGCGGGTATCCGGACCGATTTGGGTATCTTGGTGCGTTTGCCCGTGGTTCTTCTGATCGGCTTCGTCAGCGTGTTGTTCCACGAACTCGGCCATGCTTCCGCAGTAACGGCGCTAGGGGGCCGAGTTCATCGAATCGTCGTTCTCCCCCTGATGTGGGATTCCGCCACGCGCCGCGTCGCGCTGGCGCCGGCGATCCCTGGCGGAGAAGTTGGCGGCTATGTCAGCTACACGCTCGACACGATCAATGCGCGCCGCAAGCGTATCTGGATTGCGCTCGCGGGTCCGGCGGCGGATGCCGCGGTGTTCCTGGCGACGCTGCTCGCACTCGCCTTGCTGGCCTCAGCCGTTCAGCCCTCGACCGACTTGGCGCCGGTGATTATGCCTTCAGACGGATCGTCCGCGAGATTGCCTTTCGAGGCGGCGCTCAAGGCCGCAGCGACCGAGCGTCCGATCAATCTGGACTGGCTCAGCGCGTGCCTGACCGCGCTCGGGTTGACGTCGATCGGGGCGGGAGTCGCCAATCTGCTGCCGTTCCAAGGCAGTGATGGCCATCATATCCTCCGCAACCTGCGCCGGCGCCGCCAATCACCCTGACTCCACCGTTTCGCTTGAGCGGAACCCGCTCACCCCCTAAGTCGCAGCCATGACCTCGACCAACGATATCCGCCGCAGCTTCCTCGACTATTTCGAAGGCCAAGGACATGCGCGCGTGCAGTCGGCGCCGCTGGTGCCGCACAACGATCCGACGCTGATGTTCGTCAACGCCGGCATGGTGCCGTTCAAGAACGTGTTCACCGGCCTCGAGACGCGGCCCTATTCGACCGCGGCGAGCAGCCAGAAGTGCGTCCGCGCGGGCGGCAAGCACAATGATCTCGACAATGTCGGGTATACCGCGCGCCACCACACCTTCTTCGAGATGCTCGGGAATTTCTCGTTCGGCGACTATTTCAAGGAGCAGGCGATCACGCATGCGTGGACGCTGCTGACCAGGGAATGGGGCCTGTCGCCCGACAGGCTGACCGCGACCGTCTATCACACCGACGACCAGGCGTTCGACCTGTGGAAGAAGATCGCGGGCCTGCCCGAGGAGCGGATCATCCGCATCGCGACCAAGGACAATTTCTGGGCGATGGGATCGGACGGGCCGTGCGGGCCGTGCTCGGAGATCTTCTACGACCATGGCGACCATATCTGGGGCGGCCCTCCCGGCAGCCCGGAAGAGGATGGCGACCGCTTCGTCGAGATCTGGAACCTCGTCTTCATGCAGTATCTGCAGGAGAATGATGAGATCGTCAGCGAGCTGCCCAAGCCGAGCATCGACACCGGCATGGGGCTGGAGCGCGTCGCGGCGGTGCTGCAGGGCGTGCACGACAATTACGACACCGACACCTTCAAGGCGCTGATCGCCGAGAGCGGGGCGCTGACGGGTGCCTCGACCACCGGCGAGCATCAGGCGAGCCATCGCGTGATCGCCGATCACTTGCGCTCGTCGGGCTTCCTGGTCGCGGACGGCGTGCTGCCGGCGAACGAGGGCCGCGGCTATGTGCTCCGCCGCATTATGCGCCGCGCGATGCGGCACGCGCATATCCTGGGCGCCAAGGACCCGCTGATGCACCGCATGGTGCCCGCGCTGGTCGCGGAGATGGGCGGGGCCTATCCCGAGCTGGTGCGCGCGCAGCCGCTGATCGAGGCGACGCTGCTGCAGGAGGAGACGCGCTTCCGCCAGACGCTGGCGAACGGCTTGAAGCTGCTCGACGAGGCGACCGCGGGGATGGGCGAGGGCGACACGCTGCCCGGCGAGACCGCGTTCAAGCTCTACGACACGTTCGGTTTCCCCTACGACCTGACCGAGGACGCGCTGCGCCCGCAGGGCATGAGCGTCGATCGCGAAGGCTTCGACGCGGCGATGGCGCAGCAGAAGGCGGCGGCGCGCGCCGCGTGGAAGGGGTCGGGCGCCAAGGCCAGCGACGATGTCTGGTTCGACATCGCCGAGGAGCTTGGCGGCACCGAGTTCACCGGCTACACCGCGGTCGACGGCGAAGGCCAGGTGGTGGCGATCGTCAAGGACGGCGCGCGCGTCGAGAAGGCCGGGCAGGGCGACGAGGTCGTGATCCTGACCAACCAGACGCCCTTCTACGGCGAGAGCGGCGGCCAGATGGGCGATGCCGGCCTGATCGCCAGCGATCGCGCGCGGGCGGTGGTCAACGACACCTCCAAGCCGCTCGGGCGGCTGCATGCGCATCATGCGACGATCGAGACGGGCGAGATCGCGGTCGGTGACACGGTGAAGCTCGCGATCGACGTCGTGCGACGCGACCAGTTGCGCGCCAACCATTCGGCCACGCACCTCCTGCATGCGGCGTTGCGCGAGCGGCTGGGGGCGCACGTCACGCAGAAGGGCAGCTTGGTGGCGCCCGACCGCCTGCGCTTCGACTTCTCGCACCCCTCGGCGCTGACGGCGTCGGAGATTGCGGACATCGAGGCCGACGTGAACCGGCATATCCGCGAGAACGACGCGGTCGGCACGCGGCTGATGACTCCGGACGACGCGGTCGCGGCGGGCGCGCTGGCGCTGTTCGGCGAGAAATACGGCGACGAGGTGCGCGTGCTCTCGATGGGGCGCGCCTCCGAGAACACCTATTCGGTCGAGCTGTGCGGCGGCACGCACGTGCGGGCGCTGGGCGACATCGCGATCTTCAAGATCGTATCGGAAAGCGCCGTGTCGAGCGGCGTACGCCGGATCGAGGCGCTGACCGGCGAGGCGGCGCGGCTGTGGCTGCTCAATCGCGACGAGAAATTGCGCGAGGTCGCCTCGACGCTCAAGGCCTCGCCCGACGAGGTGCCGGCGCGCGTGCTCTCGCTGGTCGAGGAGCGGCGGCGGCTCGAGAAGGAGCTGGCCGAGGCCAAGAAGGCGCTGGCGCTGGGCGGCGGTGGTGGCGCGGCTGCACCTGCCGGGCCCGAGCAGGTCGGCGGGGTCAATTTCATCGGCCAGATCCTCGAGGGACTCGATCCAAAGGCGCTGCGCGGCGCGGTGGACGAGGCCAAGGGCCGCATCGGTTCAGGTGTGGTAGCTTTTGTCGCGGTAAATGAAGGGCGTGCAGCGATTGCGGTCGGCGTCACCGACGACCTGACCGGAAGCCTGAACGCAGTCGAACTCGTCAAGCGCGGCGTGGCCGCGCTTGGCGGGCAGGGCGGCGGCGGGCGCCCGGACATGGCGCAGGGTGGCGGACCGGAGGGCGGAAACGGCCTCGCCGCGATCGATGCCGTGAAGGGGGCGCTTGCCGAGGAGAAAGAAGCTGCCTGATCGTGTTCTGCTGGCCGCCGCTGCCGCTGCGGCCCTGTTCGCAAGCCCCGGCGCTTCGGCGCAGGGGAAATTGCCGCCCTATCCCGAAGCGCTGCGCTGCGCGGCGCTGACCAGTGCCGCCGCGAATCTCGGCAAGGCCTCGCCGCAGGCCTCCCAGCTGTTCGACCACCAGATCTACTGGAGCATGGCCGCGGCCGATTCGGGCCGTGCGGCGGGCAAGGCGGCACGGGCCGTCGAGACCGAGGTTCGACGCGATGCGACCGCCGCCGAGGCTCAGCTGCGTTCGCAGGATGGCGCAACCACCGCGGCGCTGGCAGACTGCGTCCGGCGCGTTCCCGCGCTCAACGATTGACCTGATGGAGTGACCCGCCCGATGCCGATGCGCCGCCGTTCGTTCGTGAGTTCGGTCGGCGCCGCGGCGCTGGCTGGCGTCGTTCCCGCCCGGGCCGCGCAGGCGGGCTCTGCTGGCGCGAGCGACGCGAAGCTGCGGGCGCTGCTCGACACGATCTTTGCCGACCGGCTGGCAGAGAATCCCGAAGGCGCGACCGCACTGGGACTCGACACCAGCAAGAACGCCGCGCTCAAGTCGCAGCTGTCGGGACGCAGCCCGGCGGACAGCGCGCGCGACCTGGCGCGCTCCAAGCGCGAGCTGGCCGCGATCCGCGCGATCGATCCGGCAGGGCTGGGCGAGGATGCGCGGCTCGACCAGGACGTCGTGTCCTATCAGCTCGAACGCAGCATCGCCGGGCGCGAGCGCTTCGCCTATGGCGAGACCGGCGGACGCTTCATCCCCTATCGGCTGAGCCAGCTGTCGGGCGCCTATCAGGACGTGCCCGATTTCCTCGATACCCAGCACAGGGTGAAGGATGCAGCGGACGCCGATGCCTATCTGGCGCGCCTGGGCGCCTTCGCGACGGTGATCGATCAGGAAACCGAGCGCCAGCGTAGCGATGCGGCCAAGGGTGTGTTCGCGCCCGACTATATCCTCGATACCGCGCTCAAGCAGTATGCCGCGCTACGCGACAAGCCCGCGGCGGAGACCGGGCTCGTCACCGGCCTTGCAGGGAAGCTGAAGGCGGCGAGCCTGCCGCCCGAACGCACGGCCGCCGCGGCGAAGATCGTGGCGGAGAAGGTCTTCCCGGCGCTCGACCGACAGCGCGCGCTGGTGACCGAGCTGCGCGGCAAGGCGGCGCATGACGCGGGCGTGTGGCGGCTGCCGGACGGCGAGGCCTACTACGCCGCGGCCGCGGAAGCGGCGACCACGACGCGGCTGACCGGCGACGAGATCCACAAGCTCGGGCTGGAGCAGGTCGCCGAGATCAGCGCGCGGATCGACACGATCCTCAAGGCCCAGGGGATGGGCGAGGGAACGGTGGGCGCGCGGCTGGTGGCGCTGAACGAGCGGCCCGACCAGCTCTTTCTCAATACCGATCCGGGGCGCGAGGCGCTGCTCGCCGAGCTCAACAAGCAGATCCAGGCGATGCAGCCACGGCTGTCCGAGCAGTTCGCGACGCTGCCGAAGGCGCCGGTCGAGGTCCGCCGCGTCCCGCCGGCGATCCAGGCAGGCGCGCCGGGCGGATACTATCAGGCTGCCACGCTCGATGGCTCGCGGCCGGGCATTTACTACATCAATCTGCGCGACACGTTCGACCGGCCCAAGTTCGGGCTGGCGACGCTGACTCATCACGAGGCGGTGCCGGGGCATCATCTGCAGGTGATGCTCGCGCTCGAATCGCCCGATATCCCGCTGATCCGACGGCGCGGCGGGTTCAGCGCCTATAGCGAGGGCTGGGCGCTCTATACCGAGCAGCTCGCCGACGAGATGGGCATGTTCGAAGGCGATCCGCTGGGGCAGGTGGGATATCTCCAGTCGCTGCTGTTCCGCGCGACGCGGCTGGTGGTCGATTCGGGCATGCACGCCAAGCGCTGGAGCCGGGAGAAGGCCACCGACTATTTCATCGCCACCACCGGCATCGCGCGTGGCCGCAGCCAGGGCGAGATCGACCGCTACACGGTTTGGCCGGGCCAGGCCTGCAGCTACAAGATCGGCCACACCATGTGGGTGCGGCTGCGCGACGAGGCCAAGGCGAAGGCCGGGGCGAAATGGGATCCGCGCCAGTTCCACGAGGTGCTGCGCAAGGGCGCGATGCCGCTCGACGTGCTCGAGCGGGTGGTGAAAGAGCGGATGGCCTAGGCCCCCGCTTCCTTGCGCGCTCGCCTCAGGCGCGGCTCACGCTCCAAACCGGCGGTTTCCTTGATCATCTTGCGCATCTCGTCGCGCTTCTCATGGATCGAGGCGATCACCGGGCCGACCGCGACGCCGAGATCGACCAGCACCGCCTCGGACAATTGCAGCGAGCTCTCGAGCGTCTCGGGCACCGCGTCGGTCGCGCCCGCCTTGTAGAGCTCGGCGGCGTGCGAGGTGTCGCGGGCGCGGGCGATGATCGGGATGCCCGGCACCCAGCTGCGCACGCGGCGAGTGAGGCGCACGGTGAGCACCGGATCGTCCATCGTCAGGATCAGCGCATCGGCATGGCCGAGGTTGAGTCGGTCGACCAGCTCGCTGCGCGAGACATCGCCGAACATCACCGTATAGCCCTCGCGCCGCGCCTCGGCGACGCCGTCGATATCGGCATCGACCGCGATATAGGGCTTGCCGTGCGCCCTGAGCATGTCGGCGACGGTGCGGCCGACCCGGCCGAAGCCGATGATCACGGTGCCGCCGGGGACGATCTCCGGATTGGTCACGGCTTCCTGGTCCAGGTCGCGCTCCTCGAGCTTGCGCGAGGCATAGCGGCCGGCCTTGGCGAGCAGCGGCGTGATGGTGAGGCCGATCGCGGTGACCGTGGTCCAGAAAGCGGCGGTCGAGGGCTGGATCAGGCCGGCGGTGGCGGCGACGCCGAGCACGATCAGCGTGGTCTCCGACGGGCTCGCCATCAGCACGCCGGCCTCGGCCGCGGTACCGGTACGCGCGCCGGAGAGCTTGAGCAGCAGGATCGTCACCGCGACCTTGACCGCCATGACCCCGAGGATCGCGGCGAGCAGCAGCGGCCAGTCCTGCATCACCATGCGCAGGTCGAGCCGCATGCCGACGGTGATCAGGAACACGCCGAGCGCGAGGCCCTTGAACGGCGCAGTGATAACCTCGACCTCGCTGTGATATTCGGTCTCGGCGATCAGCAGGCCCGCGAGCAGCGCGCCGACGATCGGCGAGAGCCCGACCGCGGTGGTCGCCATGCTGGCGACGATCACGACGAGCAGGCTGGCGGCGAGGAACAGCTCGGGCGACTTGGTGCGCGCCGCCTGGGCGAACAGCCGCGGCAGATAGAGGCGGCCGCCGACATAGAGGATCGCGACGACGATCGCGCCGCGGCCGAGCACGACGGCGAGGTCGCGGAACCCGGCATCGCCCGCCGCGGGCGCGAGCGCGCCGAGCAGGAAGATGATCGGGACGAGCGCGAGATCCTCGAACAGCAGCATCGCGAAGGCCGAGCGGCCGACCGCGCTGGTGGTGCCGGCGATCGGGAGCACCAGCGCCGTGGAGGAGAGAGCCAGGGCGAGGCCGAGGCCGAGCGCGCCGGTCCAGTATTGGCCGAGGGCGTAGAGGCCCGCGGCGATCAGCAGGCCGGCGCCGAGCAGCTCGGCGGCGCCGACGCCGAATACCAGCGTACGCATCGCCCATAGTCGCCGGAACGACAGCTCGAGCCCGATCGAGAACAGGAGGAGGACGACGCCGAATTCGGCGAACGGCTCGATCGAATGCGGATCGGTGATCGTGACATAATAGAGCCACGGCATTTGCGGCACGAGCTGGCCGAGCCCGCCGGGACCGACCAGCGCGCCGACCAGGATGAAGCCGATCACCGGGCTGATCCGGAAGCGCGCGAACGCCGGGATGACCAGGCCGGCCGCGCCGAGAATGACCAGCGCGTCGCTGAAGCCGCTATTTGTGAGATCGAGCGCCATGCCGGCACTCTAACCGGCGGCGGAAGGCTTTGTCATCGGCTCGACCAGCCGATTTTTCGCCGATGCAGCAAAAAGAGAAGGGCCCGGGTGCCGATCGCGACACCCGGGCCAGAATCTCAGCAGCTTACTGCCATTTGCCCATTTCGACTTCGAGGTTCGCGCGGATCGCTTCGAAGAACTGTTCGGTGGTCATCCACGGCTGATCCGGGCCGATCAGCAGCGCCAGGTCCTTGGTCATCTTGCCGCTCTCGACGGTCGCGATGCAGACCTTCTCGAGCGTCTCGGCGAAGCGTACCACCTCGGGCGTGTCGTCGAACTTGCCGCGGAACTTGAGGCCGCCGGTCCAGGCGAAGATCGAGGCGATCGGGTTGGTCGAGGTCGCCTTGCCCTGCTGGTGCTGGCGATAGTGGCGGGTGACGGTGCCGTGCGCCGCCTCGGCCTCGACCGTCTTGCCGTCGGGCGAGAGCAGGACCGAGGTCATCAGGCCCAGCGAGCCGAAGCCCTGCGCGACCTGGTCCGACTGGACGTCGCCGTCATAGTTCTTGCAGGCCCAGACGAACTCGCCGCTCCACTTGAGCGCGGAGGCGACCATGTCGTCGATCAGGCGGTGCTCGTAGACGATGCCGGCTTCCTTGAACTTCTCGGCGAAGCCCTCGGTCTCGAACACTTCCTGGAACAGGTCCTTGAAGCGGCCGTCATAGGCCTTGAGGATGGTGTTCTTGGTCGAGAGATACACCGGCCACTTCAGGTTCAAACCGTAGTTGAACGAGGCGCGGGCGAAATCGCGGATCGAATCGTCGAGATTGTACATCGCCATCGCGACGCCCGAGCCCGGGAAGTTGAACACCTCGCGGTCGATCACCTGACCATCGGCGCCCTCGAAGACGAGGCGCAGCTTGCCGGGTCCGGGGACCTTGATGTCGGTCGCGCGATACTGGTCGCCGAACGCGTGACGACCGACGACGATCGGCTTGGTCCAGCCCGGGATCAGGCGCGGGACGTTGGAGATCACGATCGGCTCGCGGAAGACGACACCGCCAAGGATGTTGCGGATCGTGCCGTTGGGCGACTTCCACATTTCCTTGAGGTTGAACTCCTCCACGCGCGCTTCGTCCGGGGTGATCGTGGCGCACTTCACGCCGACGCCGAACTCCTTGATCGCGTTGGCGGCGTCGATCGTGATCTGATCGTTGGTCTCGTCGCGCTTCTCGACGCCGAGATCGTAATATTTGAGGTCGATGTCGAGATACGGCTTGATCAGACGCTCGCGGATCCATTCCCAGATGATCCGCGTCATTTCGTCGCCGTCGATCTCGACGACCGGGTTTTTCACCTTGATCTTCGCCATGCTCGCTTTCCTGTCTGATGGGAGGGTTTGGCGGTGCGTCTAGGAGGAAGGGCCCTGAGGATCAAGCTGGTGTCGCGGGCGCGGACCTTGACGCTTCAGGCTCGGGCGCGGCTGCTCGCCCGGCAGCCAAGCAACCTCGATCCGACATTGCAGGCAACGGCATGCACAGGGAAGTTGGGACGAGCGATTGTCAGGCGGAGCCGAACCCGGCTAAAGCCGCCCAATGCCTTCACTCGACAAGCCGCCCGTCGTCACCAACACGGTCAAGTGGCGCTTTCCCGCCGTCCATCCCGAGGGGCGTAAATACGTCCTGATTTCCGCTGCGGTCACCGCGCTGTTCCTGTTCGCAATTTGGGACGAGCTCGGATTCCTGCTGGTCGGTGTGACGATCTGGGTCGCCGCCTTCTTCCGCGATCCGGTGCGCGTGACGCCGCAAGGCGAGGGCCTGATCGTCTCGCCCGCCGACGGCCTGGTCACGATGATCGAACGCGTGCCGGTGCCGCGCGAGATCTCCGGACCCGACGGGTTGAACGAAGACACGCGGGTGCGCGTTTCGATCTTCATGAGCGTGTTCGACGTGCACATCAACCGCACCCCGGTGGCGGGGACGATCCGCCAGGTCGTGTACATCGCGGGCAAGTTCCTCAACGCCGACCTCGACAAGGCGAGCGAGGAGAATGAGCGCCAGCATTTCGTCGTCGAGACCCGCGACGGGCTGCGCGTCGGCTTCACCCAGATCGCCGGCCTGGTCGCGCGGCGCATCGTGACCTTCGTCAAGACCGGGGACATGGTCGCGGCGGGACAGCGCATCGGCCTGATCCGCTTCGGCAGCCGCGTCGACGTGTTCCTGCCCGACGATTATGCGGCGCAGGTCGCGCTCGGCCAGCGCTGCATCGCGGGCGAGACCGTGGTCGGCCGTCGCGGCGGCATTGTCGCGGAGGGTATCGCGCAGTGAGGACCTGCCGATGGCCCTGAGGCCGCGGCCCCAGCGGCGCGGCATTCCGCTGCGCGCCGTGCTTCCCAACGCGATCACTGCGCTGGCGCTGTGCTCGGGCCTGACCGGGGTGCGCTTCGCGATCGCCGAGGACTGGGAGCGCGCCGTCCTGATGATCATGCTCGCCGCCGCGCTCGACGGGATCGACGGGCAGATCGCGCGGATGATCCGCGGCGAAAGCAAGTTCGGCGCGGAGCTCGACAGCCTGTCCGACGCGATCTCGTTCGGGGTCGCGCCGGCGCTGATCCTGTATCTGTGGTCGCTGATGGCGGTGCCGCGGCTGGGCTGGATCATCGCGCTGCTGTTCGCGGTGTTCTGCGCGCTGCGGCTGGCGCGGTTCAACTCGCAGATCGATACCGAGCAGCCGCGCAAGCTCGCGGGTTATCTCACCGGTATTCCGGCGCCCGCAGGCGCGGCGCTGGCGATGCTGCCGCTCTATGTCTGGCTGTGGAGCGGCGCGGAGCTGGCGCGTTCGCCGTGGATCGTCACTCCGTGGGTGGCGTTTGTCGGGCTGCTGATGGTGTCGAGCCTCGCCACCTATTCGTGGAAGTCGCTGCGGTTGCGGCGCAACGTGCGGTTCGAGGCGCTAGTGGTGCTGGCGATCCTGCTCGCCGCGCTGGTCTCGGCCCCGTGGCAGACGCTGACCGTGGTGTCCGTCGGCTATCTGGCGACGCTGCCTTTTAGTGTGCGGGCGTATCGGCGCGGGCCGAGCAGCCTCAAGCCGCCGCGCGACGCGGCCGCCCCCCTATCGTCGACACCGCCATCGGACGCGAGCTGACCCGCACACGCGATGCGACCGCCGGGGCGAGGGCGGGAACGGCGTCGCCGACGAGGAGCGTGCGCATATAGGCGAGGCGCGGCTGGATCGTGATGAACATCGCCCAGATCGAGACCGCGATGGCGATGGTGAATAGCAGGGCAACGAGCAGCGCGACCATGTTTGCCTCCTGGATTCCATCAAGTCGTTGGAATCCTTGCAGGTTCCGGACGCTTGAGCGCGGCGCATGTTCCATGTCCGCTTGCTGAACCCGTTATGTTCCACCGATGTTCCGCTGTCAATATGATTTGGAACAAAAGCGGATCGAGCGTGCGGCTTGCCTTTCCCCCCGGCTTTCGCTAAGCGCGCGGCCTCAACCCCACATGGGAAGCATCATAACCCGGTGCTGCGGGCCGTGCGGCCTTCGGTCACTCGCTTCCCAGAGGATCAACCGGAAGGAGTTATCCCTATGGCGGCACCCGTCGTCACCATGCAGCAGCTGCTCGAATCGGGCGCGCACTTCGGTCACCAGACCCATCGCTGGAACCCGAAGATGAAGCCCTACATCTTCGGCGAGCGCAACGGCGTCCACATCATCGACCTCTCGCAGACCGTGCCGCTGTTCGCGCGCGCGCTGGAGTTCGTCTCGTCGACCGTCGCCGCCGGCGGCAAGGTGCTGTTCGTCGGCACCAAGCGCCAGGCGCAGGAAGCGATCGCCGAGGCGGCGCGCAAGTCGAACCAGCACTTCGTCAACCACCGCTGGCTGGGCGGCATGCTCACCAACTGGAAGACGATCAGCCAGTCGATCAAGCGCCTCAAGACGCTCGAGGAGCAGCTTTCGGGCGACACGCACGGCCTGACCAAGAAGGAAGTGCTGAACCTGACCCGCGAGAAGGACAAGCTCGAACTGTCGCTCGGCGGCATCCGCGATCTGGGCGGCATTCCCGACATCATGTTCGTGATCGACGCCAACAAGGAAGAGCTGGCGATCAAGGAAGCCAACACGCTGGGCATCCCCGTCGTCGCGATCCTCGATTCGAACGTCTCGCCCGACGGCATCGCCTTCCCGGTTCCCGCGAATGACGATGCGTCGCGCGCGATCCGCCTGTACTGCGAAGCCATCGCCATCGCGGCGACCCGCGGCAACCAGCACGCCCAGGTGGTGAGCGGCGCCGACTTCGGCGCGGCGGAAGAGCCGCCGGTCGAGGCCGCGCTGGCCGAGCCAGCGGCTGCGGAGCCGGAAGCCGCTGCCGAGCCGGCTCCTGTCGCCGATGCCGAGCCGGAAGTCCCGGCCGCCTCGACCGAGCCGGAGACGGCCGCCGAGGGCGAGCGCCAGATCGACGCCTGAGCCGTCATCGAAGCGTCATTCGGGCGGGGCAGGGCGGTTTTCGCAATGCCCCGCCCGCACCATATTTGAAGCAAACAGCTTAACCTGAGGAATTAGACATGGCCGAGATCAC
>NZ_JBCNMA010000078.1:0-15672 GCF_039595165.1 Sphingomonas sp.
GCCCGCGAGCACCGCTTCGGTGATCGAGTTGGGCAGCGGACGCGGACGCTCCATCGCCGACACGATCGGCAGGATCACGAGGAAGTGCAGGAAGTAATAAGCGGTGGCGATCTGACCGATCAGGATCACCCCCGGCGACGGTGCGGCGCCGCCGATGTAACCCAGCACCAGCACGTCGACCAGCAGCACCAGCAGGAACCAGCGATAGGTCGGCCGGTAGTTGGCCGAGCGCACCGGCGAGGTGTCGAGCCACGGCAGGAAGAACAGCAGCAGGATCGAGCCGAACATCGCCAGCACGCCCCACAGCTTCGCCGGGAACAGGAAGTCGATCGTGAACGACTTCAGGATCGCGTAGAAGGGCAGGAAGTACCACTCCGGCACGATGTGCGCCGGGGTCGAGAGCGGGTTGGCCGGGATATAGTTGTCCGGGTGGCCGAGCAGGTTCGGCGCGAAGAAGATCAGCGACGCGAACACCAGCAGCACCACACCCACGCCCACGCCGTCCTTGGCGGTGTAATAGGGGTGGAACGGCACCGTATCCTGCTCGCTCTTCACCTCGACGCCGGTCGGGTTCGACGAACCCGGGATGTGCAGCGCCCAGATGTGGAGGATGACCACGCCGGCGATCACGAACGGCAGGAGATAGTGGAGCGAGAAGAAGCGATTGAGCGCGGCATTGTCCGGCGCGAAGCCGCCGAGCAGCCAGATGCGGATCGTCTCGCCGACGCCCGGGATCGCCGAGAAGAAGCCGGTGATCACCTGCGCGCCCCAGAAGCTCATCTGGCCCCAGGGCAGGACATAACCCATGAAGGCGGTGGCCATCATCAGCAGGAAGATGACCACGCCGAGCAGCCACACCATCTCGCGCGGCGCCTTGTACGAGCCGTACCACAGGCCGCGGGCGATGTGGATGTAGACCACGAGGAGGAACATCGACGCGCCGTTGGCGTGCGCGTAGCGCAGGAACCAGCCGGCGTTGACGTCGCGCATGATGTGCTCGACGCTGTCGAACGCGATGCCGGCATTCGCCGCATAGTGCATCGCGAGCACGATGCCGGTGACGATCTGGATCACCAGGAACATCCCGGCGAGCACGCCGAAGTTCCAGAAATAGTTGAGGTTGCGCGGCACCGGATAGCCGGCGCCGACCGCGTTGTAGACGAAGCGCGGAAGCGGGAGCCGGTCGTCCACCCACTTCATCAGCGGGTGCTTCGGTTCATACTGCTTAGCCCAGGGAAAGCTCATTGCCTGTTCGCCCCTCAGCCGACCCGGATCGCGGTGTCGGAAATGAATTCATATGGCGGCACCTCGAGATTCTTGGGTGCCGGGCCCGAGCGGATGCGGGCAGCGGTATCGTACGCCGAACCATGGCAGGGGCAGAAATAGCCGCCGAACGGCCCCTTGTTCTCGCCCTCGCCCGCGCCCAGCGGCACGCAGCCGAGATGGGTGCAGACGCCGAGCGTCACCAGCCAGTTCTCCTTGCCCGCCTTGGTCCGCTCGGCGAGCGTCTGCGGGTCGCGCAGATCGTCGACCGAAACGGCGTTCGCTTCGGCGATCTCCTTCGGCGTCAGGTTGCGCACGAACAGCGGCTGCTTGCGGAAGCTGGCCTTGACCGACTGGCCGGGCTGGATCGCCGAGACGTCGAGCTCGGTGGTCGACAGCGCGAGCACGTCGGCCGACGGGCTCATCTGGTTGACCAGCGGCAGCGCGACGACGCCCGCGCCGACACCCGCCCAGGCGACCGCACCGATCGCGAGATAGTCGCGGCGGCGGGGATCCTGCGGTCCTTCGTTGAACGGCTCTGGCGACTCACCCGGAGGAACGTCGTCGTTATCGGTTGCCATGCATCAGCCCTTGCACTTCAAATTCACCGAGGCGCGTGGTGCGCCTTCGAAAACCGGATGCGGCGGAGCGCGCGAACGCCACGCCAAGCCCCCTGGTGCCCCCGGTGGCTGGGCGGCCTGATAGACGCCACATGCCGCATTTGCCAACCGCCTTTTTGACCCGCCAATCGCGGCGGCTTGTGGCGCGCCCTTCCCCTGCCTATCGGGATCGCCATGCGCGTGGCCCTGTTCCAGCCCGATATCGCCGGGAATGTCGGCGCGGTCCTGCGGATCGGCGCGTGCCTCGCCACGCCGGTCGACCTGATCGAGCCGATGGGATTCGCGTGGGACGACAAGCGCGTCGCGCGGGCGGGGATGGACTATATCGATCATGTCGAGATCGAGCGCCATGCCGACTGGGCGGCGTTCGAGCGGCAGGCGGCTGGGCGACTCGTGCTGCTGACCACCAAGGCGGCGACGCCGCTGCACGACTTCGCCTTCGCCGCCGACGACGTGCTGCTGTTCGGCAGCGAGAGCGCGGGCGCTCCGGAGCATGTCCACGCCCGGGCCGATGCGCGGGTGGTCATCCCGATGGCGCCGGCGCTGCGCTCGCTCAACCTGTCGGTCTCGGTGGGAATCGTGCTGGCCGAGGCGTTGCGCCAGACCGGCGGCTGGCCTTCCCCCACATCGATCGGCTAGGGGCCGCGCATGCTGACCCTCGACGACCGACAAGCCACCGCCCGCGCCTGGTTCGAACAATTGCGCGACCTGATCTGCGCCGCGTTCGAGGGAATCGAGCGCGAGGCGGGATCGGACGCCGCGTTCGACTACACGGCTTGGGATCGCGCCGACCCGAGCGGCGAGCCCGGCGGGGGCGGCGTGCGCGGGGTGATGAAAGGCCGCGTGTTCGAGAAGGTCGGAGTCAACGTCTCCACCGTCGGCGGCACCTTCGAGGGCGATTTCGCCAAGTCGATCCACGGCGCGAGCGAGGATCCGCGCTTCTTCGCCACCGGCATCAGCCTGGTCGCGCACATGGCAAACCCGCATGTGCCCGCGGTGCACATGAACACGCGCTTCCTGTGCACGACCAGGCGCTGGTTCGGCGGCGGCGCGGACTTGAACCCGCCGATTCCCTACGAGGAGGACACCGCCGACTTCCATGCGGCGATGCAGGCGGCGTGCGACGCGCACGATCCCGCGCATTATCCGCGCTTCAAGCAATGGGCCGACGACTATTTCTACATCCCGCACCGCAAGGTACATCGCGGGGTGGGCGGGATCTTCTATGATCATCTCGACAGCGAGGACGCGACCTGGGACGCGAACTTCGCCTTCACCCAGGATGTCGGGCGCGCGTTCCTCGACATCTTCCCGGCGATCGTACGGCGGCGGATGGCCATGCCGTTCACCGATGCCGACAAGGCACGGCAGCTCGAATGGCGCGGTCGCTATGCCGAGTTCAACCTAGTCTATGACCGGGGGACGTTGTTCGGGCTCAAGACCGGGGGCAATATCGACGCGATCCTGATGAGCCTGCCGCCGCTGGCGACATGGAGTTGATCGCGTGGGCCTGATCCCGGTCAAACCGGGCGAGGTGGCGACGATCGTCACCAGCCTGGAGATGCTCGAGCGGCCGCGCCCCCGTCCCGTGCCCGATTCGCCGCTGCGGCTGGTGAAGTGGGAGAAGCCGGCGCCGGAGAAATACCGCGCGCTGTTCCGCCGCGTCGGCGCGCCATGGCTGTGGTTCTCTCGGCTGATCATGGACGAGGCGCGGCTGACCGCGATCATCCACGATCCGGCAATCGAGATCTTCGCCGTGGCCGACCCGCGCGGCATCGAGATCGGGCTGCTCGAGCTCGATTTCCGCGAGGGCGGAACCTGCGAGCTGTCCTTCTTCGGGCTGGTACCCGAGCTGGCCGGCCAGGGCCACGGCCGCTGGCTGATGGCGCAAGCCCTCGCGCGCGCCTGGCGCAGGGAGGTCACGCGGGTGTGGGTGCATACCTGCACGCTCGACCACCCCTCGGCGCTGGGCTTCTACCGTGCCTCGGGCTTCGCGGCGTTCCACCGCGCGGTCGAGACCTTCCCCGATCCGCGCCTGTCAGGCCATCTGCCGCGCGACGCGGCGCCTCACATTCCGTTGCTCGACCCCGCCAACCGGCGATAGGCGGCGATGCGCACCAGCGTCACCGCGATATAGGCGGCCGTGCCCGCCGCGGCGACCGGCACCAGGAACAGCGCCTGCGCCCATTGCGCCTCGCCCGCCAGCGCCACGAGAGGCTGGCCGACGAGCAGCAGCGTGAGCACGACGGCGACCGCGATCATCAGCACGCCGATGCCGAGCAAGGCGATCCGCCAGCCATTGCCCGCGCTCACGCGAAATCCGCGCTCGACCGCGCCCAGCAGGCCACGCTCGGGCTCGGCGGCATAGGCCGCGCCCATCATCCAGGTGCGCCCGAAGACGTAGATCCCCGGAACGACGAACAGCGTGATGCCGAGCTGGATCACCGCGCCGTTGGCATAGCCGAGCAGAAAGAACGGCAACAGGCGCAGCGCGGACGCCTGAAGCGTCTCGCCGATCGTATGGCCACGCCGGAGAAGCAGCTTGAGCAGCGCCAGCGTGCCGAACTCGAGCGCTGCGGAAAAGACGAACACCCACACCAGGTTGGCGCGGTAATAGGCGCTGAACGCTTCCAATGCCTGTTCGGGAGTCGCCTGCTTGGGCACCTCGAACCCGCTTCCCAGCATGATCAGCGCGAGGATCGGCAGCAGGTAGAACACGCCGGCAACGCGGACGACGAGATCGCGCTCGGAGCGCCACAGGGCCGCAGCATCGGCAAGCGTGCTGCCTAGGGAAAGCCGCATTATTTCGAGGCAGCTTCTTTGGCGGCGCGCAGCGCGAGGAAGAGCTTGGCGGTGAAGGCGGTGCCGAGCACGGTGAACGCGGTCGAGACCGCGCCGCCGACGATCACGGTGAGGACGGTGGCAAGTGACAGCCCGTCCTCGCCACGGCCGGCGACCAGCGTGATGACGGCGCCGAACGCAGTGGTCGCGGCGAGGCTCGCGACCGTGGCGACGACGGCATAGAGGATCAGCACGCCAACGATCTTGAGCGCACTGCCGCGGGTCAGCCGCCAGCTGCGCGGGATCGCGCCGAGCCCCAGCCGCTCGCCGACCAGCGCGGGCAGCACCACCGCGAGCCGGGCGGCGAGCCACAGCGCCACCGGCAGCAGCACCAGCGCGTAGAGCACCACCCAGATCGCGGCGGCGGCCGGCATTTCCGGCATCGCGCCGGGCATGGCCGCGCTGAAATCGACGCCGCCAAGCGCCAGAATCACGCCGACCGGGATCGCCAGCAGCAATGCCGCGAGCAGCAGCACGATCATCACCAGCAGCCCGGCGGGCAGCCGACGCGTGGCGGCGGGCACCGCGCCCTTGCCGAGCGAAGGATCGAGCGCCAGCGCGGTGATCGCGAGCTGGCCCCAGAAGGTGACGATCGCGAGCAGCAGCGACGCGAGGCCGAGCCCCGCCGCCAACCCGGGCGAAGCGCCCCGGTTCAACTCGGCGAGGCTTCCGCTCACCGCCGCCGGAACGAAGATCGCGGCCAGCGCGATCGGGAGGATCGTTCCCAGATTGTCGCTCAGAAATTCCGCCGTCCGATCCCAGACGGTACCCATGCTGATCATGTTTCACCCCTTATTGCGAACCGTTAGCCGATCGCGGGGGCACGCGCCACTAGGGTCTGTACCCGGCTTGCGAAGCGGCGCCAGCCGCGCCATTTGCGCGCGATGGAGACGAAGAGCGGCATCGAATGGCGGGTGGCAGAGGGACGCGTGCCCTATCCCGAGGCGCTGACGGCGATGGAAGCGCGCGTCGCCGCGATCCAGCGGGGCGCGGCGGAGGAGCTGATCTGGCTGCTCGAGCACCCCCCCGTCTATACCGCAGGCACCAGCGCCGATCCGGCCGAGCTGATCGACCCGCGCTTCCCCGTCTTCGCCACGGGGCGGGGCGGGCGCTACACCTATCATGGCCCGGGGCAGCGGATCGGCTATGCCATGCTCGACCTTGGCCGGCGCAACAAGGACGTGCGCTGCTATGTCCACGCGCTCGAAGGCTGGGTGATCGCGGCGCTGGCCGAACTCGGCATCAGCGCCTTCCGCGCCGAGGGACGGATCGGAATCTGGACCCGCGACGGCGGCCAGGAGGCCAAGATCGGGGCGATCGGGGTGCGCGTGCGGCGCTGGGTGACGATGCATGGCTTTGCCGTCAATCTCGACCCGAACCTGAACGATTTCAACGGCATCGTCCCGTGCGGCCTGCCCGAATTCCCGGTCACCAGCGCCGCCGCGCTCGGAAAATGCATCACGCCCGCAACCTTTGACGCCGCGCTGGCGTTAGCGTTCCCGGCGTTTCTCGACTCGCTGGGCGGCGCATGTGGCGTTCAGAACCAGGGTTGAGGGGCGGACACGAAGCGACTAATGTCCACGCCGGTTTGGGGAATAACGGCCATGCGCCAGCCCCAGTCCATATCTAGGGAGCCTCATACATGCGTTCACTTTTCACCAAGGCCGTTGCCGGTTCGATGATCGCCAGCGCCGCGCTGCTGGTTTCGGCCTGCGGCGAGAAGACCGAGACCACCGCTGACAACACCGCGGTGATGGACGTCAACGCGACCGACCCGGTCCTCGACGGCACCACCAGCGACAACATGACGATGGTCGACGGCGCCACCGGCAACGACATGGGCATGGCCAACGACACGATGTCGACGGGCAACGACACCATGGGCAACGGCATGTAATCTCGCCCAGCGCGAATTGCAGTTTGTCGAGGGCCGCCCGGCAACCGGGCGGCCCTTTCGATTCCGCCTTGGGCTAAACCGGGGATTCTTCCACGGTCGCAACGAAGCCGGGGTCAAAAAGCGCTTGGGAGCGCGGTAAAAAATCCGTAACCCGGGCGCGGGTTACTCGGGTTCAAGAGGGTTGAGGATGCGCGTTTCGCGGTTGGTTTGCATGGGTGCCACGGCGGCGGCGCTATGCAGTGCGGCGCCGGCATCGGCGCAATTCTATTTCAAGGGTCCGGATATTTCCGGCCCGCGCGTCACCGGCGAGGAGCCCGGCATCCTGGCGCAGGCGCTGCCCGGCGCCACCCAGCCCGAGCTGCGCGCAGCGATGGTGTGGAACCTGCGCGCCGCGCTCAACGTCGCCGCGCTGCAGTGCCAGTTCGCACCGACGCTGCTGACGCTGCCCAACTACAACACCATCCTCAAGGACCATGCCGCCGAGCTCAACAGCTCCTACGCCACGCTGACCAAATATTTCATGCGCACCAACAAGACCGCCAAGGCCGGCCAGATGGCGCTCGATCAGTACGGCACCAGGGTCTATTCGAGCTTCTCGGCGGTGCATGCCCAGCTCACCTTCTGCGCCGCGGCCGACGACGTCTCGACCCAGGTGGTGTTCACCCCGCGCGGCCAATTCGGCGAGGTCGCGGCACAGCGGCTGCGCGAGATCCGCAACAGCCTGATCCGCTGGGGCGAACAGCAATTCCCGAGCATGTACTATGCCCAAGTCCCGCCCCTGGCGGTGATGCCGATCTTCAACAACGAGAAATGCTGGCGCAAGGACGTCTATTCGCCGCAGCGGTGCCTGCCCAAGCGCTGAGCGTCAGCGCAGCCCCAGCGACTTGTGCGCCTGAAGCGTCAGGCGCCATTTCGGCCGGGCGAGCGCGAAATCCACCGCCGCCTGGACATTCGCCGCGGCATCGGCATCGTCCATCGGCTGGACGAGGAAATGGGCGAAGTCCCAGGTCTCCAGCGTCGCGACGTCGGTGCCCGCCTGCGGCCACACCAGCTTCAATTCGTCGCCCGAGCGCTGGACCACCTCGCTCCCCGCCTTGGGGCTGATGCACACCCAGTCGATCCCGGGATGCGCGGGCAGCGTCCCGTTGCTCTCGATTGCGATGCGGAAGCCGCGGGCATGGAGCGCATCGACCAGCGCGCCGTCGACCTGGAGCATCGGCTCGCCCCCGGTCAGCACCACGAAGCGGCGTTCCTCCCCCTCGCCCCAGAAGCCCTCGACCGCGCTAGCGAGCGCGTCCGCATCCGCGAACTTGCCACCGCCGAGCCCGTCGGTGCCGACGAAATCGGTGTCGCAGAATTTGCACACCGCGGCCGCGCGATCCTGCTCGCGCCCCGACCACAAATTGCATCCCGCGAAGCGCACGAACACCGCGCGCGCGCCGGCATTCACCCCCTCGCCCTGGAGCGTGAGGAACATCTCCTTGACGGCATAGGTCATGGCTGCTGCGCGTAGCGGGTCGGGTCGGGAACGTCCGCTTCCTCGAAACCCTTGGACCGCAGGCGGCAGCTGTCGCACAGCCCGCAATGCAGCCCGCCCGGCGCGGGATCGTAGCATGACCAGCTGAGCCCGAGATCGAGCCCGAGCCGCACGCCCTCGCGCACGATATCGGCCTTGGTCATGTGCTGCAGCGGGGCATGGATGCGGAACGGCTCGCCCTCGACGCCCGCCTTGGTCGCGAGCTCGGCGAGCTTCTCGAACCCCGCGATGAATTCGGGCCGGCAGTCCGGATAGCCCGAATAGTCGAGCGCGTTGACTCCGATATAGAGGTCACGCGCGCCCGCCGCCTCGGCCCAGCCGAGCGCGAGGCTCAGGAAGATCGTGTTGCGCGCGGGGACATAGGTGACCGGGATATCCATCCCCACCCCGCTTTTGGGCACGTCGATATCGGCGGTGAGCGCGGAACCGCCGAACTGCGACAAGTCGAGCGGCAGTACGACATGGCGCTCCGCGCCGAGCGCTGCGGCGATGCGCCGCGCCGCGGCGAGCTCGACCTGGTGGCGCTGATTATAATCGACCGACAGCGCGAGCAGGCGATAGCCCTCGGCGCGCGCGTGCGCGGCGGACACGAAGGAGTCGAGGCCGCCCGAAACCAGGGCAACCGCGATCGGCCCGCTCTTCGTCACATTGTCGGTCATCGGCTCCGGCTACCGGCTTTGCCGGGGCGCGGCAAGGTTGCGGGACAGCTAGATTTCTCCCCAAGCCGAACCACCGCCCTTCCCCTGCGATTCGCCTGCTCTAGCGCCCCGCCGCCTTGCACGCCCCGGTGCGCCGCCCCTCATATTCCTCGGTGAAGGGCAGGCCGCGGATGATGCCCTGCGTCTCGAGGCGGATCAGCCGCGGCGTTTCCACGGTGATGCGCGTGTCGGTCTTGCCGGTGGGGCAGGAGAAGGTGATCCGCCCCGCATTCGCCGCGTTCTCCACGACGAAGTTGGTGCAGCCCGCGGAACGCTCGCGCAGCTGGAGCAGGACGCGCGGATCGGTGACGCAGATCGAGCGCGTGCTGCCGTCCGAGGCGCGCAGCTGCCACTCGCCGCGCTCGATCTTGGCGAGCGCGGCAAGCGTGCCGGATTGCGCGAGCGCATAGCCGCTGCCAGCAACGAGCAACGCCGAGGCTGTGCCGATCAAAGCGAGTTTTTTCATTTCATCGCTCCTCTAGCACGATTCGCCTGTCGTTTACGTTACAATTATGGTTGTGGCGCGGCGTCGCCCACGGCGATCGGGAATTTCTGGGCGCAAAAGGCGCAATCCACCGTGATGACCCCGTCCTCGGCCATTTCGGCACGGTCCTCGGCGCTGAACTTGGCGAGCACCGACTGGATATAGTCGGCGTCGCAGCGGCAGCCGCGCGCGAGCGCGACCCCGCCCTGCACGCGCACCTCGTCCTCCTCGTTGAACAGCCGCCACACGAGGTTCTCGAGCGGGAGCGACGGATCTGCGAGCTCGCCCGCGCCCATCGTCGCGCCGAGCGCCTCGACATGCTCCCATTCGGGATGATGGTCGCGCGTATGCAGCCGCTCGCCGCCCTCCTCGCCCTCGGGCAGGTGCTGCAGGAACAGCCCGCCGGCGACGCACTTGCCCGCGGCGTCATGGCCGACGCCGAGCCGCACCAGGCTCGGGATCTGCTCGGACTGGTCGAAATAATTCTCGGCCGCCTCGGCGATCGAGCCGCCGTCGAGCGGGACGATGCCCTGGTAGCGTTCGCCGGTCGCCGCCTGGTCGAAGGTGATCGCGAGATACCCCTGGTTGAACAGCGCGTAGAGCGAGGGGCTCTCGCCCAGCTCGGCCAGCCGCCCGGCGTCGAAATCGACATAGCCGCGCAGCTCGCCGCCCTTATAGTCGCACACCAGCAGCTTGACGATGCCGCCGCCGCGCTGCGCGGGGGTCTGCGCCTGCAGCGTGAGCTGGCCGCTGGTGTCCTTGAGCGTCGAGCCGAGCAAGGCGGTCAGCGTCAGCGCCTCGGCGAGCACACGCTCGATCGGGGCGGGATAGGCATGCGCCTCGAGGATGCGGTCGAGCACCGGCCCCAGCCGCGCGACGCGGCCGCGCGCGTGGCGCGCCGGCAGGGTGAAGTTGACCGTGCGGTCGAGATCGGCGGCGGGGGTCGTCATCGTGAATTCCTCGTCATCCCGGCGAAAGCTGGGATCTCGTGCCACAAGGGCAATACTCGTGGAGGGAGATGCCGGCTTTCGCTGGCATGACGGATGTGGGGTGGTCCGGGCGCGAGTTCAACTCACCCGAAATCGCCGCCGATCTGGCCGAAGCACCAGCGCAGCACCGCTTTCTGGGCATGGAGGCGGTTCTCCGCCTCGGGCCAGATCAGCGATTGCGGCCCGTCGATCACCGCGTCGGTCACTTCCTCGCCGCGATGCGCGGGGAGGCAATGGAGGAATTTCGCGTCCGGTTTGGCCTGGGCCATCAGCGCTTCGGTCACCTGATAGGGGGCGAGCGCGGCGAGCTTGGCCTCGGCATGCGCCTGCCCCATCGAGATCCAGGTGTCGGTGACGACGACATCGGCGCCGGCGACCGCCTCGGCGGGATCGTTGACGGTGCGCGCGCGACCCTTGCCCGCCGCGATCGCGCTTTCGGGGAGCGAAAAGCTCTGCGGGCAGGCCGCGACGACGTCGAAATGCATGAGGCCCGCCGCCTCGATGAACGAGGCGAGGACGTTGTTGCCGTCGCCGAGCCACGCGACCTTGAGCCCGGGCAGCGCCTTGCCGCTCTCGAGGATCGTCTGGAGGTCCGCCATGATCTGGCAGGGGTGGCTGTCGTCGGTCAGCCCGTTGATCACCGGCACCGAGGCATATTGCGCCATTTCGAGCAGCTTGGCGTGGTCGTCGGTGCGCACCATGATCGCGTCGCAATAGCCCGAGAGCACGCGCGCGGTGTCCGCCACCGTTTCGCCGCGGCCGAGCTGGCTGGTCGCCGCGTCGAGCACCACCGCGCTGCCGCCGAGCTGGCGGATCGCCATCTCGAAGCTCACCCGGGTACGGGTGGAGTTCTTCTCGAACACCATCGCCAGCGTGTGCCCGGCAAGCGGCGCATCGGCGTCGGGCGCGCCCTTGGGCAGCCCGGCGCGCGCGCGCTTGCGGTCGATCGCGTCGGCGAGGATCGCGGCGACGCCGTCCGGTCCCGCGTCGGAAAGGTTGAGGAAGTTGCGATAGGTCATGTGAAGGCTCCCCATCGCCGCCGGCGCCGCATACGGCGCCGGCGGGAAGGATCAATCGTCGGCCGGCGGCACGTAGCTGCGCGCGCCTGCGCTCAGCTTCTCGATGCACTCGGCGATGTGGCTCTCGTCGATCACGAGCGGCGGCAGCACGCGGAAGACGTTCTCGCCCGCCGCGACGGTCAGCAGCCCGTGATTGTCGCGCAGATGCGCCACGAACTCGCGGCTCACCGCCGGCTCCTTGAGCTTGATGCCGAGCATCAGCCCCTTGCCGCGGATCTCGTCGAACAGGTGATCATGGTTGGGGATCAGCTGCTCGAACGCCGCGCGCAGCCGCTCGCCCATCTTCTCGACATGCTCGAAGAAGCCGGGCTCGAGCATCACGTCGAGCACCGCCTGCCCCGCCGCCATGGCGAGCGGGTTGCCGCCATAGGTCGAGCCGTGGGTGCCGGCGACCATGCCCTTGGCCGCTTCCTCGGTCGCGAGGCAGGCGCCGAGCGGGAAGCCGTTCCCGATGCCCTTCGCCACGGTCATGATGTCGGGCGTGATGCCGTAATGCTCGTAGGCGAAGAACTTGCCGGTGCGGCCATAGCCGCACTGGATCTCGTCGAGGATCAGCAGCAGGCCATGCTCGTCGCACGCCTTGCGCAGGCCCTGGATGAACTCGAGCGTGCCCGCGGTCATCCCGCCCTCGCCCTGCACCGTCTCGACCAGGAAGCCCGCGGTCTCGTCGTCGATCTTGGCGAGCGCGCCTTCGAGGTCGTTGAACTTCACATAGTCGAACCCTGGCAGCAGCGGCTCGAACCCGTCGCGCATCTTGGGCTGGTCGGTCGCGGAGATCGCGCCGATCGAACGGCCGTGGAACGCGTTCTTGAAGGTGATCAGCTTGTGCCGCTGCGGGTTGCCGTTGACATAATGATAGCGGCGCGCGGTCTTGATCGCGCACTCGATCGCCTCGACCCCCGAATTGGTGAAGAACACCGTGTCGGCGAAGCAATTGTCGGTGATGCGCTTGGCCAGCGCCTCGCCCTGCGGCGAGCCGTAGAGGTTGGAGACGTGCATCAAGGTCGCGGCCTGCTCGGCGATCGCCTTGGTGACGTGCGGATGGCCGTGGCCGAGCGCGTTCACCGCGATGCCCGCGGCGAAGTCCAGGTAACGCTCGCCTCGCTCGCCGATCAGATAGCAGCCCTCGCCTCGCACCGGACGCACATCACACCGCGGGTAGACGGGCATGAGTGGGGTGATCGACATCGAACTGCTCCTCCTAGGCTTGAGGGTTGGACTCCGGAAACGACAAAGGCGGCCCAGCCGGACCGCCCGGAGCGCGCTTCTACCGCCCCCGAAACGGAGCGGCAACCCCCGCCTAGTTCTTGAGCTTCCACCCGCTGCGCAGGAGGAGATAGCAGAGGATTCCGAGCACCACGTCGATCGCCAGAACGATCCCGCCCGCGGTCCAGATCGACACATAGCCGTCGCTGACGCCGAGGAAGCCGTAGCGGAAGCCCGAGATGACGTAGAAGAAGGGGTTGAAGTGGCTCACCGTCTGGAAGGCGGGCGCGAGCCGATCGACCGAGTAGAAGGTGCCCGAGAGCAAGGTCAGCGGCGCCACCACGAAGTTGGTCACCGCCGCGGCATGATCGAACTTCTCCCCCCAGATCGACGTCAGCACGCCGAGGAAGGCGAGCATCAGCGCGCCGAAGAAACCGAACCACAACACAGCCAGCAGGTTCTGCGGGACCATCACCGATCCGAGGAACAGCAGCATCGCGAGCCACACCGTCGCGCCGACGCAGAAGGCGCGCGTCACCGCGCCGCCGCACAGCGCCGCGAGCAGCTCGCCGGTGGACAGGGGCGGCATCAGATAATCGACGATCGTGCCCTGGATCTTGCCCACCAGCAGCGAGAAGCTCGAATTGGCGAAGGCGTTGTTGAGCATCCCCATGATGACCAGGCCGGGCGCGATGAACGTGCCGAACGCGACCGCGACTCCGCCCACCGAAACCTCGCCGCGCGCGCCCAATGCCGTGGTGAACACGACCAGCAGGAGGAGCTGCGACACCGCCGGCGCCCAGATCGTCTGGAGCTGCACCTTGAAGAAACGGCGCACCTCCTTCACATATAGCGTCCACAGCCCTCCCCAATTGACGTTGCGAATCACCGGAACGCCGGGGGCGGCGATGATGGTTTCATGCGGACGGGGTTGTTCGGCCATGGTGAGGCCGGGTAATGGCTCCCGCCTCCCCCCGCAACGGGGATGATGAAGGACGTTTTGAATGAGCTGGACCGACGAACGGATCGAGACCCTGCGCAAGATGTGGGACAGCGGCATGACCGCCACCCAGATCGCCGAGGAGCTGGGTGGGGTGAGCCGCAATGCCGTGATCGGCAAGGCGCACCGCCTGGGCCTCGCCTCGCGCCCCTCGCCCGTCAAGCCCAACGCGCCCGAGGCGAAGGCCGCGGCGCCCGCCGCCGAAGCTGCGCCGGCGCCCAGGCCGGCCCCGGCGCCGAAGCCGGCACCAGCCTCCGCCGCTCCGGCCGAACCGCGTGAGGCTGCCCCCGCGGCCGCGCCGGCGCAGGCCGCGACGCCGCGTCCCGCCAGCGACGGCCCGGTGCTGCGTTCGGTCGGTCCCGGCGGCTTCATCCGCCAGAACCCCGGCGAGCAGACTCCGCCGATCGCCCCCGCGCCGCCGCGCCGCCTGGTCCCGGCCAAGCCGAGCGACGCGATCGCGGGCAAGACCAGCCTGCTCGATCTCAACGACAAGATCTGCAAATGGCCGCTCGGCCATCCGGGCGAGCCCGACTTCCACTTCTGCGGCGAGAAGGTGAACCCGGGCTTCCCCTATTGCGTCGATCATTGCGGCCACGCCTATCAGGCGCAGCTCCCGCGCCGCGACCGCCGTCCGCCGCCGCCTTTGCCCTATGGCGGGCCGCGCGTCCGCTAAGCGCTAGACCGCCTTCGGCGCGCTGACCGATACCGGTCTCGGCGCGAAGGCGATGTCGCCGTTGGCCGGGACCGCGAAGCGATAGACCTCGTTGGTGCCGCGCTCGCCGTCGCTACGGACGTGGATGATGCCGTAATTGGTGCGCTCGAACGCATCGTCACAGCGAATGGATTCCCGCCTTCGCGGGAATGGCGAGCCTAGGTTGGAGTCAAACCGGGTCATCCGCCTCGACGGCATCGCTTGCCCCCGCCCCGTGGAACGATATAGCAACAGACGATGTCGTCCGATCTGTTCCAGCCCGCCTCCGCCACCCCCGCCAACAGCTACGACGCCTCGTCGATCGAGGTGCTGGAGGGGCTCGAACCCGTCCGCCGCCGTCCCGGCATGTATATCGGCGGCACCGACGAGCGCGCGCTGCACCATCTCGCCGCCGAAGTGCTCGACAATGCGATGGACGAGGCGGTGGCTGGGCACGCCAATCGCATCGAGGTGACGCTGGACGCCGGCAACCGGCTGACGATCAGCGACAATGGCCGCGGCTTCCCGATCGATCCGCACCCGAAATTCCCCGACAAGTCGGCGCTCGAGGTGATCCTCTCGATGCTGCACTCGGGCGGCAAGTTCTCGGGCAAGGCCTATGCCACCTCCGGCGGCCTGCACGGCGTCGGCATCAGCGTGGTCAACGCGCTGTCGGTCGACACGGTGGTCGAGGTGGCGCGCGACAGGCAGCTGTACCGCCAGCGCTTCAGCCAGGGCCGGACGCTGGGCCCGCTCGAGCATCTCGGCGGCACCCCCAACCGCCGCGGCAGCGTGGTCAGCTTCGTCCCCGATTCCGAGATCTTCGGCGAGATGCACTTCAAGCCGGCACGGCTCTACAAGCTCGCGCGCTCCAAGGCCTATCTGTTCGCCGGGGTCGAGATCCGCTGGAAGTGCGATCCCTCGCTGATCACCGACGATACCCCGGCCGAAGCGGTGTTCCAGTTCCCCGGCGGCCTCGCCGATCACCTCAAGGAACAGCTCGGGACGCGCGAGGGCGCGACGGCGGAGTTCTTCGCGGGACGGCAGGAATTCCCCGACTCACAGGGCCGCGTCGAATGGGCGGTGGCTTGGCCGCTGTGGAGCGACGGCAGCTACAGCTGGTACTGCAACACCATCCCGACCCCCGATGGTGGCACCCACGAACAGGGGCTGCGCCAGGCGCTGGTGCGCGGCATCCGCGCGTTCGGCGAACTGGTCGGGCAGAAAAAGGCCAAGGACATCACCGCCGACGACATCATGGTCGGCTCCGAGCTGATGCTCTCGGTGTTCATCCGCGAACCTCAATTCCAGTCGCAGACCAAGGACCGCCTGACCTCGCCCGAAGCCACCGCGCTGGTCGAGAAGGC
>NZ_JBCNMA010000079.1:0-15614 GCF_039595165.1 Sphingomonas sp.
CCGGCGCGGGCGGGCCGCTGCCCGTGCAGGGCAGTCATGCCGCGGCCGCGACCTATGCGCGCGGACCGAACGGCGCCGTCACGTTCGCGGTCTACGGCATCGACGGCAGCCATGCGCTGAGCCCGGGCGGCGGCGCGCTCGCCGGCATCGCCGAGGGCGCGGCTCGCGTCGCCGATGCGCGCGACGCGCTCGATCGTATCGCCGTCGATCTCGCCAATGGCGTCAACGCGGTCCAGGCGGGCGGCGCGGATCTCGACGGCAATGCCGGCGCCGCGATGTTCAGCGCGACGGGCGCGTCCGACTTTCAGCTCGTGCTCGACGATCCGCGCGGCATCGCCGCCGCGGCGCCGGGCGGCGGCGAGCGCAGCAACGCCAATCTCGCCAACCTCGCCGCGCTGCGCACCGACGGCAAGTTCGAGGCCGGGCTGACCAAGCTCACCACCGACAACGCCAGCGCGCTCGCCGGCCGCCGCTCGATCGCCGAGGTCCAGTCGACGATCCGCAGCAACGCCGCCGCGGCGCGCGATTCGCTCGCGGGCGTCAATGTCGACGAGGAAGCGGTCGACCTGATCCGCTTCCAGCAAGCCTATCAGGCGTCGAGCCGCGTCATCCAGGTCGCGCGCGAGACGCTCGACGCCATCTTCAACATCCGGTGACCGCGATGCGCGTGACGACCAATCAGACCTATGAGCGGCCCTCGCTGCTGATGAAGAGCCTGACCAGCCAGGCCGACAAGCTGCAGGTGCAGATCGCGACGGGCAAGAAGATCCTCGCGCCCTCGGACAGCGCCTCGGGCTGGCAGCAGCTCTCCGGTCTCAAGCGCGCCGCGTCCGACGACGGCGTGTATGGCGAGAACGTCAAGATGGCGCAGTCGCTGCTCGCCTCGACCGACGCCGCGCTCGAGACGGTCGAGACTCAGCTCCAGCGCGCCAAGGCCTTCGCGATCCAGGCCAACAGCGACACCGTGACGCCCGAGGGCCGCGCCGCGATCCTCAAGGAAGTCGAGGCGATCATCACCGACCTGCTCGGCGTGGCGAACACCAAGGACAGCCGCGGCCAGCCGCTGTTCGGCGGCGCGGCGGGCGACGCCGCCTATGCCCGCCAGCCCGACGGCTCGATCGCCTATGCCGGTTCGGGCGAGGCGGCGCCGATCCCGGTCGGCGACGGCGTCGACATCGCCGCGACCGAGACCGGCGCGCGCGCCTTCGGCAACATCCCGGGCGCCAATGGCGCGACCGACATGTTCGCGATCCTCGCCGCCTTCGCCGCCGCGCTCCAGCCCGGCGCCGAGCCGGGCGGGGTCGAGACCGCGATGACCGATCTCGACGCCGCGCTCGACCAGCTCGGCACCACCCGCGCCTCGGTCGGCGCGCGCGCCTTCCGCATGGACCTCGAGGCCGAGCGCCTCGTCGACATCGACACCGCGCGCGAGGCGACCCGGAGCGGCATCGAGGAGATCGACACCTCGACCGCGATCGCCGAGCTGCAGAAGACGCTGACGATCCTCCAGGCGACCCAGGCGAGCTTCACCAAGCTCACCGGCCTGTCGCTGTTCGATTACCTGCGTTGAGCCGGGGACACTCTCGACGATTTCGGCTTGCAATGTTGGATTTGTTCTGATTTTGTTCTGACATGCCTCGCCTTGTTCGCGTGTGTCGCGTCGAGAGGGGCACGTCGGGGGCGCATAGTGTAAACCCTGTGTCAACTTCCGGCCGGGCGGCGCCGATATCGAACCGGCCCGGACTGTCCCGTTAACCACATCCTAGCGCTTTTTCCCTCAAGTTCGGGCCCGCGCTGTCGTTTCTACGAGTAACCAAGCCAGCGCCGGGGGGCCACGCGAAGTCATGTTTCCAGCAATCGGTTTCGTCGTCCTCATCGCCATGGTGTTCGGCGGCTTCGCCATCACCGGCGGCGCGCTCGAGCCCGTGCTGCAGGCGCTGCCGCACGAGATGCTGATCATCGGCGGCGCCGCGCTGGGCGCGCTGATCATCGGCAACAGCGGCCGCGAGCTCAAGGCGCTCGGCGGCGGCTTCATGAAGGTGCTCAAGGGTCCCAAGTACAAGAAGCAGGATTACCTCGACGTCATCTTCCTCGTCAGCAAGCTGATGAAGATGCTGCGCGTCGATGGCCCGATCGCGCTCGAGCCGCATGTCGAGGACCCGAAGTCCTCCGCGATCTTCGCCGAATATCCGCGCCTGCTCGCCGATCACACGCTGGTCGATCTGATCTCGGACACGCTGCGCCTGGTCGTCGTCTCGTCGGGCACGCTCGACGTGCACGCGGTCGAGGACGTGATGGACAACGCCATCAAGACTCACCACCACCATGTCGAGGAGCCGCAGCATGCGCTGCAGGGGCTCGCCGACGCGCTGCCGGCGCTCGGCATCGTCGCGGCGGTGCTCGGCGTGGTCAAGACGATGGGCTCGATCGACAAGCCGCCGGCGATCCTCGGCGCGATGATCGGCTCGGCGCTGGTCGGCACCTTCCTCGGCGTGCTGCTCGCCTATGGCCTGGTCGGGCCGCTGGCCGGGCGCCTCAAGCAGATCATCGATGCCGACGCCGCGATCTATCACACGGTCAAGCAGATCATCATAGCCTCGCTCCACGGCCACCCGCAGCCGCTGGTGATCGAGGCGGCGCGCTCGGGCATCGCACACCACAACCAGCCCGGCTTCGCCGAAGTGTTCGACGGCCTGCGCGGACGGTGATTCATGATGCCCGAGTCGCATTCATCGGAACACAGCCTGTTCCCCGGCGCAGGCCGGGGTCCAGGCGCGAGCGGCTACGAAGGCGGGATACCGCCTGAACTGCGTCGATCCTGGGCCCCGGCCTGCGCCGGGGAACAGCGTGCCGTAACGCCGGTCAGGCTGCGACCATGACCGCGCGTGCGCCCCACGCGGCGAAACAGCCGCCCAAGATCATCGTCAAGAAGATCATCGTCGAGGGCGGCGGGGGTCATCATGGCGGCGCGTGGAAGGTCGCCTATGCCGACTTCGTCACCGCGATGATGGCGTTCTTCCTGCTGATGTGGCTGCTCGGCGCGACCAACGAGAAGCAGCGCAAGGCGCTCGCCGACTATTTCGCGCCCACCCTGATCGAGTTCAAGCAGAACAGCGCCGGCTCCAACGGCCTGCTCGGCGGCGACGCGCTGCAGGGCAAGGACAATTACCCGACCATGGCCAAGCAGACCGGCACGCGGTCGATGACGATCCCCGCCGGCGCGCAGGGCGGCGACCGCGTCGGCACCGGCGAGCAGGGCAGCCTCAAGAACAAGGAGGCGATGGACGCGCAGGACCGCAAGGGCTTCGCCAGGATGAAGGCGGAGATCGAGCGGCGCATCAAGACCACGCCCGGGCTCGCCAAGCTCGGCAAGCATGTCCGTTTCGTGCCGACGCGCGACGGCATGCGCATCGACCTCATGGACAATGCCGACTATTCGATGTTCGCGCTCGGCACGACCAGCTTCGTGCCCGAAGCGGCGAAGCTCGTCGCGATGGTGGCGGAATCGATCGCGGATTCGGAGAATCCGATCATGATCCGCGGCCATACCGACAGCCTCGGCTATGGCGATCCGCAGAATATGAACAACTGGATGCTCTCCAGCGCGCGCTCGGAAGAGACGCGCCGCCGCCTCGCCGCGGGCGGCGTCGCCGAGCCCCGCTTCGAGCGCATCGAAGGCGTCGCCGACCGCGAGCCGCTGCTCAAGACCAACCCCGCCGACCCGCGCAACCGCCGCGTCGCGATCACCCTGCTGTACCGGAAGAGCAAGCTCGACCGGTAGGGACCGGTCAGAAGAACTGCTTGCGGAGCGAAAGCTGGACGACTCGTCCGGTTCGGTCCCTCAGGTTCGGCAGATACGCCGCGGGGGTCACGCCATTCTGGTCGACGACGCGCTGCCGCGCATCGAAGATGTTGATCACCTGAAGCTCGACCTGCACGCCGCGGAGCCACGGGTGCTTGAGGCCCGCGTCCATATATTCGGCGGGACGCACCCCGGCCTCGAAGTTGAAGGTGGTGAGGCTGCCGAAGTCGAGCACCGTGGCGTTGCCGGCCAGGCCGCTCGAAGTGCGCGAACCGCTCGCCCAGGTGCCGCGCAGGTTCGCGCGCAGCCAGTCATAGCGCACGTTCACCGAGCCTCGGACGCGATGCGCCGGCGTGGGATCGCCCGAATCGCCGGTCAGGCGGCTGATCACGATTCCGGGCGCGATTTCCGACTGGTCCTCGATCAGCCAATCGTGCTGGATGTCGAAGCGGAGCTGGTTTCCGCCGCCCCCGCCGCGGCGCCCTCCGCCAAATCCTCCGCGACCACCGCCGCCGCCAGCGCCAGCGAACCGGCCAGGGCCCTGTCCGGGCTCCCGTGATCCCGGGCCTTGGTTCTGACCCTGCCGTTGTCCCTGTTGCTCGCCCTGCCCCTGCTGCCGGCCCTGCCCACGCTGACCGCCACCAAGGATGCTCTCCTGCTGCCGCAGGCGGCGGAAATCGTCCATGCGGGCGGAGAATTCGGGTGGAAGCGGCTCGCCCGTGCGGCGGGATTCCGCCATCGCCTCGCGGAAGCGCGCCATCTCCGCCTGGCGGCGCTTGGCATTGGGCGACGGCAGCGGCAGGCCCAGGCTGACACCCCAATTGAGGCTCCGCTGCTCGCCCCGGCCCGAATTGATCGGCCGCGCATCGACACTGAGCAGCCGGCCCTCACCATCCCGCACGAACCGGCTCGGGAACGCCGCCTGAACCTCGGCCGTAAGCGCGGGGAAGTTCTGTGCGCGGCTGCGATACGTCTGCTCGGTATAGTTTGCGCGGATCGTCAGGTCGGTTTCCGAGAACGGGCGGATATAGGTGCCCAGCCGCATCACGTCGCGCCGGTCCGCGCGCAGCAGCGGATTGCCGCCGGTGATCCGCGTCACGTCGACGCTCTCGCCGCGCACATAGTCGAACACCGGGACATTGGGCGTGCTGATCACCGGGTCGCCCAGCTGCTCGGGCGAGGGCGCGTTGCTGTCGCTGGTCCAGTTGGCGATGAACGTCACTTGCGTGAGCGGGCGCCAGTTGAGGCCATAGCCGGTGGTCGTCAGACGTCCGAAGTCCGAGACTTCCTCCACCTCGGCATTGGCGAAGACCGAAAGGTCGCCGATCGCACCGAGCACGGCGCGATTGCGGCTCGCGATCGGCAGGTTGATGTTGCCGCGCACGCTCGCGGTGTCGCGCGAAATCTCGGTCTCGCGGAACACATCCGAGCGGAAGGACTGGCTCGACAAGTCACGCGTCGTCCCGGCGATGCGGATGCTGGTGGTCACGTCGCCGGCGGGCAATTTGAACAGCGGCCCGTTGGTGAGGGCATCGATTCGCGCGAGGCTCGACTGCGAGCTGGCGGTGTCGGATGGCCGGACCGACAGCAAGCGAAGCGGGATCGGTGCGAACGGGTTGAAGCCCGGATCGCCGGCGTTTAGCGCGCTCTGCGCCGCGTCGGCGTACACGCCCGTGCTGGTCACCGTATCCGACCAGGAACGGTCATAGCCGCCGGTCACCGACCAGCCCCATCTGGCCGACCATGGCGACTGGTCGCCATTGATCGTGAAGCCGGTCTGCAGTGTCTGGCCGTCCTCCCGCCGCGAGAGCGGGGCGAGCTCGTCGAGATAGCGCATGACCTGCACGTCTTGCGAGAACGGCGAAAACGGATTCCCCGCCGGCAGGCGCAGCGTCGCCGTCGGCAGGCCGAGCAGGGCCTCGCTCTGCCGCGCGGTCAACTGGACGTTGGCCGTCGCGCGCACGGTCGGCGAGAGCGTCCGGCTGTAGCGGCCGCCGATCTCGATGTTGCGCTGCGGGTTGATCAGCGTCCGATAGCGCGACAGGTCGGTGACGTTCGCGCTGTTGGCGTTGGCCGCGAATGCGCCCAGGCCGAGCGGCCCGCTCGCCGCTGCATCCGGGACCCCGGCCACGGTGACGATGGTTCCCGCCGCCGCGCTCAGCGCCGGATCGATCTCACCGCCGTCGATGCCGGTGATGTTCCCGCGCGTATCGAACAGGCGGGTCGGCGCCCGCGTCACGCCCCGTTCGCTCTCGAGGATGCCGGATCGGGTATCGAGCTGCATATCGAACTCGATCCGCCCGTTGCGCGTGATCTTGGTGATGTTGAGGTCGGTTTCGGTTTGCGCGTTGCCACCGGCGGTGGGAACGCGGCCCTGGATCTCGGCAGTCACGGCCTGGAAGCGCGGCCGCAGCACGATGTTCAGCACCTTCTGGGTCGCGCTGTAGCCAAAGCGCAGCGCCGCTTCCTCGGGCAGGATATCGACGCGCTCGATCGCCTCGGACGGCAGCCGGGCGACTTCCTGCAGGCTCGACCGCCGGCCGCTCAGCAGGATCACCGGCTGCTCCCCGCCGCGTCCCGCGCTGCTGCCCAGCTGCGGCGCGAGCTGCTCGATCAGCTCGCTGACGTTCGACGCGCCGTACGCGCGGATATCCGCCGCGCCGAGCATGACCTCCGGCTTGACGTCGCCCGGCACCGCGCCGCGCAGCTGGCCGGTGACGACCACTTCCTCGCCTTCGAGCTCCTCGCCCGCATCGCCGCCGGCATCGGGGGCGGGAGGCGTCTCTTCCTGCGCGGTGGCGGGCGCCGATGCCGGCGCTTCCTGGGCAGCCGCCATCGCCATCGGTGCGGCCGTCGCCATCAACCCCGTCACTACCCACGCCACGCGCCGCATTCGTCCCTCCCGCTCGTCCGGCCCACATAGCCGTCCGCCGCCTCAATAAATATGATATGTCGCAAAAATGTGCCGGGCGGAAAATTAGTGCGGCTGAACGTCTCAGCCGGCGTCGTGCCCCTGCATCCGCGCATGGTGGCGGATCACCTCGTCGATGATGAAGCGCAGGAACTTCTCGGAGAATTCGGGATCGAGATCGGCTTGCGCAGCGAGCTCGCGCAGGCGCGCGATCTGCCGCTCCTCGCGCCCCGGGTCGGCCGGCGGCAGACCGGTCTCGGCCTTGTGGCGCCCCACCGCCTGAGTGATCTGGAAGCGTTCGGCGAGCAGGAAGACGAGCGCGGCGTCGATCCGGTCGATGCTCTGGCGATAGCGTTGCAGCGTCTCGTCGCTCATGAAATGTCCCGTTTGCTGAAGTCGCGCGCTTGTTGCGCCGCTTTTACCGGCGCGCAAGCCCCGCTGCACTTGCCTTTCGCCCGCGTTGCAGCCACATCGCGCCCAGCATGAGCGCGACCGTTCACAACATTGGCCATCGTATCGGCCGCGGGGCGGAGCCCTCGCTCGAACCGATGATCGCGCTGGTCGCCGCCGACATGAATCTCGTCAACGCCGTGATCCTCGACCGCATGCAGTCGCAGATCCCGCTGATCCCCGAACTGGCCGGGCACCTGATCGCCGGCGGCGGCAAGCGCATGCGGCCGATGCTGACGCTGGCGAGCGCGCGGCTGCTCGACTATTCGGGCGCGCGCCATCATCGGCTCGCCGCCGCGGTCGAGTTCATCCATACCGCGACGCTGCTCCACGACGACGTCGTCGACGGCTCGGACCTGCGCCGCGGCAAGCGCACCGCCAATCTGATCTGGGGCAATCCGGCGAGCGTGCTGGTCGGCGACTTCCTGTTCTCGCGCAGCTTCGAGCTGATGGTCGAGGACGGCAGCCTCAAGGTGCTCAAGATTCTCTCCAACGCTTCGGCGGTGATCGCCGAGGGCGAGGTCAACCAGCTCACCGCCGCGCGCCGCATCGATCTCGCCGAGGAGCGTTATCTCGAGATCATCGGCGCCAAGACCGCTGCGCTATTCGCCGCCGCCTGCCGTATCGCCGCGGTCGTCGCCGAGCGGCCCGAGGGCGAGGAAGCGGCACTCGACGCCTATGGCCGCAATCTCGGCATCGCGTTCCAGCTGGTCGACGACGCGATCGACTATGTCTCCGACTCGGGCACGATGGGCAAGGACGCGGGCGACGATTTCCGCGAGGGCAAGATGACGCTTCCCGTCATCCTCGCTTATGCCCGCGGCGGCGAGGACGACCGCGCCTTCTGGAAGGAAGCCGTGCTCGGGCGCCGCGCGAGCGACGCGGACTTCGCCCATGCGGTCGAGCTGGTGCGCTCGAGCCGCGCGGTCGACGACACGCTCGCGCGTGCGCGCCACTATGGCCAGCGCGCGATCGATGCGCTCGGCATCTTCCCGGCCAGCGCCGCCAAGGACGCGATGATCGAGGCGGTCGAGTTCGCGGTCGCGCGGGCTTATTGACGCCGACGCCCTCGACCGTTCCCCTCTATCCTCCCCCGCCAGGGGGAGGGTGAAAGGACCGCTTAAGCCTCGCTCTCCTCGTCCTCGTCCTCCTCGACGCCCAGCGCGTCCTCCTCGTCCTCGTCGAGGGCGTCGTCGATCGCCTCGCTGATCATGTCGAGCTGGTCGTAGCTCGCGGTGAGCTCGATCGTCTCGCCGTCCTCGTCTTCGATGCTGATCAGATAGTCGCCCTTGCCGTCGGCGGTAATGCTGAAGCTGGAAAGCGTGCGTGCCATGACCGGTCTCCTTCAAATCGCGCAACGCGCGCCGCGCGATTGAGTGCCATGGCGCTTCAAGCATTGCGGTAAAATGCGTAGGGCGAGGTCGTGAACGCGCTGCCGATCCATGCCGTGCTCCCCGATCTGCTCGCCGCACTGCGCGCGAGGAGCAATGCGGTGCTGGTCGCCCCGCCCGGCGCGGGCAAGACCACCGCGGTCGCGCCCGCTTTGCTCACCGAGAGCTGGTGCAGCGGCGAGATCCTGCTGCTCTCCCCCCGCCGACTCGCCGCGCGCGCCGCGGCCGAGCGTATGGCCGGGCTCGCCGACGAGCCGGTCGGCAAGACTTACGGCTATGCCACGCGCATGGACACCCGCCGCTCGGCTGCGACGCGAGTGACGGTCGTGACCGAAGGAATCTTCGTCAACCGCATCCAGGCCGATCCCGAGCTCGCCGGCATCTCCGCGGTGCTGTTCGACGAGGTGCATGAGCGCAGCCTCGACAGCGATTTCGGCCTCGCGCTGGCGCTCGACGCGCAGGCCGCGCTCCGGCCGGACCTGCGCCTGGTCGCGATGTCCGCCACGCTCGACGGCGCCCGCTTCTCGGCGCTGATGGCCAGTGAACCGAACGACCCTGCGCCGGTCATCCTAAGCGAAGGCCGCAGCTATCCGCTCGAGCTGCGCCATCTCGGCCGCGCGGCGGAGGCGCGGATCGAGGATTCGGTCGCTGCGGCATGCCGGCTGGCGCTGCGCGAGGAAACCGGCGGCATTCTCGCCTTCCTCCCCGGCGTCGCCGAGATCGAGCGCACCGCCGAACGGCTCGGCGACCTCCCCGGCATCGCGTTGCACAAGCTCCACGGCAGCCTCGACCCCGCCGCGCAGCGCGCCGCGATCGCGCCCGATCGCGAAGGTTGCCGCAAGCTCGTGCTCGCCACCTCGATCGCCGAGACCTCGCTGACCCTGGACGGTATCCGGGTCGTGGTCGATTCCGGCCTTGCCCGGCGCCCGCGCTACGATCGCGCCGCGGGGATGACCCGGCTCGTCACCGAGCGCGCGAGCCAGGCGTCGGTCACTCAGCGCGCCGGCCGCGCCGCGCGCCAGGGTCCGGGCGTCGCCTATCGCCTGTGGGAGGCCGCCGCAACCGCCGGTCTGCCACGCTTCGACCCGCCCGAGATCCTCGAAGCGGACCTGTCCGCGCTCACCCTCGATTGCGCGCTGTGGGGCGTCGCCGATCCGCGCGGCCTCAACTGGCTCGATCCGCCGCCCGATGCCGCGGTGCAGGAAGCGCGCGCGCGTCTCGCTGCAATCGAAGCGCTCGACCCCGACGGCCGCCCCACCGCGCACGGCAAGGCGATCGCGCGCCTGCCGCTCCCGCCGCGCCTCGGCCATATGCTCGCGCGGGCAGGCGAGATCGGCCTCGCGGCGACCGCGGCGCAAGTCGCCGTGCTGCTCGGCGAGCGTGGCCTGGGCGGGCCGGACGCCGATCTCGAGCACCGCCTGCGCCGCTGGCGCAGCGAACGCGGCCAGCGCGCCGAGAATGCGCGCCGCCTCGCCGAGCGCTGGGCGAAGCTGGTTGCCGGCGCTGCGGCCGCCATGCTCGAACCGGATTCGCCCGAGGCAGTCGCCGCATGCGTCGCGCTTGCCTTTCCCGACCGGATCGCGCGCCGCCGCGACGCTTCGGGCGAGACCTGGGCCTCGGCGGGCGGCCGCGGCTTCCGGCTCGATCCCACCGTCCCGCTCGCGCGCCATGAATGGCTGGCCGTGGCCGAGACCCAGGGCATGGCAGCGGGGGCGCGCATCCTCGCCGCCGCGCCGATCGATCCCGCCAGCATCGAAACGCTGTTCGGCCATCGCATCGAGACGCGCCGCACCGTCCGCTTCGATCCAGCGACTGGTCGCGTCGAAGCCGCGCGCGAACGCCGTCTCGGCGCGATCCGCCTGTCGAGCGGCCCCGACAGCGCGGCCGATTCCGGCGAGATCGCCGCCGCGCTGCTTGAAGGGGTGCGCGCCCATGGTCTCGGCCTGCTGCCCTGGTCCGAAGGCGCCCGCGCGCTGCGGGTACGCGCCGCCTATGCGGGTCTCGACACGCTCTCCGACGAAGCCCTGCGCACCGATCTCGACGACTGGCTGCCCCCGCTGCTTGCCGGCAAGCGCCGCCTTGACGCCATCCCGCCCGAGGCGCTGACTCAGGTGCTGCAGAACCGTCTCGGCTGGGACGGACAGAAGCAACTCGACCGCCTCGCCCCGGCCCGGTTCGAGACTCCGGCGGGCTCGACTCACGAGATCGACTATGCCGCGGAAGGCGGCCCCACCGTCGAGCTGCGCGTCCAGGCGCTGTTCGGCCTCGCCGCGCACCCCACGCTCGGCAACGGCACCCCGCTGGTGCTCTCGCTCACCTCGCCCGCGGGCCGGCCGATCCAGACCACGCGCGACCTGCCGGGCTTCTGGAAGGGGAGTTGGGCCGACGTCGCCAAGGAGATGCGCGGCCGCTACCCTCGCCATCCCTGGCCCGACGATCCCGCCGCGGCGTCGGCGACGCTGCGCACCAAAAATGCGGATGCACGGCGCGCCGGATCGCGATAAAGGGCAGCTCATGTCCACCGCACGCATCTATCAGCGCCCGAAGAACGCCATGCAGTCGGGCCGTTTCCGCACCGATCGCTGGGTGCTCGAATTCGACCCCGGCGAGCAGCAGCGCCCCGATCCGCTGACCGGCTGGGCCGGCTCGGGCGACACCCGCAACCAGCTGCGCCTCAACTTCCCGACGCTCGACGCGGCCAAGGAATATGCGGAGCGCGAAGGCATCGCCTTCCACGTCGTCCCCGCGCCGCGGCGCAAGCTCAAGCTCCAGGCCTACGCCGACAATTTCCGGTGACTCCGGCCGAGCTGCTCGACCGCTGGATCGCGGCGTTCAACGCCGGCGACGCCGATGCGCTCGCCGCGCTCTATCATGACGATGCGGTCAACCATCAGGTCGCCAACGCCCCGGTCGAGGGCCGCGACGCGATCCGTGCGATGTTCGCGGCCGAGTTCGCCGCCGCCGAGATGGTCTGTATCCCGGTCAACCGCATGGCCGACGGCGAATGGGCGGCGATGGAGTGGCGCGATCCCAAGGGGTTTCGCGGCTGCGGCTTCTTCCGCGTCGTCGACGGCCGCATCCAGCTTCAGCGCGGCTATTGGGACCGTCTCAGCTTCGAGCGGCTCTACGCCAGCAACGACTGAGCCAGCACCAGCAGCAGCTTGACGTCGATCGCCATGCCGCGTGCCCGGCAGTCCGCGACGAAGTCCGGCACGGCGGCGAGCTTCACGCGATGGACGGTGATTCCCTCGCCCTCCACGCCGCCGCCCTCGCCGGCGCGCACCAGGTCGTGCGCGCGGACCAGGGTGAAGCTCTCGCTGACCATGCCGGGCGAGGAGAAATATTCGCCGAGCGATTCGACGCGTCCCGCGCGATAGCCGGTCTCCTCCTCCAACTCGCGCGCGGCGGCGATCTCGACCGCTTCGTCCTCGCTCTCGTCGCCGACCAGCCCCGCGGGCAGTTCGAGGCAGGCACGGCCCAATGGCACGCGATACTGCTCGACCAGGATCAGCTGCTCGTCATCGTCGATCGCCACGATCACCGCGGCGCGGATGCCGCGGGCGCGCGCGACATATTCCCAGCGGCCCTGCTTCTTCGCGGTGATGAACCTGCCCTGCCACATCGTCTCGACGGGCGCGTCCCAGTCATTGGGGGCATCGGGAAGGCTCACAGCTCGATAAGCCGGTCGGGAAGCTCGTTGGCGTCGGCTTCGGTCTTGGGGAAATATTGCGCCAGCACCGCGCCGATGCGCTCGACCGCGCCGGCCATCCCGCCCGCCGGGTCGCCCGTACGGACGCGGTCGACCAGCGTGACCATCGCCTCGCCCCAAACACCGTCATCGACCTTGGCGAGGATCGCCTCGTCGGCGACGATCTCGGCGCGGTGCTCGGCGAGGCTCAGATAGAGCAGTACGCCGACCCGCGCCGCGGTGCGCTTCTCCGCGCTCGCCTTGAAGAACTGCACCGCGCGCCGCCGCACTCGTCGGCCGCGAACCGCCGGGGGGATCAGCAAGCCGCGGAACGGCAGCGCCTCAAATCCGAAGCGCACGATCAGGAACAGCGCCGCCTGCACCACCACCAGCAGCGCGAGCTGGAGATGCCGCTCCGCCTCGCCCCATCCGCCGGTGAACAGCGCCAGCTTGGCGTCGAGCAGCGCCGGGAACGCCGCGAACAACCCGAGCGCCGCCAGCATCACCGCCGCGGCATAATAGAGCGAGACGTCGTGATAATGGTCCGACCAGTCGGTGACGATCGTCACGATCTCGCCGTCGGTGCCGCGCTCCGCCTCGGCGACCGCCGCGGTCACCCGGTCGTGCTCGTCGCTCGTGAATCGTCGCGTCATCACCAGCCCCCCGATGCGCCGCCGCCGCCGAACGACCCGCCGCCGCCCGAGAAGCCGCCGCCGCCGCCCCCGCCCCAGGACGATCCGCCGCCGCCCCACGAACTCCCGCCACTCCAGGACGAGGAGCCGCCATCGCCCCGGCCCGGGCCCCAGATCACCACCGGGGCATGCCCGCCGCGATATTTCCTGCCGCGTGCCGCACCGATCACGATCGGCAGCACGATCAGCAGGATGACGAAGATCCAGAAGGCGATGACGAACCAGCCACCATTGTCCCGCTTTTTCTTGCGCTCGTCCAAAATACGCTTGGCGCGCGCCTCGGCCTGCGGCGCAGGCAAGCGCAGCTGCTCCAATATCGCATCGGCACCGGCCCGGATCCCCCCAGGCATGTCGCCCTCGCGGAAGCGCGGGAGGATGACGTCGCTGACAATCGCCCCGGAAAGCTGCGCCGTGAGGACGGGCGTTAGACCATAGCCGACCTCGATCCGGACCTTGCGCTCGTTCGGTGCCACGATCAGGATGACGCCATCGTTCACGTCCTTGCGGCCGATTCCCCATTCCCGGCCCAGTTGGTAGCCATAGTCTTCGATCGATCGCCCCTCCAACGAGGGTATGGTCGCGACGACGAACTGCTGTCCCTTCTCCTGCTCGAACTGGTCGAGGATGCGGGAGAGTTCGGCTTCCTGATCGTCGGGGATGATGTTCGCCGCATCGATCACCGGCTCGATCGTCCGCTTGGGAAAGCTCTGTGCCGAGACTGGTTGCGCGGCCACGGCAAGCGCCAGGAGTGCGCCGATCAGCCAGCGGACGGTCATGTCATCTGCTCCGCTCGTCAAATCTCACTTATTATCGAAGTTGACGGTCGGAGGCGTCTCGGCGGCCGGCGCAGTTGCCTTAAACGGCGTCATCGGCTTGGCGCCATAGAAGATGCGCGCGCCAATCGAATCCGGGAAGGTGCGAATCGTGGTGTTATAGCTTTGCACCGCGGAATTGTAGTCGCGGCGAGCGATGTTGATCTGATTCTCGGTTGTCGCGAGTTCGTTCTGTAGCGCCTTGAAGTTCTCGTTCGAGGTGAGCTGCGGATAGTTCTCCGTCACCATCAGCAGTCGGCCGAGCGATTGGCTAAGCGCCCCTTGCGCCGCTTCGAACTGCTCGACCTGCGCCGGGTCGGAGAGTTGCTCGGCGGTGACATTCACCGATGTCGCGCGAGCCCTGGCGTTGGTGACTTCCGTCAGCACGCGCTCTTCCTGCGCGGCGAAACCTTTGACCGTGTTGACGAGGTTGGGGATCAGGTCTGCGCGACGCTGGTACTCGCTCTGCACATCGGCCCAACGCGCCTTCGCCGCTTCCTCGGCGGTGGGCACGCTGTTGAGGCCGCAGGCCGAGAGCAAGGCGGCGGAAACCAGCGCGGCAACGAGACGAAGCTTCATGTCGAAACATCCCTCCAAGTGTGTCGCATCGATACGACACCTGCGAAGTTAGGGGACGCTTGCCCGCTTCGCAATGGAAAGCCGGGTTGCCGCCCCCGAATCGCCCGGTTACCCTCGCTCCGGCACAGGCAATTCAGGGGTGCGTCCATGCTCAACGAATTCAAGGCCTTCATCGCGCGCGGCAACGTGCTCGACCTCGCCGTCGCGGTCATCATCGGCGCCGCGTTCGGCAAGATCGTGACGTCGCTGACCGAGGACATCATCATGCCGGTGATCGGCAAGATCTTCGGCGGGCTCGATTTCTCGAGCTATTTCCTGGTGCTGGGCGAGGTACCGGCGAACCTGCAGGGCTCGACCGACTATGCCGCGCTCAAAAAGGCCGGCGTGCCGCTGTTCGGCTATGGCGAGTTCATCACCCAGACTGTGAATTTCCTCATCGTCGCCTTCATCATCTTCCTGCTGGTGCGCGCGGTGAACCGAATCGTCCCGGCAACCCAGGCCGCCGCGGCCGAGGATCCCGCCGATGTCGTGCTGCTGCGCGAGATCCGCGACGAACTGAAGAAGCGCAACGCCGCGGCTTAAGCCGCGGCGAGATCCTCGGCGGTGGCGTCCGCCAGGCTGGTGCCGTCGAGGATCCGCGCGGTTTCGTCGCGCACCCGCGCCATGGCGTGGCGGATCGCGCAGGCGGTCTCGTCCTTGCAGTCGAGGCACGGGCGATAGGCGGTGCGGCTGACGCACGGCACCAGCGCCAGCGGCCCCTCGATCACGCGGATGATCTCACCCAGCGAAATCATGTGATTGGGCCGCGACAGGCGGTAGCCGCCCATCTTGCCGCGCGTCGAATCGAGAAACCCCGCCTCGCGCAGGTCGGCAAGGATCAGCTCGAGGAACTTGCGCGGCACGTTCGCCTCGGCCGCGATGCGCGTCATCGGCGTCGGCGCACCTTCCCGCGGCTGCTTCGCCAGGAACAGCATGGCGCGCAGGGCATAACGGGAACGCTGGGTGAGCATATCCTGTTATTTGCTCCCGCTTTATGGCCTTCACAAGGCCAAATCCCGCTCTTTTCAATCGGATTTGGGGTTCCTATATCGGTTCTGCCGGGTTCGCCCGGCTATGACGATAAATTGTGGCGTGCAATAGACGCAGCGGACCCGGGGGCAGTACCCGGCGGCTCCACCACAAGTGGTGGTGTACTGGACACCGTTTCTGACGGGGCCGAACCAGGATCGACGTGTGTTGAAAAGCGCTGTTTTCGTTCGGAATGGGACCACCGCGACGGCCTATACACA
>NZ_JBCNMA010000080.1:0-15473 GCF_039595165.1 Sphingomonas sp.
TCGCGACTGCCGGTCAGCCCTTTTTCAGCATCTGGGCGAGCAGCTCGTAGTAGCTCGCCAGGTCGATCGCACTGTCGAAGCTGACGCCGAGCCGGCCGCCAAGGCACCAGCGCACCTCCGCGGCCGCCACGCCGACCACCGGGAGCATCACGCGCAGCCGGTCCCTCTCGGCGAAAGGGGCTTCGCAGCGTGCCATCAGGCCGTGCGGCGAGATGTTGACGATCAGCAGCGTCACCGGCTGCGCATTCGGGCCGAACGCGCGGGCGCGGTAATGGACCTCGTCGCGCTCGATCCCACGCCGGTCGTCTCCGGCGGCGGGCGCGCCGGCAAGGGATGAGAATTGATAGGTCACGCGGCCATGCTCCGGACTCTCCGGCAACTCTTTGGAAGCATGGGATAACTGCCGGGCGTAAATGTCCCGGCAACCGGGATGGTTAGCGAAGTCCTATCAGACAGCTTTTCTCAAGCGGGATCGAGCAGACCGTGATGCTTCTTGCCCGCCGAGACGCGCACTTGGGCGGCGCCGACGGTGACGGTCGCGGCCTCGTCGCTCACCTTCTCGCCGTCGATTCGCGCGCCGCCGCCCTTGATCAGGCGCCGCGCCTCGCCCTTGGAGGCGGCGAAGCCGAGGCCGACCAGCGCATCGACCACGCTGATCTCGCCGGAGACGGCAAGCGTGGGGAGCGATCCGCCCGAAGCGCCTTCCTCGAAGGTCTTGCGTGCGGTTTCCGCAGCAGCCTCCGCCGCGTCGCGGCCGCGGCACATCGCGGTCGCCTCGGTGGCGAGGATCTTCTTCGCCTCGTTGATCTCGGCGCCTTCGAGCGCCTCGAGCCGGGCGATCTCGTCGAGCGGCAGGTCGGTGAACAGGCGCAGGAAGCGGCCGACGTCGCGGTCGTCGGTGTTGCGCCAGAACTGCCAGTAATCGAACGCCGGAAGCTGGTCCTCGTTGAGCCACACCGCGCCCGACATGGTCTTGCCCATCTTGCCGCCGTCGGCGGTGGTGATCAGCGGGGTGGTGACGCCATAGACCTCGGTCCCGTCGACGCGGCGGGCGAGCTCGATGCCGTTGACGATATTGCCCCACTGGTCCGACCCGCCCATCTGCAGGCGGCAGCCGGCGCGGCGCGACAGCTCCAGGAAGTCGTAGCCCTGGAGGATCATGTAGTTGAACTCGAGGAACGAGAGCGATTGCTCACGGTCGAGCCGCAGCTTGACGCTGTCGAAGCTGAGCATGCGGTTGACCGAGAAATGCCGGCCGATATCGCGCAGGAACGGGATGTATTCGAGCTTGTCGAGCCAGTCGGCATTGTCGACCATCATCGCGTCGGTCGGGCCGTCGCCGAAGGTCAGGAACTTCTCGAACACCGTCTTGATCGAGGCGACGTTGGCCTGGATGATCTCGTCGGTCATCAGCTTGCGCGCCTCGTCCTTGAAGCTCGGGTCGCCGATCTTGCCGGTGCCGCCGCCCATCAGGACGATCGGCTTGTGCCCGCTCTGCTGCATGCGGCGCAGGAGCATGATCTGGACCAGGCTGCCGACGTGCAGCGAGGGCGCGGTGGGATCGAAGCCGATATAGCCGGGCACGATCGACTTGCTGGCCAGCGCGTCGAGCGCGGCGGCGTCGGTGACCTGGTGGATGTATCCACGCTGGTCGAGCAGGCGAAGCAGATCGGACTTATATTCGGTCATGGCGGGCGCCGCATAGCCGACGAGGCGCGGGGAGTCATCTCCCCACGCGCGGTGCGTTGACGCGGGACGGGGGCTCCGACAGGCTCAGCCCAAACGGAGTGAGGGACGATTCCAAACATGGTCCAATTGACCCGCCACCCGGATACGCCAGCGGCATTGGTCGAAGCCGTCCATGCCGAACTGGCCATGACCGAGGCCGACGGCGTGCTGCTGACCTTCTATATCACCCCCGGGGCGGCGCTCGCGGTTCCGGACCGCACCTCCCCGGGCCGCGCCGACGGCTTGTGGCAGCGGACCTGTTGCGAGCTGTTCCTGAAGCCGACGGGAGGTGATGGATATTTCGAGTTCAACCTCTCGCCGTCAGGGCAATGGGCGGCCTATGCGTTCGACGGTTATCGTGCCGGGATGCGCGATCTCGACTTGCCCGTCGACCCGCATATCGAGCTCGAGCGGCAGGGCGCGGTCTTCGTGCTGGAGGCGACTGTCGATCTGGCCGCGATTCCGGCCGGGCGGCGGACCCTCGCTCTCGCCGCCGTGATCGAGGAGGCCGACGGCACCAAATCCTATTGGGCGCTGGCACATCCGCCGGGCAAGCCCGACTTCCACCATCCGGACGGCTTCGCGCTGGAGCTGCCGGCCCGGAGCTAGCCGCGCGCCTCCCGCCAGTGCGGGTAGGTGACATAGGCGGTGAGCGCGCCCTCGTCGTGCGCGAGGATGGTCACCGCCTCGCCCTTGGGCATGTGGACGATCTCGCCGGGGCCGGCGGTGACCCTGCCGGCCGCACTGGAGACCGATAGCCGCCCTTCCAGCACGATCATCACGTCGTCGACCGCCATCGTCTCCTCGATGCCCTGGCCGGGGCCGTAGCGGCCGAAGCCGATCGAGACCGGCGCGCCGTGCCGCTGGTCGACGACATTTCCCGCGAACACGTCGCCGTCCTGGCCGGGCGAGCGCTCGAGCACGGCATCGGCGACGGCGAACTTGCGGACGGGCATGCGATATCTCCCTCGATGTCGCACGGCTCAACCGGCGACGCCGGGTTTCGGTCCACCCGAGGCGACGAAGCGGCTTGCTTCGCCTTCGAACTCCCGGCACCTGAGGCGCCATGAATTTCGGTATCGACCGGCTGCTTGCCGACCCCGCGCTTCTCAGCCAGCTGCAAGGCCGCCGCGTCGCGTTGCTCGCGCATCCGGCATCGGTGACGGCGGACCTGACGCACAGCCTCGACGCGCTGGTCGCGGCTGGGATCAACGTCTCGGCGGTGTTCGGGCCGCAGCATGGCGTGCGCGGCGACCTGCAGGACAACATGATGGAGTCGCCGGACTATACCGATCCCACCTACGGGATGCCGGTGTTCAGCCTCTATGGCGAGGTGCGGCGTCCGACCGGGCAGTCGATGCACACCTTCGACTTGATCCTGATCGACCTGCAGGACCTGGGCTGCCGCATCTACACCTATGTCACGACCCTGCTCTACATGCTCGAGGCGGCGGCGCAGCACGGCAAGGAGGTATGGGTGCTCGACCGGCCCAATCCCGCCGGGCGGCCGGTCGAGGGGCTGACCCTGCTCCCCGGCTGGGAGAGCTTCGTCGGGGCGGGACCGATGCCGATGCGGCACGGCATGACCTTGGGTGAGATGGGGTCGTGGTTCATCGATCATTTCAAGCTCGACGTCGCCTATCGGGTGATCGAGATGGAGGGCTGGGCGCCCGATGCCGCGCCCGGCTTCGGCTGGCCGAGCGAGCGGGTGTGGATCAACCCGAGTCCCAACGCCGCCAACGTCAACATGGCGCGCGCCTATGCCGGCACGGTGATGCTGGAGGGGACCATGCTGTCCGAAGGGCGCGGTACGACGCGGCCGCTCGAGCTGTTCGGCGCGCCCGACATCGACGCCAAGGCGGTGATCGCCGAGATGCGCCGGATCGCGCCCGAGTGGCTGGCGGGCTGTACGCTGCGCGATTTCTGGTTCCAGCCGACCTTCCACAAGCATGTCGGGCAGCTGTGCAGCGGCGTGTTCATCCATGCCGAGGGGGCGGGCTACGACCATGCGGCGTTCCGGCCGTGGCGGCTGCAGGCGCTGGGGTTCAAGGCGATCCGGTCGCTGTACCCGGACTATGCGCTGTGGCGCGACTTCCCGTACGAATATGAGTTCGGCAAGCTGGCGATCGACGTGATTAACGGCGGGCCGGGGTTGCGCGAATGGGTCGATGACGCCGCGGCGGCGCCAGGCGATCTCGACTCGGCGGCAAAGGCCGACGAATCGGCGTGGGAAGAGGTCCGGCGGGCCTTCCTTCGCTATTGAGATTGGCCTACCGCAGGCATGATGTTGGCGGGGCTCATTTTCGCGACCGAGGACGCGGGCGACAAGCCGGGGACGCTGGCGGCAACGCTGCCGTTCGGGGGCATGACCCTGCTCGAATACCAGACGCGGCTGCTGGTCGGCGCGGGCGCGGGGCAGATCCTCGTCGCGGTGACACGCGTGACGCCCGCCCTGCTCGGCGCGGTCAGCCGCGCGGCGAAGCGTGGCGTGCCGGTCGATATCGTGCGCTCGGCCGCCGAGGCCTCGACCAAGGCGCACCCGCTGGCGAGCTTCGTGGTGCTCGCCGACGGGCTGGTCACCACGGATGACGTCGTCGACAAGATGGCGGGCGAGGGCAAGGACGCGATCCTGGTGACTCAGGACCCGGCCGCCTCGCTCGAACGAGTCGATGCGAGCAATTGCTGGGCGGGGATCGCGCGCGCGCCGGCGCAGCGCATCGCCGACATCGCCGCCTTTCCGCCCGATTATGACTTCCAGTCCACCCTGCTGCGCGCGATCGTGCAGGCGGGCGCCGAGCAGGTGCCGCTGCCGGGCAGCGCGGTGCGCGCGGGGCACGGGGTCGAGCGCGACGGCGGGGCGCTGGCCTCGCGCAGCAACGCGGTGCTCGCCGCGCTGACCGAGCGGCGCACGAGCTGGGCCGACCGGCACGTCTTCACGCGGCTCGCGCGGCTGGCGCTGCCCAAGGTGGTCGAGAAGGCGGTGCCCGGCTGGGCGGTGACGGCGAGCGGATTGCTGTTCGGCGCGGGCGCGGTGGCGCTGGTGGCGCTCGGCTGGCCGTGGGGCGCGGCGGTCGCGTTGCCCGGCGTGGCGGCGCTGGCGACCGGCGCCGCGCTGTCGGCGTTGCGCGGCGAAGAGAGACGCGCGGCGGTGCAGGAGCAGCTGATCGGCGTGATCGCGATCGCGGTGATCCTGGCGCTCGGCATCACCGAGACGCGCGCCGACGCGACGCTCGACGGGCTGATCCTGGCTTTGGTCACCATCGCCGCGACGGTGATCGCCGAGCGCAGCCAGGCGCTGGTTCGGCGCTGGTGGGGCAGCCCGGCCGCCTATCTGCTGATCGTCGCGCCGTTCGCCATCGCCGGGCGGGTGAGCTGGGGGCTGGCGGCGGTGACGGTCTATGCCTTCGTCACGCTCGCCGCCGCGGTTGAGAGTCGACGGGAAAAGCCTTAGTTCCGTCTTAACCGCAGTTCCATTAGTCCAGGGCCATGTCCGACCCCATTGTCGACATGCGTGAAGGCGCCCGTGACGGCGCACAGGCGTTGCTCGCGCGTGCCGCGGGGGCGGATGTTGCCGCGCATCGTGCGCTCGGCACGGCGATCGACGATTTCCGCATGGCCGAGGATGGCCGGCTCGACGAGCGCACGCGCGCGGCGCTGGCACAGCTGGTGCGCGCGCTGATCGAGACGGTCGAGAGCGAGATTCGCGGCCACGGCGCGCGGCTGCTGCGCACGCATGGCGAGGCGGAGCTGGCCGACGCGCTGGCGAATGGCGCAAGCGTCGCCGCGATCCTGCACGAATCGGGGCTGCTGCGCGATCGCGAGCTGATGGGCGAGCTGATCGCGCGCGTGCGGCTCGACCTGCTCGCGAGCGGCATGCAGGTGCAGGCGCAGGACGATCCCGAGCGGGCGAGCCTGCTCAGCCGCCTCGCCCAGCATCCCGACCGGCTGCTCGCGCAGAACGCGGCGGCGGTGCTGGTGGCGGAGAGCCGACGGCGCGGCATGGCCGAGACCGGGCCGCTGATGCAGACCGACCTTCCGGCCGAGCTGCATCACAAACTCGTGTGGCGCGTGGCGGCGGCGTTGCGCGCCGGGGTCGCGCAGCCGACCGCGGCGCTCGACCGCGCGCTGGCCGATGCCGCGCAGCGCAGCCTCGCCGCGCATGACGAGGGCGAGCGCGCCGAAGCCGCGGCGATGCGGCTGGCGGTGGCGCTCGACGCGCAGCCCGACGAGCTGGCCGAGGTGATGACCGAAGCGCTGGGCGATCGCCGCGTCGCGCTGTTCGCCGCGCTGCTGGCGCATGCGCTGCGCATCGATTTCGCTGCGGCGCGCGACATGACCTCCGACGTGGCGAGCGGGCGGTTGTGGATCGCCCTGCGCGCGCTCGACTTCGATCGCGGGGCGATCGCGCGGCTGGGCGTGGCGCTGAGCGAAGCCGATCCGCGCCGCAACGTCGAGGCCTTTGCCGAGCTGCTCGATACGATCATGGCGATCGATCCCGGGGAGGCGCAGGCGGCGCTCGCCGGCTTGCGGCTGCCGGCCGACTATCGCGCGGCGATCCTCGCGCTGGAAGACGCGCGATGAACGCGATCGAGCCTCGCCCGCCCATCGCGATGGGGCGCATCGGCCCCGACGGGCTGCTGGTGGATGCCGAGGCGCGGCTCGCCGACCTCAACGCGCGCGCCGGCGGCAAGATCGGGGTGCCGGTCGCGGTGCCGCCGATCGCGGCGGTGGCGCGGCTCGCGCAGCGGCTCGGCATTCCCGTCTCGCGCAACGTCGTCGCGGCGGATGGCGAGGACGACATCGATCTGTGGGTGCGCGCCGAGCCCGACGCCGACGGCGTGCGGCTCGAGGTCAGCGGGTGGCGGCCGCGTGCCGCGTGGCGTCCCCAAGGGGACGCGATGCGCGAGGATGATTTCCTGCGCGCCGAGGCCGACTGGCTGTGGGAAACCGACGCGGCGATGCGCATCACGCATCTGCCGGTCGAGGCCGGGCGCCTCAACGGCTTCGACACCGGCGCGCTGCTGGGGCAGCCGCTGACCTTGCTGTTCGCGCTGGAGGCGGATGGCGAGGGCGCGCTGCCGATCCTCGCCGCCGCCGCCGAGCAGGTGCGGTTCGATGGCCAGGTCGCGGAGCTGCGCGGCACCGGCCAGCGCGTGCGGCTTTCCGCGAGCCCGCGCATCGATGCGCTCGGCCGCTTCGCCGGGTTCAGCGGCGCGGCGACATGGATCGACCCGGCGGAGGAGGTGGACGACGCGCCCGCGCCCGCCGCCGATCCCGAATTCACCAGCGAGTTCGGGCAGCGTCTCGACAAGGCGCTGCGCGCGCCGCTCGCGCGGATCATCGCCAATGCCGACAGCATCAGCGCGCGCGTCGATGGGCCGTTGCGCGACGACTATGCCGAATATGCGCTCGATATCGCCAATGCCGGGCGGCACCTGCTGTCGCTGGTCGACGACTTGGCCGATTTGAGCGCGATCGAGCGCGAGGACTTCACCGTCGAACTCGAGCCGATCGATCTCGCCGATGTCGCGCGCCGTGCCGCGGGGTTGCTCGCGGTGCGCGCGAGCGAGGCGGACGTGCGGATCGAGAAGCCGCGCGCCGATGAGCGCATGCCGGTGACCGGCGAGTTCCGCCGCGTGCTCCAGATCATGGTCAATCTGATCGGCAACGCGGTGCGCTACTCGCCGCCGGGCGGCTGGGTATGGGTGCGGCTGGAACGCGAGGGCGCGCTCGGCTGCGTGATCGTCGCCGACCAGGGCAAGGGCATCGCGCCCGAGGACCAGGCGAAGATCTTCGAGAAATTCGGCCGAGTCGACCCCGCCGAGCCGGGTGGCAGCGGGCTCGGTCTCTACATCGCGCGGCGGCTGGCGCGGGCGATGGGCGGCGACATCCTGGTCGACAGCGCGCCGGACGAGGGTGCGCGCTTCGTGCTGACGCTGCCGAGCCGCGCGGACTGAGGCGGACGCTTCCGGGCGCGTCGCGCGGCTGCTATCGCTCGCGAATGAAGATGCGCGCGTCGATCCTCCTGCTGTCCGGACTGGCGCTCGCGGTCCCGGCGCAGGCGGAGGAAGCATCGGCTTGCCTCCCGATCGAGATCGGCGACGAGGGAACGCCGATCATCCGCGCCAGGATCAACGATCAAGGGCCGTTCGCCTTCGTCCTCGATACCGCGGCGAGCGGCTCGACGATCGACCCCGTGCGCGCCGCGCAGCTCGGCCTGCCGCGCGATGCGAAGACTGAAGAGGCGCAGGGCATGGGGGGCGGCGTCGCGGTTCACTTCCACCGGGTCGGTTCGATCGCGGCGGGCCCGATCATGCTGCGCGACGCCGTGGTGCCGGCGCTGCCGGCCCCGGCATTCGAGAGCCATGACGTCGCGGGCCTTGCGGGCGTGGATCTGCTGGCCGATCGGCTGACGATCTGGGCGCCCGGCAGCGGCTGCGTGCGCATCGGTCCGGGCGGGGCACAGGCGGTGAGCCCGCAATGGCGGCCGGTCGAAGTCAAATGGCTGCAACCGTGGAAGATCATGCTGCCGGTCCGGATCGGCGGAGTGGACGGCTGGGGCCTGCTCGACACCGGTGCGCAATATACGACGCTCAATCCAGCATTCGCCCGCCGGGCGGGGCTCGGCCCGACCTCGTTGCGCACCGGCGGCTCGATCGCGGGCATCGACGGGCGGCCGCTGCCGCTGCTCCAGGGCGAGGTGCGCGATATTGCCGTGGGGCGGTGGCGATGGCAGCGTCGCACCGTACGCGTGGGCGCGCTGCCGGTGTTCGATCGTCTCGCCGGAGCGGGCGACATGCTGGCGATCCTGGGGATGGACTGGCTGGCGCAGGAGGGGTTCGCAGTGGACTATCGCAATCGATCGGTCTGGCTGATGGAGCGCCCGCAATGACCAGGGCAAAGGCGGTGATCGACGAATTGCGGGCATGGGGCCTGACCTTGCCCGGCGCGCACATCAAGGCGCCGTGGCCCGACCATGCCGACCTCGCGGTCAACGACAAGACCTTCGCCTATCTTTCGACCAGCGACGCGTTCGGCATGTCGGTGAAGCTGCGCTACACGAGCGAGGTGGCGCTCAAGCTGCCCTTTGCCACGCCCACCGCCTATGGCCTGGGCAAGAGCGGCTGGGTGAGCTTCGCGCCCGGCGACGATGCCATCCCCGACATCGACCAGCTCAAGGACTGGATCGAGGAAAGCTATCGCGCGCAGGCGCCCAAGAAGCTGGTCAAGGAACTCGACGCGCGGAGCTGATCACCGCACCAGCATCCAGATCGCCATCGCGATCATCATGAGGTTCTCGGTCAGCGAGACGAAGCCGAGCGGCACGTTGCTGTCGCCGCCCATGCAGGCGCATTTGAGCTCGCGCTTGTCGACATAGACCGCCTTGAACACCGAGACCGCACCGATGCCGCCGATGAACAGCGCGAGCGGGATCGACAGCCAGTGCAACGCGTTTGCCGTCATCAGCACGCCCGCCGCGCCCTCGGCGAAGGGGTAGACATAGGCATAGGGGACCCAGCGGCGCGCGAGCAGGTCGTAGTTGAGGAACATGGTCGAGAAATTCTCGACGTCGCGCAGCTTGAGCAGGGCGAGCGCGCACATGCTGAACGAGACGAACCATTCGGCGGCGCGAATGGTGAAGGGCGAGCCCGAGACGGCGTGGCTGGCGGCGAGCGCCATCAGCGCGGTCACCGCGAACAGCGCGATCACGGGCGTATAGCTGGTCTCGCCCTTCCCGGGCACGTGCAGGCCGAAATGGCGGCGCAGGTCGTCATAGCCGCCGATCCGCTCGCCGGCGATGAAGGCCTGCGGCGTGGTCTTGACGTCGTGTGCCGCCTTGAAGGCATCGGTCTCCGCGCGGGTGCGCAGCCAGTGATCCTCGACCGCATAGCCGCGGCGCTCGAGCAGCGCCTTCGCCTTGAGGCCATAGGGGCAGATATGGCCGGGCATGACCATGCGGTGGAGGACGGCGACGGGGCGGGAAGACATGGGAGGCTCCTTGCGACTCTACGAACCCCGCCTAGATAGGTTCCGTACCATGGTACGGAGTCAAGAAGTGTTCGACATGACGATCGGTGCGCTCGCCACGGCGGGCGGCGTGGGGGTGGAGACGGTGCGCTATTACCAGCGGCGTGGCTTGCTCGCCGAGCCGGCGCGGGCCGGTGGGGTGCGGCGCTATGGCGAGGGCGATGTACGGCGGTTGCGCTTCATCCGCGCGGCGCAGGAGGCGGGGTTCACGCTGAGCGAGATCGGCGAGCTGCTCGAACTGGATGCCGGCGAGGACCGGGCGCGGGCGCACGCGCTGGCGCAGGCGCGGATCGCAGCGATCGATGCCGAGGTGGCGAAGCTGACCGCGGCGCGCGGGGCGCTCGAGAAGCTGGCGCGGCGCTGCGCGGCGGGGGAGGGCGAGGGTTGCCCGATCCTGGGCGCGTTCGAGCGCTGACCGGTATTACAGGCTATCGCGTCGCGCGCATGGTATCGCTACAGGCGGCGCGTCAGCGAAAGGATGGTCCCATGGAGTCGCTCTCTCTTCCCCCGGCGTTCGATGCGGGCGGCGTCGCCGTCGTCACCGGCGGGGCCGGCGGCATCGGCTTCGGGATCGCGGCGCGGCTCGCCGAGCGCGGGCTTAAGGTCGTGATCACCGACCTGCCGGGCGAGAAGCTCGACGCGGCGGCGCGCGAACTCGGCCTCGTCGCCATCGCCGCCGACGTGGCGGACGCCGCCGATGTCGGACGGTTGCGCGATCGCGTGCTGGCGGATCACGGACCGGTCGCGGTGCTGGTCAACAACGCGGCGATCGGGAGCAATCCGGGCCAGCCCTGGGAGAATCCGGAGGGCTGGGAGAAGCTGCTGCGCATCAACCTGATGGGCGTGCTCCACGTCGCGCAGGCGTTCGTGCCGGGCATGCTGGCGAGCGGCAAGCCGGGCGCGATCATCCACTCCGGGTCGAAGCAGGGAATCACCAGCCCGCCCGGCAACCCGGCCTACAACCTCTCCAAGGCGGGCGTGCGCAACTATACCGAGTCCCTCGCGCATGCGCTGCGCGAAGAAGCGGGCGAGCGGATTTCGGCGCATCTGCTGATCCCGGGCTTCACCCAGAGCGGCATGACCGGCGAGGCCAAGGGGGCTTGGACCGCCGACCAGGTCGCACTGTTCATGTTCGATAGCATCGCGCGCGGCGATTTCTACATCCTCTGCCCCGACAACGACGTCGACCGCGCGACCGACGAGAAGCGCATGCGCTGGGCGATGGACGACATCATCGAGAACCGGCCGGCGCTGTCGCGCTGGCATCCGGACTATAAGGACGCCTTCGCGCGGTATATGGCGGAGTAGCGACGGCGGGGGGAGGCGGTATGAAGAAGCACCGGGTCTACACGATCAGCGTCGCGAGCGTTTACCCCCATTATATCGCCAAGGCGGAGAAGAAGGGGCGCACCCAGGCCGAGGTCGACGAGATCTTTCGCTGGCTGACCGGATTCAGCCAGGAACAGCTCGAGGCGCATCTGGAAGCGAAGACCAGTTTCGAGGATTTCTTCGCGCGGGCGCCGCGGCTGAACCCGGCGCGGTCGCTGATCACCGGGGTGATCTGCGGCGTGCGGATCGAGGAGATCGAGGAACCGCTGATGCGCGAGCTGCGCTATCTCGACAAGCTGATCGACGAACTGGCCAAGGGCCGGCCGATGGCGAAGATCCTGCGCAGCGCGGCCTAGCCCGCATCCTTCGCTCGTCCCGCTGCGTTGAGCACGCGGAGGTTGGCCGGTGCGAGGATTCGCGGACTTCGAGGCACGAACGATCGACACGGAGCGCGGCTCGATCTTCGTGCGCGCGGGTGGCGCCGGGACGCCATTATTGCTGCTGCATGGATTTCCCGAGACCGGCCTGATGTGGCGCGACACCGCGCCATTGCTGGCCGGGGATGCCACGGTGATCGTCGCGGACCTGCCCGGCTATGGCGCCAGCGCCTATCCGCGCGACCCGGCGGACCGGGATGCCATGTCCAAGCGCGCGATGGCGCAGGCGCTGGTCGAAGCGATGCGGGCGCTGGGCCATGCGCGGTTCGCCGTCGCCGGCCATGATCGCGGCGGCCGAGTCGCCTATCGCATGGCGCTCGACCATCCCGAGGTCATCGAGCGGGTGGCGGTGCTCGACATGGTGCCGACGATCGAGGTGTGGGAGCGGGCGGACGCGCGAACGATGCTCGCCTTCTGGCCGTTCGCGCTGCTCGCGCAGCCGGCGCCCTTTCCCGAGCGGCTGCTCGCGGCGGCGCCGGAAGCGGTCGTCGATCATGCCCTGGCGTGCTGGGGGTCGCCGCCCGAGACGTTTCCGGCCGCGATCCGGCAGGCCTATGTCGACGCGTTACGCGACCGTGCGCATTCGATCTGCGAGGAGTATCGCGCCGCGGCGGATATCGACCGGACACATGACGAGGCGGATCGCGATGCGGGGCGGATGATCGAGTGTCCGCTGCTCGCGCTATGGAGCGCGAGGGGCGGGCCGGCGCACTGGTATGACGATGCCGGAGGCGTGATCGGCATCTGGCGACGCTGGGCCAGCTCTGTCGCGGGCGAGGCGATCGATGGCGGGCATTTCTTCCCGGAGGAATTCCCCGGCCGGACGGCGGCATTGCTGCGCGCCTTCCTGGCCGGGTGAGGCAATCCCTCAGCGCTTGGCGACGGGAACGTAGTCGCGCTGCGTCGGGCCGGTGTAGAGCTGGCGCGGGCGGCCGATCTTCTGGTCGGGGTCCGAGATCATTTCGTTCCACTGCGCGACCCAGCCGACGGTGCGCGCCAGGGCAAACAGCACCGTGAACATCGTGGTCGGGAAACCGATCGCCGAGAGGATCACGCCCGAGTAGAAATCGACGTTCGGGTAGAGCTTCTTCTCGATGAAATAATCGTCCTTGAGCGCGATCTGCTCGAGCTCGCGCGCGGTGTCGAGCACCGGATCGCTGATGCCGAGCTTGTCCAGAACCTCGGTCGCGGCCTTGGACAGCACCTTCGCGCGCGGGTCGAAATTCTTGTAGACGCGGTGGCCGAAGCCCATCAGGCGGAACGGGTCGTCCTTGTTCTTGGCGCGCGCGATGTACTCGGGGATGCGCTCGGGACGGCCGATCTCGCGCAGCATGTTGAGCGCCGCCTCGTTCGCGCCGCCATGCGCCGGGCCCCACAGGCAGGCGATGCCCGCCGCGATGCACGCGAACGGGTTGGCGCCGGACGAGCCCGCGAGGCGCACGGTCGAGGTCGAGGCGTTCTGCTCATGGTCGGCATGGAGGATGAAGATCTTGTCCATCGCCGACTCGATCACCGGATCGACATGATAGTCCTCGGCCGGGACACCGAAGGTCATGCGCAGGAAGTTGCCGGTGTAGGACAGCGAATTGTCCGGATAGAGGAAGGGCTGGCCGACGCTGTACTTGTAGGCCATCGCCGCGATCGTCGGCATCTTCGCGATCAGCCGGTGGCTTGCGATCATGCGCTGGTGCGGGTCCGAGATATCGGTCGAATCGTGGTAGAAGGCCGAGAGCGCGCCGACCACGCCGCACATGATCGCCATCGGGTGCGCGTCGCGGCGGAAGCCGCGGTAGAAGGTCGCGAGCTGCTCGTGCAGCATCGTGTGGCGGGTGATCGTGGTGGTGAACTTGTCGAGCTCGCCCTGGTCGGGCAGCTCGCCGTTCAGCAGGAGGTACGCGACTTCCATGAAGCTCGACTGCTCGGCGAGCTGGTCGATCGGGTAGCCGCGATGGAGCAGCACGCCCTGGTCGCCGTCGATATAGGTGAGGCCCGACTCGCACGAGGCGGTCGAGGTGAAGCCCGGGTCATAGGTGAACATGCCCGACTGGCCGTAGAATTTGCGGATGTCGACGACCTCGGGACCGACGCTACCCTTTCGGACCGGATAATCCTTGTCGCCGAGCTTGAGGGTGGAGTCGGTCATGGTCTTCATCCTTCTCGTTCAGCCCGCGACGCCGGAACCGGCCGGGGCTTTCGTCTGGTCGGCGATCCGGCCCAGGCTTTCCTCGCGCCCCAAAAGGACGAGGACGTCGAAGATGCCAGGCGAGGTCCGGCGCCCGGTGAGCGCCGCGCGGAGCGGTTGTGCGACCGCTCCCAATTTGACCCCTCCCGACTCCGCCACCTGGCGTACCGCCGCTTCGAGCGCCTCCGTATTCCACTCCGCGACCGCGTCAAGCGCGGCGTGAAGCTGGGTGAGCAGGCGTCGCGCGTCACCCTCCAGTAAATTTTGTGCGTCTGCGTCCATTTCAAGAGGGCGCGTGCGAAAGAGGAAGGCGGCGCCATCCGCGATTTCGAGGAGATTGGCGGCGCGCGGCTTCAGCGCGTGCATGCTGCGTTGCAGAAGCGCGATCTGCTGCGGCGACGCTGTGAAGGGCAGGAACGGCGCGGCTAGCTGCGCGAGTCGCGCATCGTCCGCTGCGCGGATGTAATGGCCGTTGAGGCTGTCGAGCTTTTTCAGGTCGAAGCGCGACGGGCTCTTGCCGACGCCCGACAGGTCGAACCACTCGACCGCTTGATCGCGGCTGATGATCTCGTCGTCGCCATGGCCCCAGCCGAGGCGGAGGAGATGGTTGAACAGCGCCTCGGGCAGCACGCCGAGCTCGTCGCGATAGGCATCGACGCCGAGCGCGCCATGGCGCTTGGAGAGCTTCGCCCCGTCCGCGCCGTGGATCAGCGGGATGTGGGCGTAGATCGGCTCGGGCCAGCCCATCGCCTTGATGATCAGCAGCTGGCGGAAGGCGTTGTTCAAGTGATCGTCGCCGCGGATCACATGCGTCACGCCCATGTCGTGGTCGTCGACGACCACCGCGAGCATATAGGTCGGCGTGCCGTCCGAGCGGAGCAGGATCATGTCGTCGAGCTCGGCATTCTGGACGGTGACCTCGCCCTGCACGGCGTCGGCGATCGTCGTCGCCCCCTCGCGCGGGGCGCGGATGCGGACGACATACGGCTGGTCGAGCGGGCCGTCGCTGCGGTCGCGCCACGGGCTGCGGATACGATAGGGCTTCTTCGCCGCCTGCGCTTCCTCGCGCTGCGCCGCGATTTCCTCCTGGCTCATCCAGCAGCGATAGGCATGGCCCGATTCGAGCAGCTGGCGGGCGACCTGCGCATGGCGATCTGCGCGGGCGAACTGGTAGACCTCGTCGCCGTCCCAATCGAGGCCGAGCCAGCGCATCCCGTCGAGGATCGCCTCGATCGCCGCGTCGGTCGAGCGGGCGCGGTCGGTATCCTCGATGCGCAGCAGGAACTTGCCGCCGTGACGGCGGGCGAACAGCCAGTTGAACAGCGCGGTGCGCGCGCCGCCGATGTGCAGGAACCCCGTCGGGGACGGGGCGAAACGCGTGACGATTGCGCCGTTAACAGGATTTGGCCCGGATGCGGGCTGTGATGTTGCGCCCAAGCGCGCTTGCTCCCAGACAGGTGATCGATGGCCAGTTCAGCCGCGAGCGCCCGTAGCACGGGGTTCCGCCTGCTTCAAATCGCGGGCGGATGGCGGCCCGGCGAGCGACTCGAGCGCTGGCTGGAGGCCGAGCGCGGGCAGCTGGTGCTGTGGATCCCGGTGCTGCTCGGGGCGGGGATCGCGGCATGGTTCGCGCTGCCCGACGCGAATCGCTGGGCGGCGGTGGTGCTCGGCGGACTGGCGGCGGCGGCGGCCGGGCTTGCCATGGGCGGTGGCGGGCGGGCGGCGCGCTGCGTGGCGGTGGCGGCGCTGCTGGTCGCGATGGGGTGCGC
>NZ_JBCNMA010000081.1:0-15103 GCF_039595165.1 Sphingomonas sp.
GAAGCTCTCGCGGTGGTGCGCCAGGCACCATTTGGCCATGATCGAGCCGCCGCGGCTGACGATGCCGGTGACTCGCTTGGCGGTCATCGGGATGTAGGGCAGGCGCACGCCGGCGTGGATCGTGAAATAGTCGACGCCCTGCTCGGCCTGCTCGATCAGCGTGTCGCGGAAGATCTCCCAGGTCAGCTCCTCGGCGATGCCGCCGACCTTCTCGAGCGCCTGATAGATCGGGACGGTGCCGACGGGCACGGGGCTGTTGCGCAGGATCCATTCGCGGGTGTCGTGGATGTTACGGCCGGTGGAGAGGTCCATGATCGTGTCGGCGCCCCAGCGGATCGCCCACACCATCTTGTCGACCTCGGATGCCACGTCGCTGGCGACGGCGGAGTTGCCGATATTGGCGTTGATCTTGACCAGGAAGTTGCGGCCGATCGCCATCGGCTCGGATTCGGGGTGGTTGATGTTGCTGGGGATGATCGCGCGGCCGCGGGCGACCTCGTCGCGGACGAACTCGGGGGTGACGTAGTCGGGGATGCTGGCGCCCCAGTCCTGGCCGTCGCGGATGTACTCGGCGAGCATCTCGCGGCCGAGATTCTCGCGGGTGGCGACATATTCCATCTCGGGCGTGACGATGCCGCGGCGGGCATAGTGCATCTGGGAGACGTTGGCGCTGGGCTTCGCGCGCAGCACCTGCTTGCGGACATTGGGGAAGGGCTGGACGCCGCCGGAGCGGTCCGGGCCGAGCTGGCCATTGTCCTCGGGGCGCACCTCGCGCTGGGCGACTTCCTCGACGTCGCCGCGATCGCGGATCCAGTCGCGGCGCAGCTCGGGCAGGCCGGCCATGATGTCGATGCGGGCGTCGGGGTCGGTATAGGGGCCGGAGCAGTCGTAGACGCGCAGCGGGGGCTCGCCGGACGAGGGTTCGAGATGGATCTCGCGCATCGCGACGCCGAGGGGACCGACATGGATCTTCTTCGAGCCGCGGATCGGGCCGGTGGTGACCTTCAATTCGGTGCGCGCGGGGATGTCGGCCATTCGTCACTACTCCTATGCGGGAGAGGACGGTCTTCGGGTGAAAGCCGCTCCCTCCCTACGCCGGTGTCAGCCGGATCAGGTTCAGCGGGTCGCAGGCTCGTGCCTGCCTCTCAAGCGCCGTCAGCGCTCCCCCGGGGATGCGACTCTTCTAGCGGCGTCAGAACGTCAGCGCCAGCCCCGCGCCGAAGGTCCAGTTGTGGCGCGAGCCGGCGATCGCGACGAGCGGGCTGTCGGCGAAGTCGCCGAGCAGCTTCTTGTAGGTGAAGCCGGTGACCAGGGCGAGGCCCTTGGTCAGATCGCCGGTCAGGGCATAGGTGAACAGGCCGCCGAAGGTGATGTCCTTCTGCCCGCCCTCGGGCGTGAACACGGGCAGGCCGCTCGCCACGCTGCCCGCGGGGGTGACGCCGAAATAGGTGCGGGCATATTCGTCCTCGACGAACTCGGCCGAGGCGAAGATGCCGACCAGCGCCTTGGTGCTGAGCGGCGTGGTGTAGTTGATCGACGGGCTCCAGATGCCGCTCTTGTGGATCTTGGTCACGTCGTGGCGGTAGGAGACCGAGATCGAGAGCTTGTCGTAATCGCTGGTGATCAGCCCGGTCTTGCCGATGCCGACATAGCCGCCGACCTCGACCGCGGTGTCGATCTCGCCCAGCGCGGCGACGCGCGGGTCCTCGATCGCGTCGATATTGGTGCGGTTGAGGTTGAGCACCGCGACCGGGCCGAACTGGAAGTCCCAGGTCGGGCCGGTGGGATTGGGCAGCAGGTCCATGCTCGCGCGGTTGCCGAGCACGGTGAAGCTCATCCCCGAGATCGTGCCGTTGGCGGCGGGGAGCGGGGTCCAGCGCTCCTCGTTCGAGCCTTCGTAATCGGGGATATAGGCGACCCCGCCGCCGATGGTGAGGCGCGCCGCGCCTTCCTCCGCCGCGGCGGCGACCTCGGCCGAGGCCGGCCCGGTCCGGGCGGCCTCCTCGGCGGGCGGGTTCACCGCTTCCGCGGGAGGCGCATCCTGCGCGAGGGCGGGCGTGGCGACGAGCGCGGTGACGGCGAACGCGATGGGAAGGAACGGGGCGTGACGCATTGAGTAGCTTCCTGAAACTGTTTCAGGAACGAAACGCCGCCGTCCACAAATGGATGCACGTGAACATCAAAGTAGATAGCGCATCCGCACTTGCTGCGGCCTTGCCGCACCATCGACCGCGAAGCGCGCCGCGTCGAACCTGGGCGGGCCGAAGCCGATCGCGGGGTTGCGGGTGAAGCCGAAGCCCTCGCGCGGGATGCCCATCAGCGTGTCGAGCTTGCTGTTGCCATTCTCGTCATGGATGATCGCGGCGGCGTAGTTGCCGGGCGCGAGGCCGTCGAAGGTGACGACGGCCTGCGTCGCGGGGACCGAGCGCGTGACGGCGCGCGGATCGTCCTTGCAATCGGGGAAGCTTTGCGGCCGCGAGGTGAGGCAGATGCGCAGCACGCCCTTGGCCGACCGCAGCTTCTGGACATCGAGCTCGAGGCTAAAGGTCGGCGACGCCGCGGGGAGCAGGAGCAGCCCGAGCGGCAGTATCGACAGACGCAGCGGCGACGGCCGCCGCTTTGGCATGGCTGCGCGCGAAGTCGCCGACACCGCGGTCGGTGCCGCAAAGCCGGTCCCAGAAACGGAAATAGAGCCCATAGTTGCACCCGTACTGCTCATGGTGCCGTTGATGGTGGCTCGCCGTGATCAGCCACGCCCCCAAAGACCCCCCCGCCACATCGCCCGCGGGAAGATTTCCCACCCCATGTGATTGGTCACACCCATAACCGTCATGATTCCAAGCACAACGCCCAATGCGGGGGCGTGGATGGGGATGAGGAAGACCAGCGCCGGGATCACCACCGCGCCGGTCACCGCCTCGACCGGATGGAAGCTCATCGCCGCCCAGGCGGTCGGCGGCCGGCTGGCGTGGTGGACGGCATGGACGCGGCGGAAGAGCGCCGGCCGATGCATCCAGCGGTGAGTCCAGTAGAACCACGCATCGTGCGCGAGGAGATAGAGGAGGACCGAAAGCGGGAGATACCAGAGCGGCCAGTCGCCGACATCGGTATAGATCCGCGTCCAGCCGCGGTTCTGCCAGCCCCAGGCGACGATCCCGGCGGGAATGCCATAGATCGCGGCGCTGGCGAGGCTCCAGCCGATCTCGCGGCGCATCTGCGCGTCGAGCCCGCGATAGAGGCCGGGATGCCTGAGCCGCGTCGCCCAGGCGAAACCGCCCGAGACGATCAGGTAGCGCACCGCGACGATGAGGGTCATCGCGAGCGCGGAAAGGAGGATCAGGCCAACCATTTTCGCGGGTCCATCGCAGCATGGAGGATGCGAGCGATCAGCACGCCCCCTCGTTCACGGCGATAGAAGATGCGATGTTGCCTGCAGGACAGGCAGCGCGTTCCGCGTTTCAGGTCACTTGCCGGGGGACCGAGCTCCGGAAAATCTGCGAGTTTGGCAAGCGCGTGCTGAACGTCGGCAAGATATTTGCCGGCGACGTCGATGCCGAAATTCTCGATGCTGTAATCATAGATGCTGAGCAGATCGATGCGCGCCGCCCGGCTTAGCTCGACCTTGGCCATATATCAGGCGGCCTGAGTCTTTGCGTGATCGATCTTCCGATAGAGATCAGCGAAGACTTCATCCACCGACTGCTCGCTCACGCCCGACGCAAAGCCTTCGTCGATTGCAGCCTGCAATGCGCGCAGCCTCTCCGCATATTCCTGATCGCGGCGCATCAGGTCGCGGACATAGTCGCTGGTGCTGCTGTAGCGGCCCTCGGCGACGCGGGATTCGGCCCAGGCCTTGAGGCCTTCGGGGAGCGAGACGTTCATCTGTGCCATGCGCGCGATATAGGATTTTGCGCTAAGATTGACAATCGCTAGAGCAATCCCCCCGCCCCCTGCCATGTCCGGATCGCGTCGACCGGCCAGACCAGCATCAGCACGTTGAGCGTGAGGTTGTCGCGGATCAGCAGCAGGGTAAGCCCCTCGAACAGGATGGCGAGGGCGATCGTCATGCGCACCGGCAGCCTGGCGGCGAGCCAGAAGCCCGCAGCCATCCAGCCGATATCGGCGAGTGAGTTGACGATCGAGTCGCCCGAATAGCCGAATGCGATCGTCGCTTCGCGGTAGCGATCGATGATGATCGGGGAATTCTCGAGCAGCTCCCAGCCTGCCTCGATCGCCACCGCGAGCGGCAGCGTCCAGCGGCGCGCGCGGCCGCGCAGCGCGAGGTGCGCGAGGCCGTAGAATAGGAAGCCGTGGATGACGTGGCTGAACGTGTACCAGTCGGCGAGGTGCTGGCTGTTCTCGCTCGACTGCACCACGCCGTGCCACAGCTTGATCGTGCCGCACGGGCAGATCGGCGGGCGATCCATGACGAACAGGATGACGCCGGCGACGATCAGCAGGTCGAGCGCGAGGAGCAGCGGGAACAGCGTCGGCAGCAGCGTGCTGCGCCGCCCCGTCGCGCGATCCTCGTGAATGCCCGCATCCCCCATCGCGGCCAGCATGGCGCAAGCGCGGGGCAAATGCGAGGCCGCTACTCGGCGTAGATCATCTTTCGCGTCATCCCGCCGTCGACGACGATCTGCTGTCCGGTGATGAAGCCCGCGCCCTCGCCGGCGAGGAAGGCGACGGTGGCGGCGATGTCCCCGGGCACGCCGACGCGGCCCACGGGATGCTGTTCGCGGTCGATCGGGCGGTGATCGGGCTCGGCGCGCTGGGACGCCTTGCGCCACGGGCCGGTCTCGATCCAGCCGGGCAGGATCGCGTTGACGCGGATCTCCGGCCCCAGGCTGACGGCGAGCGCATGGGCGAGCGCGACCAGCCCGCCCTTGGCCGCGGCATAGGCCTCGCAATGCGGTTCGGACTGGAGCGCGCGGGTCGAGGCCATGAGGACGATCGACCCCTTGCGCGGGCGCAGCAGCGGCACCGCGGCGCGCACCATCAGGAAGCCGCCGGTCAGATGGCTGTCGATCCATTTGTGCCAGCCGGCAAGGCTCAACGCCTCGACCGGGCCGCTCACCGGATCGGCGATGCCGGCATTGCTGACGAGCAGGTCGAGGCCCGGGTCCTCGCCCAGTTCCTTTAGCCAGGCACCGAACGCGTCGAACCCGTCCGCAACGGCCTTCTCGTCGCCGACATCGACGGTGCGCGCGAGCAGAGGCCTGGGGGCATGCGCGGCGGCGAGCTCCTTCCCCGCCCGGGCGTCGAGGTCGAACGCGGCCACCGCCCAGCCATCGCCGAGCAGCCGCTCGACCACCGCGCGGCCGATCCCCTGGGCGCCGCCCGTCACGATCGCTGTCCTCATGCGGCCTCCTGTGCAGCGCAAACGCCGGGGCCGGCGAAAGGCTTCAGGCCACCGGCGCGATCAAGTCGATACAGTCCCGCGCCGCCCGCACCAGCTCGGCGTGCGGCGCGCCGGCGCGGGCGCGGACGCTGAGCGAATGGACCATGGCGGTGACGACACGCGCCTGCAGCGCGGGCGCGGCGCTCCCGGCGTTGCGCAGGAGCAACTCGACCTGCGCGTCCTCCATCGCGAGGAAGCGCGTGATCGCGGCGCGAACCTCCGGGTCGCCCACCGATTCGGTGGTGGCGGTGCTGATGAAGAGGCAGCCCGCGGGCCCGTTCTCGCCCGTGAGATAGCCGTCGATCACCGCGGTGAAGAAACGCTCGAGCATCGCCCGCAAGGGCAGGTCCGCCTCGGCCAGCCGCGCGAAGCCGCGTTCGGCGCGCGCATGGGTACGCGCGAGCGCGGCGAGGTAGAGCGCCTTCTTGTCGCCGAACGCCGAGTAGAGGCTGGGCCGGTTGAGCCGGGTCGCGGCGGCGAGCTCGTCGAGCGAGGTGCCCGAATAGCCGCTCGCGCGAAAGCGCTCGGCCGCCGCACCCAGCGCCGCGTCCGGATCGAAGGCACGCGGACGGCCGCGTTTCCTGCCCGTATCGGTGTTTTTTGTACTATCTCGCATAAAATTCCTTGACCGCCCCGATATTCTTGCGAGATGGTACAAAAATCAACCCCAGGGAGTCGCGCCATGAAACTCTACTTCATTCCCTTCGCCTGCTCGCTCGCCACCCGCATCGCGATCGAGGAAGCCGGCCTCGACGCCGAGTTCGTCCAGGTGCTGACCGGCCACAAGCTGCCCGACGGGAGCGATTTCCGTGCCGTCAGCCCGATGGGCTATGTCCCCGCGCTGGAGACGCGGAGCGGCATCACGCTGACCGAAGGACCGGCGGTGCTGCAGTATCTCGCCGACAATGCCGAGGAGGGCGTGCTCGCCCCGGCGCTGTTCAGCGAGGCGCGCTACCGCATGCAGCTGTGGCTCAACTTCATCAGCACCGAAGTGCACAAGGCGGTGTTCGCGCCGCTGTTCGCCAAGGATGCGAGCGAGGCGGAGAAGGCCGCGGCGCTCGGCCGGGTGGCCAAGCCGTTCGAGGTGCTCTCGGCGCATCTCGACGGGCGCGAGTTCCTCGGCGAGGCGTTCACCGTCGCCGACGCCTATCTGCTCGCGGTGCTCAACTGGAGCGAGACCGCGGGCGTCGACATCGCCGCCTGGCCGGTGCTGCTGGCCTATCGCACGCGGCTGCGCGCCCGTCCCTCGGTGGCGCGGGCGATGGCGGCGGAGATGCCGCTGCTCAAGGCGGCCTGACTTAAGCCTCGCCGCGTCGCAATCGCCCGCGCCCCGGGGGTTCCCCGGGCGCGGGCGATCCGCTAGGCGGCGGCGATGCCAGCCATCATCCATTGCGACGTCGCCATCGTCGGCGGCGGGCTAGCGGGCGGCCTCATCGCGCTCGCGCTGCGCAAGAAGCGTCCCGAGCTCGACATCCGCATCGTCGAAGGCGGCGCGGAGCTGGGCGGCAACCATCTCTGGTCGTTCTTCGCGAGCGACGTCGCCGTCGCCGACCGCTGGCTGGTCGCGCCGCTGATCTCCTATGGCTGGACGCGCTACGACGTCGTCTTCCCGGGCCATGCGCGGACGCTCAAGGCCGGCTATTATTCGATCGAGTCCGACCGGCTCGACCAGATGGTGCGCGCCGCGCTGCCGGCGCAGGCGGTGATGACCGGACGCAAGGCGCTGGGCGCGAGCGCGCGCGCGGTGGTGCTGGCCGACGGCGACCGGATCGAGGCGGGCGGGGTGATCGACTGCCGCGGGCCGAGCGATCTCTCGCGGCTCGAGCTCGGCTGGCAGAAATTCCTCGGTCGCGAGCTCGCGCTGGCCGAGCCGCATCCGCTCAAGCGGCCGCTGGTGATGGACGCGACGGTGCCGCAGGCCGACGGCTATCGCTTCGTCTATGCGCTGCCCTTCGCGGCGACACGGCTGTTCGTCGAGGACACCTACTACAGCGACACGCCCGAGATCGATGCCGACGCCTTGCGCGGTCGCATCGACGCCTGGCTGGCCGCGCGGCGGATCGAGGCGGAGGCGGTGACGCGCGAGGAGACCGGCGTGCTGCCGGTCGCGATGGGCGGCGATTTCGAGGAATATTGGCGCTCGGGCGGCAACCGCCTCGCCAAGGCGGGGATGCGCGCGGCGCTGTTCCACCCGGTCACCGGCTATTCGCTGCCCGACGCCGTGCGGCTCGCGCGGGCGATCGCCGATGCGAGCGACCTCAGCGGCCCGGCGCTGCACGAGCTGACCTATGGCTTCGCCCGGCGGCAATGGCAGCGGCGCGGTTTCTACCGCATGCTGGCGGCGATGCTGTTCCGCGCGGCGGAGCCCGAGGAACGCTATCGCGTGCTCGAACGCTTCTATCGGCTGGACGCGGGGCTCATCGCACGCTTCTATGCGAGCCAGTCGAGCCTGCTCGACCGCGCGCGGATGCTGGTGGGGAAGCCGCCGGTGCCGGTCGGGCGTGCGGTGCGGGCGATCAGGGGAACCATGTGAAGCGGGCAGTGGTCATCGGCGCGGGGTTCGGGGGGCTGGCGCTGGCGATCCGCCTGCAATCGGCCGGCGTCGACACGGTGGTGCTCGAGGCGCGCGACAAGCCCGGCGGGCGCGCCTATTTCTGGGAGAAGGACGGCTTTACCTTCGACGCCGGACCGACGGTGATCACCGCCCCCCAGGCGCTCGAGGAGCTGTGGGCGCTGACCGGCAATCGCATGGCCGACGACGTGACCTTGGTGCCGGTCGATCCCTTCTACCGGCTGAACTGGCACGATGGCACCAACTTCGACTATTCGAACGACGACGCGGCGCTGGCCGGCGAGATCGCCAAGCTCGATCCGGCGGACATCGCCGGATACCGGCGCTTCCTCGACTATTCGGCCGGGGTCTATCGCGAAGGCTATGAGAAGCTCGGCCAGGTCGCGTTCCTCGACTTCACCTCGATGGTCAAGGCCGCGCCAAACCTCGCGAAGTACCAGGCGTGGCGCAGCGTCTATTCGATGGTCTCGTCGTTCGTGAAGAACGAGAAATTGCGCGAGGCGCTGAGCTTCCACACGCTGCTCGTCGGCGGCAATCCGATGACGACCAGCGCGATCTATGCGCTGATCCACAAGCTCGAGCGCGACGGCGGGGTATGGTTCGCGCAGGGCGGGAGCAACCGGCTCGTCGCGGGGATGGTCGCGCTGTTCGGGCGGCTCGGCGGCACGCTGCGGCTGGGCGATCCGGTCGCGCGGATCGAGACGCTGGGCGAGCGCGCGACCGCGGTGGTGACCAGGAGCGGCGCGCGTTTCGAGACCGATGCGGTGGCGAGCAACGCCGACCTGATCCACAGCTATCGCGACTTGCTCGAGGGTTCGCGCAGCGCCCAGCGCACCGCCGTTCGGCTCGAGAAGAAGCGCTTCTCGCCCTCGCTCTTCCTCGTCCATTTCGGGGTCAAGGGGACCTGGCCGGGAATCCCGCACCACATGATCCTGTTCGGGCCGCGCTACAAAGGGCTGCTCGAGGACATCTACGACCATGGCGTGCTGAGCCAGGATTTCTCGCTCTACCTGCATCACCCGACGGTGACCGACCCGAGCCTGGCGCCGGAGGGACATTCGACCTTCTACGCGCTCGCCCCGGTGCCGCATCTCGGCAAGTTCCCGGTCGACTGGCGCGAGATCGCGCCGGTGCTGGAGAAGCGCATCCTCGACGAGGTCGGACGGCGGCTGATCCCCGACATCCACGAGCGCATCGTGACCAGGTTCAGCTATGCGCCGGATCAGTTCCGCGACGATCTCGGCGCGCATCTCGGCAGCGCGTTCAGCCTCGAGCCGATCCTGTCGCAGAGCGCGTATTTCCGCGCGCACAATCGCGACGATTCGATCCCCAACCTCTATTTCGTCGGCGCCGGCACGCATCCCGGCGCCGGCATCCCCGGCGTGGTCGGCAGCGCCAAGGCGACCGCCGCGCTGATGCTGGAGCAACCATGAGCCTGAAGCGTCTCGCCATCTATTGCGGGTCGGCGACCCCCAGCGACTCCGTGTTCATCGAGAATGCCCGCTTCGTCGGCCGCAGCCTCGCCGAGCGGGGGATCGGGGTGGTCTATGGCGGCGGGCGGCTCGGGCTGATGGGGGCCGTGGCGGACAGCGCGCTGGCGGCGGGCGGCGAGGTGATCGGGGTGATCCCGCAGGCGCTGGTCGATGCCGAGGTGGCGCATCGCGGCTGCACCGAGCTCCACGTCGTGCGCACGATGCACGAGCGCAAACAGGCCTTCACCGACCTCTCCGACGGCTTCGTCACCCTGCCCGGCGGCACCGGCACGATGGACGAGTTGTGGGAGGCGATGAGCTGGGCGCAGATCGGCTATCACGCCAAGCCGGTGGGGCTGCTCAACGTCGCGGGCTTCTATGACGGGCTGATCGAATTCGTCGGCAAGATGGGCGAGGTCGGCTTCCTGCGCCCGCAGCACCAGGGGCTGCTGATCGTCGACCGCAAGCTCGACGGGCTGCTCGCCAAGATGGCCGCGCACCGCCCCGCCACCACGATCGGCCAGATCGGCGCCAAGGACCTGTGAGCGCGCCCGCGCCAACCCGCGCCAGCGTGGTCGCGGCGGCGCAGGACAGCATCGCGCGCGGATCGCGCAGCTTCGCCGCGGCGAGCCAGCTGTTCGACCGCGATACGCGCCAGCGGGCGTGGCTGCTCTACGCCTGGTGCCGCGCGTGCGACGATCTGGTCGATGGTCAGCAACTGGGTCGTCAGACCGAACGCGTGGCCGATCCGGCGGCGCGGCTCGAGCAGGTGCGCACGCTGACCGGCGTCGCCCTCGCCGGCCAATGGACCGGCGACCCGGCATTCGACGCGCTCAGGATCGTCGCCGAAGAGACGCGCATGCCGCACCGCTTCGCGCACGACCTGATCGAGGGGTTCGCGCTCGACGCCAGGGGCTCGTTCCCGCGCTCCGAGAATGACCTGCTGCGCTATTGCTACCATGTCGCGGGCGCGGTCGGCTGCATGATGGCGGTGGTGATGGGGGTGGACCCGCACGACGAGTCGACGCTCGACCGGGCATGCGACCTCGGCATCGCCTTCCAGCTCGCCAATATCGCGCGCGACATCGAGGCCGACGACCGCATCGGCCGCTGCTACCTGCCGGTCGAATGGCTGGTCGAGATGGACATCCCGCCCGGCCAGCACATGAAGCCGCCATTCCGCTCGCGGCTGGTGGTGATCGCCAAATGGCTGGGGGAGATGGCGGCGGACTATGCCGCGAGCGCGCGCCGCGGCACCCCCGCGCTGCGCTTCCGCTCGGCCTGGGCGGTGCTGGCGGCGGCGGGCATCTATGGCGACATCGCGCGCGAGGTGACGGCGCGCGGCGCGCATGCCTGGGACCATCGCGCGCGTACCGGCAATGTGCAGAAGCTCGCCCGGATCGCGCGTGCCCTGCCCCAGGCGGCGCTGCGCCATCGCCTCTACCGCGCCGGCCCGCGCCCGGCCGGGCTATGGACCCGGCCGCGTTAACCGCGTTCGGCGAGACTCGGGTAAAGCCCATGGCGGCATAGCGGCGGCGATGACCGCGCTATCGCTTCACCTCTCCCGCGCGCTCGCGAAAGGCCGTGCAACCCCCGCCCCGCCCGCGAGCCGCGCGGACCTTTTGCTGACGCTGCTGCGCAAGCGCGCCGCCGCGCACAATGCGGGCGCGCCCGAGCTCGAAGCGTTGCTGCGCGACCAGATCCGCTGGGCGCTGCCGATCGAGCGTTGCTGAAGACCTAACCGCGCGGCGCGTGCATATCGTTGCGCGCCATCTGGTTCCCGCGCTGCTGGCAGCTCGCGGCGATGGTCGGGAAGGAGAGGTCGGCGTGGCGTGGCAGGACCTCGGCCATCGCGACCTGGCATTGCGCCGCGCTATGGTAACGGACCGGCTCGACGCGCACCTCGCGGCATTGCAGCTGGCCGTCGCCGCAGCCCAGGATCGCCATCACGTAGAACACCGGTTCCATCTCTCTGCTCCTCGCCCGGGTCAACGAACCGGGCGGAGCGGCGTTCCGCACATGCGCGCGTTGCATCCGGGCGCGCACGCGCCCAGATAGCGGTGATGCCGCCCCAGACCGTACCCGCCGGCGGCGAACGCCCGTTGTTCGCCACGCTCCGCCGCTTCCTTCCCTATCTCTGGCCCGACGGCATGCCGGGGCTGAAGGCGCGCATCGTCGGCGCGCTGCTGCTCGTGCTGCTGTCCAAGGTCGTGCAGGTCTATGGCGCCGCCTATGCGCTCAAGGCCGCGGTGGACTCGATGGCGCTCAACGATCGCAGCGTGGTCGTGTTCGTGGTGCTGATGGTGGTCGGCTATGCCGCCGCGCGGCTGTTCACCACCGTCTTCGACAATCTGCGCAACACGGTGTTCGAGAAGGTCGGGCAGGACGCGACGCGGCGGCTCGCCATCGTCACCTTCCGCCATCTCCACCAGCTCTCGCTGCGCTTCCATCTCGAACGGCGCACCGGCGCGGTGACCAAGGTGGTCGAGCGCGGCACCAAGAGCATCGACACGATGCTCTATTTCCTGCTGTTCAACATCGCGCCGACGATCCTCGAGCTGGCGCTGGTGCTGCAGATCTTCGGGTCGCGCTTCGGCTGGTGGCTGGTGGCGTCGACGCTGGCGATGGTGGTGATCTACATCGCCTTCACGCGCTGGGTGACCGACTGGCGCTCCAAGCTGCGCGAGCGGATGAACGACCTCGACACCGGCGCGGTCGCGCATGCGGTGGATTCGCTGCTCAATTTCGAGACGGTGAAGTATTTCAACGCCGAGAAGCGCGAGGCGGATCGCTATTCGGCCGCGGTCGAGGCCTATGCCACCGCGGCGGTGAAGTCAGAGAACTCGCTCGCCTGGCTCAACATGGGCCAGTCGCTGATCACCAACGTCATGCTCGGCGCCGGCATGGCGGTGGTCGCGTGGGGCTGGTCGAGCGGACGCTTCTCGCCGGGCGACGTGGTGTTCGTCTCGACGCTCTTGAGCCAGCTGTTCCGCCCGCTCGACATGCTCGGCTGGGTGTATCGCACGATCCGCCAGGGCGTGATCGACATGGGCGCGATGTTCGACCTGATCGACACCGACGCCGAGGTGAAGGACGCGCCCGGCGCACCGCCGCTGGAGGTCACGCGCGGCGAGGTGCGGTTCGAGGGGGTGCGCTTCGGCTATGAGGCGGATCGCGACATCCTGAAGGGCATCGACCTGGTCATCGCGCCCGGCCACACGGTCGCGGTGGTCGGCCCGTCGGGCGCGGGCAAGTCGACGCTGGCCCGCATCCTCTACCGCTTCTACGACTTGACCGGCGGGCGCGTGACGATCGACGGACAGGACATCGCGCAGGTGACGCAAGCCTCGTTGCGCGCGGCGATCGGCATCGTCCCGCAGGACACGGTGCTGTTCAACGACACGGTCGGCTACAACATCGCCTATGGCCGCGAGGGTGCGACGCCCGACCAGGTCGCGGCGGCGGCACGCGGCGCGGCGATCGCCGGGTTCATCGAGAGCATGCCCGACGGGTATGAGACACGGGTAGGCGAGCGCGGGCTCAAGCTGTCGGGGGGCGAGAAGCAGCGCGTCGCGATCGCGCGCACGTTGCTCAAGGATCCGCCGATCCTGATCCTCGACGAGGCGACCAGCGCGCTGGATTCGCGGACGGAGGCGGAGATCCTCGACACGCTGGAGGCGATCGAGCGCGGCCGCACCACGATCGTCATCGCGCACCGGCTGTCGACCGTGGTCAATGCCGACCGCATCGTGGTGCTGGAAGCCGGACGCATCGCCGAGCAGGGCACCCATGCCGAACTGCTCGAGCTGCGCGGCGTCTATGCCGAGATGTGGGCGCGCCAGCAGGCGGAGCGCGAGGCGGTAGCGGAGGCGGCGGCGTAGGTTTCCTTAGCCGAGGTACCACCAGAAACCGACGATAACGACAACGACGGGACCGATCGCGGCGATCGTGAACGCCAGCGCCCAGGCAGCTTTGCGTCCGAGCTTTTCCTCTGCGTACTCGACCAGAGGCGCGAAATCATCGGGCAGCATAGGATTCGGTTACCCGAACTCGACCGCCTCGAACCGCACCGGGCGGCCGTGCGCGGCGTTGGCGAGCTGGCCGTCCCACATCACCTGGCGACCGCGGATGATCGTGCCGATCGGCTTGCCGGTCAGTTCCTCCCCCGTGAACGGCGACCAGCCGCAGCGCGAGGCGAGCCAGCTTTCCTCGACGGTCCATTGCTTCTTCAAGTCGACCACGGTGAAGTCCGCGTCATAGCCCGCCGCGATCCGGCCCTTGCCGACCAGCCCGAACACGCGCTGCGGCCCGGCGCTGGTGAGGTCGATCAGCCGCTGCAGCGTGGTGCGACCCTTGGCGACATGGTCGAGCAGCAGGGGCAGCAGGGTCTGCACCCCGGGCATGCCGCTCGGCGAAGCGGGATAGGGCCTGGCCTTCTCCTCGATCGTATGCGGCGCGTGATCCGAGCCGAGCACGTCGGGCACGCCCTGGTTGAGCCAGTGCCACAGGCCGTCGCGATGCGCCGCCGAGCGGATCGGCGGGTTCATCTGGGCATAGGTGCCGAGCCGCGGATAGGCGTCCTCGGCCGCCAGCGTCAGGTGCTGTGGCGTCACCTCGCATGTCGCGATGTCCTTGTGCTGCGCGAGCAGCTCCAGCTCGGCGGGCGTGGTGACGTGGAGGACGTGGATGCGGCGCTTCGCCTCGCGCGCGAGCTTGAGGATGCGGCGGGTGGCGAGGATCGCGCTCTCGTCGTCGCGCCACACCGGGTGCGAGGACGGGGCGCCTTCGATCCGCTCGCCCTCGCGCGCGTTCATGCGGAACTCGTCCTCGGCATGGATCGCGACGCGGCGATGGCCCGAGGCGAGCACGCGCGCGAGATTGGCGTCGTCCGACACCAGCAGGTCGCCGGTCGAGGCGCCCATGAAGATCTTGACCCCGGCCGTGCCCGGCAGCCGCTCGAGCTCGGCCAGATCGGCGGCATTGCTGTTGGTCGCGCCGACATAGAAGGCGTGGTCGCACCACATCCGGTCCCTGGCGCGCGCGAGCTTGTCGTTGACCGCCGCGGCGCTGTCGGTGTTGGGCTTGGTGTTCGGCATCTCGAACACCGCGGTGACCCCGCCGAGCACCGCGGCGCGGCTGCCGCTCTCCAGGTCTTCCTTGGCCTCGAGCCCCGGCTCGCGGAAATGGACCTGGCTGTCGATCACGCCGGGCAGCACGTCGAGCCCGGTGCAGTCGATCGTCTCGCCGGCGTCTCCTTGCGCGCCGATCGCGACGATCCTGCCGTCGCGCACGCCGATATCGACCTGTGCCGGACCCGAGGGCAAATGCACCGTGCCGCCGGTGAGCTTAAGATCGAACGTCGCCATGGGAGCCTCTTTTGAAGTCGCTCCGCGCGTCCTACCTGTTCGCCATGACCGAAGCCACCCTGCTCGCCGATCGTGCCCTGATCCGCCTCTCGGGCGAGGACGTCCGAGGTTTCCTCCAGGGGCTGGTGACGCAGGATATCAACGCCGTGGCGCCCGGCGCACCGCAATGGGCGGGGCTGCTCACTGCACAGGGCAAGGCGCTGTTCGACTTCATCCTGTGGGATGACGGCGACGCGATCCTGATCGATTGCGAGGCGGAGCAGCGCGAGGCGCTGATCCTGCGCCTGTCGAT
>NZ_JBCNMA010000082.1:0-15086 GCF_039595165.1 Sphingomonas sp.
GGTTCACTGGCCACGGCCCCTTATGCCGCCGGCGCCGGGGAAGCGCCAGCGGCAAGGCGGCTCACGCGTGGTCGCGCAGGATGTCGGCGAGCGGAATCTCGCCAAGGCAGGCGCCGTTGCCGGGCGGCGTCGCGCCGTCCTCGCGCGCCTGGGCGAAGGCGACCGCGGGATCGGCCATCAGCCGCGCGATCAGCGCCTGGGTCCTGGGGTATTCGCCGGTTTCCACCGCTTGGTGGAAGGCGCCCCAGCGCGCGACGCCGATGAACACCCCGTCCGCCAGCGTCGGCCGGTCGCCGAGCAGATAGGGCGAGTCGCCGATCAGCTCCTCCATCCGGGCATGCCGGTCGTGCACCCCCTGGTAGCCGAGCCGGCGCAGCGCCGCCTTGTAGTCCGGGTCCGCGTCCTCCTGCTCCAGCGCGACCCAATAAGGGGTGAAAGCGGCGGTGAAGCCGGTGTTGATGAAGCCGATCAGCTGGTGCAGCCGGTCGGCCTGCGCCGTGCCGGGATCGAAGCTGACGCGGCGCTCGGTATCGCGGGCTTCGATCCACAGCGCGATCGCCATCGTCTCGGTCAGCACGCGGCCGTCGCCGGTGAGCAGCACCGGGGTCTCCCCGCGCGGGTTGATGCGGCGATATTCCGCGTTCTTCATCTCGTTCAACATGTCGACGCGCGACAGGCGATAAGGCTGGCCGAGCCATTCGAGCGCGGCGACAAGCCCCATCGAGCTCCCCAGCGGGAAGCCGTAAAGCAGGGTCGGTTCCATGATATTCTCCGTGATCTTGGGGGATCACCGCGCGGCTGGACTGGCATTTAGGGAGCCCCGCGCCCAAGTAAATTACGCACAAAAATGTGACTGGAGCGAGTTGATGCAGGACGTGGTGTCGAGCTGCCCGATCGAGGATGCGATGCGCGTGCTGAGCGGGCGCTGGGCGACCCTGCTGCTCTATTATCTCAAGGAAGGGCCCAAGCGCTTCAGCGAGCTGCAGCGCGACAACCCGACCATCTCGCACCGCATCCTGACGCTCGAGCTGCGCAAGCTCGAGGAAGCCGGGCTGGTCGAGCGCACGGCCTATGACGGCTTCCCGCTCAAGGTCGAGTATCGCCTGAGCGCGCCCGGCGCCGAGCTGATGCCGATGATCGATGCCATCGGCGACTGGTGGGAAGCCTCCTTCCCGCGCCGCCGCGAGTGCCGCTCGGCGGCCTAGGAAAGAACGAATCCTCCCCCGCCAGGGGGAGGATGTGAAACGGGCTGTCGACGCTCAGCCGTAAGCGCGGGCGAAGAAGATCACCGTCGTCGCGGCCGTCACCAGCAATGTCCACACGCGAACCGCGCGCGCGGACAGCCGCTTCCCGATCGCCGCGCCCGCCCAGCCGCCGAGGATCGATCCGGCGAGCATCGGCAGGCACGCCCACCACCACACCATCGCGAAGGCGATGAACACGAACGCCGCGGCGAGATTGGCGATCGCCAGCATCAGCGTGCGGATCGCGAACAGTTCGCGCGGCTGGATGTTGGCGAGCAACCCGTAGACCGCTGTGGTCATCAGCCCGACCCCGCCGCCGAAATAGCCGCCATAGACGCCGAGCAGCGACTGCGCGCCGATCAAGGTCGGCCGCCCGATCGTGACGCGCGCGTGCAGCCAGTCGGCGGCGCGCTTGCCGAAGATCATCACGACGAAGGCGAACAGCAGCAGCCAGGGAATGACGATGTCGAACGTGTCGCTCGGCGTCAGCACCAGCAGCAGGCTGCCGGCGAGCCCGGCGACGAAGGTGATCGTCGCGAGCAGCAAGACCGACAGCCCGGCCACCGGGCCGAGCTCTTCGCGGAACCCCCATGCGCTCGCCGCCGCGCCGGGCAGCAACGCGACGTTGGAGGTGGCGTTGGCGATGTTCGCGGGCAGACCGAGTGCGATCAGCACCGGCAAGGTGAAGAAGGAACCCCCGCCGGCCAGCCCGTTCATCGCCCCGCCGACGATCCCTGCGAAGGCGGCGAGCAGAAGGTCGGGCCAGTTCATCGAAACGCCCTATGCCAGAAACCCGGGCGCGCTCAATATCGGCTGGCCTGATGGAGGTGGATCGGATGGACAACGCGATTACAGACTATGCCGCGAACGCGACCCCTGAGCTGATCGCGGGTTATGACGCGCTTCCTCCCGAACAGATTTACGCTTCCGTGCTCGACCTTTTCCCCGACGCGCCCGCCCGGATCGTGGACATTGGCGCCGGCACCGGGCGGGATGCCGCATGGTTGGCGCGGCAGGGCCATCGCGTCATGGCGGTCGAGCCCGTCGGCGCGTTCCGGGAAGCCGGTATGGCGCTCCACGGCGATGCGATCGAATGGCTCGACGATCAGCTTCCCGAGCTCGTCGAGACGGTGCGACGCGGTCCTTTCGATCTGGTGCTGCTATGCGCCGTCTGGCACCATCTCGACATGCCGGAACGCGCACGCGCGATGCCGAAACTCGGCGAGATGACCGCGCCGGGCGGCAGGCTCATCCTGTCGCTGCGTCATGAGCCGGGTGCGCTTGGTCCCCACAGCTACCCCACCTCTGCCGAAGAGGCGATCGATCTGGCGGGTGCGGCCGGCTTGCGTCCGATCCGTCAGGCGGAAACGGCCGCAGTGCATCCGGCGAGCCGGGCGAACGGCGTCAGCTGGACATGGCTGGCCTTCACCAAGGCGGCCGGTTAGCCAAGCGCGGCTTGCTTCTCCTCGGCGAGCCGGTCGAGCTCGGCGCGCGACTTCCTCTCCGCCGCGGTCTTGAGCTGGCCGCACGCCGCGTCGATGTCGCGGCCGCGCGGGGTGCGCACCGGGGCGGAATAGCCTGATTCGAAGATGATCTCGCTGAACCGCGCGATCCGCTCGGGCGTCGAGCATTCGTACGGCGCGCCGGGCCAGGGATTGAACGGGATCAGATTGACCTTGGCCGGCAGCTTGTATTTCTTGATCAGCCGGACGAGCTCATGCGCGTCGGCGTCGCTGTCGTTCTTGTCCTTGAGCATCACATATTCGAAGGTGATGCGCCGCGCGTTGTTGGCGCCGGGATAGTCGGCGCAGGCCTGGAGCAGCTCCTCGATCCCGAACTTGCGGTTCAAGGGCACGATCTCGTCGCGGATCTCCTTGGTCACCGCGTGCAGCGAGACCGCGAGGTTGACCCCGATCTCCTCGCCCGCGCGCTCCATCATCGGCACCACGCCGCTGGTCGACAGGGTGATGCGCCGCTTCGACAGCGCAAGGCCATCGCCGTCCATCACGATCCTGAGCGCGTCGCGGACATTGTCGAAATTGTAGAGCGGCTCGCCCATGCCCATCATCACGATGTTGGTGAGCATGCGCCCCTCGGGCTGGCTCGGCCATTCCCCGAGCGCGTCGCGCGCCAGCATCACCTGGCCGACGATCTCGCCCGGCTCGAGGTTGCGGACGAGGCGCATCGTGCCGGTGTGGCAGAAGCGGCAGTTGAGCGTGCAGCCCACCTGGCTCGACACGCAAAGCGTTCCCCGGTCGGCATCGGGGATGAACACCATCTCATAGTCCTGCCCGTCGTCCGAGCGGAGCAGCCACTTGCGCGTGCCGTCGGTCGAGACCTGCGCCTCGACCACTTGCGGACGCGAGATGACGAATCGCTGCGCCAGCCAGGGCTGCATCGCTTTCGAAATGTCGGTCATCAGGCTGAAGTCGGTGACGCCGCGATTGTAGATCCAGTGCCACAGCTGCTTCGCGCGCAATTTCGCCTGCCTGGGCTCGAGCTGCGAGGTCTCGAGCGCCATGCGCAAGTCGTGCTTCGACAGGCCAAGCAAGTCGATTCGTCCGTCGGCGCGCGGTTTCAAATCGCGCGGGACGGGCACGGGATCGATGTGCCCGGGGATGGGCATAAGAGGCGCCGGAGCTGTCTGCATCGGGCGCATATAGGCGAAAATGCGGGGCAATTCCACTCCCCGGCCCGTCCCGTGCCTGCCACGGCGCGTCGATGCGCGGTTGCGATGCACAGCGCGCCTTGGAAGCCTTGCGCACGGGGGAACCCAATTCTTCCCGTATCTGGAGTTTTCGAATGATCCATTTCCGTCATGCCGTGCTGCTCGCCGGCGCCACGCTGATCGCCACGCCGGCGCTCGCGCAGGACACCGCGGCACCGGCCCCGGCTCCCCAGGCAGCTGCGCCCGCGACTCCGGCGGCGCCGGCTCCGGTGACCGACGATGAAGTCAAGAAGTTCGCCAAGGCCGCGCTCGCCGCCGACAAGATCAGCAAGGACGCCGCGATCGTCGCGGCGGACAAGCAGAAGAAGATGGCCGAGGCGGTGACCGCCAGCGGTCTCGAGCCGACGCGTTTCAACCAGATCGCGCAGGCCTCGCAGGCCGACACCGCACTTCAGGCAAAGGTCCAGGCGGCGATCGTCGCCGAGCAGCAGGCGTCGCCTTCGCCGGCGCCGACGCAGCAGTAATCCCCGGCCCCCCCGGGTTGCGCGGACCGGCCTAGCGCCGCGCGCAGCCCAAGGCGGCGGCGTCGATCGCGGTGGCTGCGCCCTTCAGGGCATAGACATCCACGAAGGCGCCGCCGCCTCTCGCCAGGCTTTCCACGCTCATGCTCCGGCTGGAGCGCATCGCCGCGACGATCGCGGCATCGGTGCGGGCGTCCGGCGCCCAGGCGTCGCTCGGCCCGGCCATCAGCTCGAAGCGGCGCTCGCCCACCGACAGGGTCACCTTGGCACGCGGATCGCGCGCGCGGCTGAGGCGGATATGCAGCTGGTTGCGCGCGCCCGTGCGCGGCCAACTGGCGATGCTGGCAAAGGCGCCGCCGCCGCGGCGCTGCGGCGGCTGGCTGATCGCATAGCAGCGCGCCGGCGCGGCATCGCGGAACGCGCCCCAGCTGTCGAACACCCCCAGCGATTCGCGCCCCTGCCCCTGCAGCGCGGCGAGAAGGGCCAGCGCGGCGATCATGCCGGCGCGTGCCCGGTGCCGGTGTGGATCACGGTTTCCCGGCGCTCGGCGATCATCACCAGCGACCCCTGCGGCAACCCCGCCGCGACGGGCGTCTCGAACTCGGGATGCGCGTCGCCGCCGGTCATCACGCCGCGCAGCACGCGGCTCGAGATGCCGTGCATGATCACCAGCCGGTCGCCGGGATCGTCATCGGTATCGGCGAGCCAGCCCGATACGCGCTCGGCGATCTGGTGATAGCGTTCGCCGTCGGGCGGGGGCCGCACCAGTCCGTCCGGCGCGATCACGTCGCCGCCCTCGGCGATCACCTCGGCATAATAGCGCCCGCCCCATGCGCCCATGCCGATCTCGGTCAGCCGCGAGTCTCGCCGCGCGCCGTGCCAGTCGAGCTCGAGATGCTCGGCGATCACCGCCAGCGTCTGCAGCGCGCGCCCGGTGTCCGACGCCCGCAGCGTCAGCTTCGGTTTCGCGCCGAGATAGGCGCGCAGCGCACGGCCCATTTCGTCCGCTTGCGCGAACCCGGTGCGGGTGAGCGGCGTGTGCGGATGATCGCCCTGCAATCGCCGCGCGGCGTTGAAAACCGTCTCGCCATGCCGGGCGATGAAGTCGCGTCCCCTGCGTGCCATGGCGCCGCCCCCACCCTTCGCCCGGCCGATGCTGCGGCCGCGTCGTCGAACCCGAATCTACGGCGCGCTGTGGCGCAAAAGCAACGGTTTTCCGCGTTTAGCTGAGGTTCATGCAACGCAGCATGATCTGGCGCATTGAGCCGGTCCCTGCCCCAAGCGGGTGTGTATCAGTACAGGAGTATTTATGCGTAAACTGGTTCTTGCCGCATTGGCCGCGAGCGCGCTCGCCAGCCCGGCGTTCGCGCAGGATGAGGTCGCGCCCTTCACCGGATTCCGCGCCGAGGGCGTGGTCGGCTACGACACGATGAGCGACGGCACCGACGGCGATGCCGGCTCGAGCGACGGCGTCACCTATGGCGGCGCGATCGGCTATGACGTCCAGCTGGGCGGCGCGGTGATCGGCGCCGAGGCCGAGCTGACCGGGTCGAGCGTCGACACGCGCGCCGACAGCCTGCTCACCGCGGGCGACCGCCTGCGCGTCGACATGGGCCGCGACATCTATCTCGGCGGCCGCATCGGCGCCGCGATCACGCCGACCACGCTGATCTACGCCAAGGGCGGCTACACCAACGCCCGGATCGACACCGTCTACGAGACGCCGACCACGCGGACCGACATCAGCGAGGACATGGAGGGCTATCGCCTCGGCGCCGGCGCCGAGTTCAAGCTCTCGAACAACATGTATCTGAAGGGCGAGTACCGCTACTCGAACTACGGCTCGATCGACGGCTACGACATCGACATCGACCGTCATCAGGTCGTCGCGGGCGTCGGCGTCCGCTTCTGAGGCGGATACCGGACCGCGTCGTCCACAAATGATGCGATGGAAAGGGCCGGGGCGGCTTGCTCCGGCCCTTTTTCACGTTAAGGATATCTCGAACTTCCGACGGCAATCCGTGCGCCGTCTGACAGGCGACAGTTCTTGAGGCCGCCCGGCCGGGGGTTTGAATACACATGAAAGCGACGATTGAACGCGCAACGCTGCTCCGGGGCCTGAGCCACGTCCAGTCCGTGGTGGAGCGGCGCAACACCATTCCGATCCTGTCCAACGTGCTGATCGAGGCTTCGGCCGAGGGCTCGCTGCGGCTGATGGCGACCGATCTCGACCTGCAGATCGACGAGACCGTGCCCGCCGCGGTCGACCAGGCCGGCGCCACCACCGTCCCCGCGCACACGCTGTTCGACATCGCGCGCAAGCTGCCCGAGGGCGCGCAGGTCGAGCTGACCGCCGCCGAGGGCAAGATCAAGATCAACGCCGGCCGCGCCAAGTTCGAGCTCGGCACACTGCCGCGCGACGACTTCCCGGTGATCGCCGAGGGTGAGCTGCCGACCGTGTTCGAGCTCGCCGCCGAGACGCTCAAGCAGATCATCGACAAGACCCGCTTCGCGATCTCGACCGAGGAGACGCGCTACTATCTCAACGGCATCTTCCTGCACGTCGCCGACGACACGCTGAAGGCCGCGGCGACCGACGGCCACCGCCTCGCCCGCGTCACCGTGGCGCGCCCCGACGGGGCCGACTCGATGCCCGATGTGATCGTGCCGCGCAAATGCGTCGCCGAGCTGCGCAAGCTGCTCGACGAGGTCGACGGATCGGTCGGCGTGTCGCTGTCGGGATCGAAGATCCGCTTCGACCTCGGCGCCGCGATCCTCACCTCGAAGCTGATCGACGGCACCTTCCCCGACTACAGCCGCGTGATCCCGACCGGGAACGACAAGATCCTCAAGATCGATCCCAAGAGCTTCATGGAGGGCGTCGACCGCGTCTCGACCATCGCCACCGAGAAGACCCGCGCGGTCAAGATGGCGCTCGACCGCGACCGCATCACCCTGTCGGTCACCAGCCCCGACAACGGCACCGCGGCCGAGGACGTGCCGGGCGACTATGCCGCCCAGCCGTTCGAGATCGGCTTCAACTCGCGCTACCTGATGGACATCCTGGCGCAGGTCGAGGGCGATCTGGTCGAAGTGCATCTCGCCGATGCCGCCGCGCCGACGCTGATCCGCGAGAACGACAAGTCGCCCGCGCTGTACGTCCTGATGCCGATGCGAGTCTGACCGCCTCTTGAACCGCGGACGATAATCGCTTATTAACACGCTTGTCAGTAAAGGCAGGCGAATATGGCGACGCAAGCGCAACCCAATGGTTCCCAGGCGATCGACTGGGGCAAGCCCCGCAAGCGCGAATGGGGCACGGCGCTGCGCGCGCTGCTGCGCCTCCTCGGCAACGCCGACGATACCGTGCAGGTGTTCCGCATCATGCGCGCGCTCAACGGCGACACGGTGCAGAAGAATTATCGCCGCCTGCTCTCCACCGCCCAGGGCGGCCGCCTCGCCTATCAGCGGCTCGAGCTGTCGCAGCGCTTCTCCGACCGCGCATGGATCGATTCGCTGCCCGAGGGCAGCGTCGGCGCCGCCTATCGCGCGTTCCTCGACCGCACCGGCTATTCGGCGCAGGGCCTCGCCGACGTCAGCTATTCCGATGCCGAGGTCGAGCGCGGCGTGGAGCATCCGCATGCCTGGTTCGGCCGGCGCGAGCGCGACATCCACGACATCTGGCATATCCTCACCGGCTATCAGGCCGACGAGCCGCTGGGCGAGGCGTGTCTTGTCGCCTTCTCCTATTCGCAGACCGGCGGGCTCGGCTGGGCGTTCATCGCCGCCGGCGCCGCGCTCAAGAGCCTGAAGGTCACCGGCAGGTCCACCTTCGCCAAGGCCGTGCTCGAAGGGCGCCGCCACGGCAAGCGCGCGTCCTGGCTTTCGGGCGAGGATTATGAGGCGCTGATGTACGAGCCGCTCGATGCCGCGCGCAAGCGGCTGGGGATCGAAGAGCCGAAGCTCTATCGCCAGGCGCAGGCCGAGCTGCAGGCGGCGGGGCTGATCGGGCTGTAGGACGGTCGATATCCAATCTTCCCCTGTCCCGGGGAAAGAATTGGAAGCTCGCTTCTTCCCCTTGCAATGTTGGAATTCGCCTGCTGCACTGCCGCTGCCAAGGATCATGTCCCGGCCGCTCTTCGAACCGTCGATCACCGGCCGCGCGAATCCGTCAACTTCGCGGGCGCTCGCGATAGTGTAAAGCTAGTGTAAAGTTTCAGCCCGGGGACGCCTCGATCGCTCCCCTGCCCCTCCGGGCCCAATGTCGCATGCGCTCGCCCCGCCGCGGCGGGGAGGATGATTCCGCTTCAGGCCACCCCGAACGGCACCACACGGTTGAGCGCGATGTGCCCGATGCCCGAACGGCCGAGATAGGGCACGCCCATCTCGCGGCACCAGCGGATCATCATCTGGTCGAGGCTCTCGCCGAACGGCACGTCGTTGTCGGGCACGTCCGTCACCGCGCCGAGCCGGACGCCAGCCAGTCCCTTGAGCTGCGTGGCATGCGCCATCTGGAACAGCATCCGGTCGATCCGGTACATCGCTTCGCTCACTTCCTCGATGTGCAGGACATGATCGGTGAGGTCGGGCAGCCACGGCGTGCCGATCATCGCGGTGAGGATAGCGAGGTTGAATGCGGCGGCGGGGCGGCCGTCGAGCGTCGGCTCGAGCCCGCGGCGGTCGCCGTCGATCAGCCAGCCGAGCACCCAGCCGGCATCGACGCCCTTGTCCTCGCGCCCCATCGCGCTCGCCATCGAGCCGTGCGCCTGACGGCCGATGCGGCGGGCATAGAGCGCGCCGAGCATGAACCCCATGTCCGAATAGCCGATATAGGTCTTGTTGCGCGCCGCCGGGCCGAGCTGCGGCATCGCCATGTCGAGGATGCGGTTCGAGCCGTAGCCGCCGCGCGCGAACCAGATCGCGTCGAACGCGGGATCGTTGGCGAACTCCAGGAACGCGGCCGCGCGCACCTCGTCCGGCCCCGCGAAATGGCCCTCGATGATGAAGCATTGCGGGTGGAAGACGATCTCGTGGCGGGGCCAGGTCAGCGCCATGAACGCCTGCATCCGCGCCGCCGATTCCGCGCTGACTGTCCTTGCCGGTGCGACGACGCCGATCCGCATGCCTTGCCCTTTCGTTGTGCGGTACCGGCCCGCAACCGGTTCAGCCTTGCTGAACCAGGCACAAGCGCCGATAGCGCGGGGCGATGCAACACGGCAAATCCTGTTTTTTCGTCGGGATCGGCGGCAGCGGCATGATGCCGCTGGCGATGATCCTGGCCGGCCAGGGCGCGAAGGTCGCCGGCTCGGACCGCAGCCTCGATTCGGGCCGCCTCCCCGCCAAGTTCGACGCGCTGCGCGCGCTCGGCATCGAGCTGTTCCCGCAGGACGGCAGCGGCATCGTCTCACCCGACCAGACGGTGATCGCCTCCGCCGCGGTCGAGGAGACGGTGCCCGATATGGTGCAGGCGGCCGCGCTCGGCTGCCCGCGGATGACCCGCGCCGAGCTCAACGCCGCGCTGTTCAATGCCGCGGGCACCTCGATCGGCGTCGCCGGGACCAGCGGCAAGTCGACCGTCACGGGGATGATCGCCTGGATCCTGCATTCGCTCGGCCGCGACCCGACGGTGATGAACGGCGCGGTGATGAAGAATTTCGTTCGCGCCGACGCCCCCTTCGCCAGCGCGCTGGTCGGCAGCGACGGCTTCTACGTCAGCGAGGTCGACGAGAGCGACGGCTCGATCGCGCTTTATGCGCCGCATGTCGCGGTGCTCAACAATGTCAGCCTCGACCACAAGTCGCTCGAGGAACTGCGCACGCTGTTCGGCGAGTTCGCGGCCAAGGCGCGCACCACGATCGTCAATGTCGGCGATGCCGAGAGCGCGGCGCTGGCGATGGCGCTCGACCGCAGCCGCACCGTGACCTTCGCGGTCGAAGGAGACGCGGATCTCGCGGCCCGCAACCTGAGGCCCGAGCCATTCACGATCGGCCTCGAACTGGTGACACGCGATGCCACCCTGCCCGTTCGGCTCGCGGTGCCTGGACGGCACAATGTCGCCAACGCGCTCGCCGCGATCGGGGCGGCGGTTGCGGCGGGCATCCCGCTCGCCGACGCGGCCCGAGCGATCGAGGGCTTCACCGGCCTGCGCCGCCGCTTCGAGCTGGTCGGCGAGGCCGGCGGCATCGCGGTGATCGACGATTTCGGGCACAACCCCGACAAGATCGCCGCCACGCTCGACACGCTCCATGCCTTTCCCGGCCGCATCCTCGCGCTGTTCCAGCCGCATGGCTACGGCCCGCTCAAGGTCATGCGCCGCGAGCTGGTCGCGATGTTCGTCGACAAGCTCGCGCCCGGCGACCAGCTCGTCCTGCCCGATCCGGTCTATCAGGGCGGCACGGTGACCCGCGAGGTGACCAGCGCCGACATCATCACGGACATCGCCGCCTCGGGCCGCGATGCCCGTCACATCCCCGACCGCGCCGCCGCCGCCGCGCACCTCGTCGCGATCGCTCGGCCCGGCGACCGCATCGTCATCATGGGCGCGCGCGACGATACGCTGAGCCTGCTCGCGGCGGAAATGGTGGCGCAATTGCGAACCAGGTAAAGCACGCTTGACATGTAAAGCGTCATTGACGTAAAGCTTCCTTGTCTAGTTAGAAAGGAGGCTTGACATGGAAATCTCCCCCGCCTCGGTGCGGTTCCTGTGGCGCTTCATCGGCGCGACGCTGGTCTACGGGGTGCTGATCACCGGCGCGACCTGGCTGGCGCGGAGTTTCGACCCATCCCCCGCCGGGCTCGTCGCGCTGTCGCTCCTCCCCGCGATCGCGATCGCCACATCGCTGATCGTCGTTGGCCTGTATCTGGTCGAGGAAACCGACGAATATGTGCGGAAGCGTCAAGCCGTCGCGATGCTGATCAGCATCGGCATCCTGCTCACGCTGTCCACCGCGCTCGGGTTTCTCCAGCAGCGGAACCTGATCGGCAGTGTCGACCTGCTCTGGGCCTTCCCCGCGTGGTGCGTCCTGTGGAGCGTCACCCAGTGCGCGATGGCGATCCGCGATTATCGCCGCGCGGGGGACGCGGCATGAAGAACCGTCTTCGGGTGCTGCGCGCCGAGCGCGGCTGGAGCCAGCAGGATCTGGCCGAGCGGCTCCAGGTCTCGCGCCAGAGCGTCAATGCGATCGAGACCGGCCGCTACGATCCCTCGCTGCCGCTCGCCTTCAAGATCGCCGACCTGTTCGGCCTGGTGATCGAAGAGGTGTTCGAAAATCCCTCCACCGCGGGCTGACCCCTATGGCCCGCAGGGAGAGGCCATCCCGGCCGCGCGCCGGGATGGCCTTTTTTTTGCGGATCAGCCGATCGACTGGCCGGTCTTCGCCCAGTCGGCGAGGAAGCCCTCGATCCCCTTGTCGGTCAGCGGGTGCTTGACCAGCTGGCGGATCACCGCAGGCGGCGCGGTCATCACGTCGGCGCCGAGCTTGGCCGCCTCGAGGATGTGGATCGGGTGACGGACCGAGGCGACCAGGATCTCGGTCGCGAAGTCGTAATTGTCGTAGATCAGGCGGATGTCGCTGATCAACTGCATCCCGTCGAAGCCGATATCGTCGTGCCGGCCGACGAAGGGCGAGACGAAGGTCGCGCCGGCCTTGGCCGCGAGCAACGCCTGGTTGGCCGAGAAGCACAACGTCACATTGACCATCGTGCCGTCGTCGGTCAGCGCCTTGCAGGTCTTGAGCCCGTCGATCGTCAGCGGCACCTTGACCGCGACATTGTCGGCGATCTTCCGCACCACCTCGGCCTCGCGCATCATCCCTTCATGGTCGAGCGCGACCACTTCCGCCGAGACCGGGCCCGGGACGATCCGGCAGATTTCCGCGACCACCTCAAGGAAATCGCGTCCGGCCTTGTGGATCAGCGACGGGTTGGTGGTAACACCGTCGAGCAGGCCCGCTTCCGCCAGCTCGCGGATGTCGTTGGTGTCGGCGGTGTCGGCGAAGAACTTCATGGCGGCGGCCTTTTCGGTTGTGTGACAGTTGGATGACGACGTGCTAGTCGCGCGCGGTTCGCGCCGCCTCTATCACCGGAACGCGGCCGACGCCTAGCCTGGATGAACCGATGTCGCGCCATCTGCTCTGCCTTTTCGTCCTGCTCCTGCCCGCCACCGCGCTGGCGCAGGAGGAAGACCAGGAATTGTGGCTGACCGGCGCCGTCAGCGTGCCTCTGGGCGAGGAGACCAAGTTCGAGTTCGATACCGTGTCGCGCTTCGGCAACGACCCCGGCGGACTCTATGAGATCGAGATCAACACGCTGATCGCGCGTCAGATGGCGAAGGGCGTGACGATCGGCGGCGGCTATGTGCGCAACATCAATTACTCGCGCGGGACCGTCACGCGCACCGAGGACCGGCTGCGTGTGCAGCTCGGTCTGTCGGGCAGCGCAGGTGCGGTCAAGCTTTCGGGGCGGGTGCGGCTCGAGAGCCGGTGGCGCTCGGACGGCGACGACACCGGCTATCGCCTACGTCCGCAGGTCAAGGCGACGCTGCCGCTCGGCAAAAGCGATTTCAGCCTGGTCGGCAGCCATGAAAGCCTGATCCCGCTCAAGGACACCGACTGGGGCGATCAGGCCGGTTACGACCGGATGCGCAACTTCGTCGGCGTCAACTGGAAAGCGAGCGAGCTGGTGGCGATCGAGGCCGGCTATCTCAACCAGTATCAATTCGGCCGCGGCGGCGACCGCGACGTGATGGATCACGCGCTGGCGGTGAGCGTCGGCCTCAGCCTTTAGTCGCTCGCAACCAGCATGACCGTCGCGTCCGGCATATCGAGGCCCGTAAGGTAGAGGCGATACACGCCCGGCCGGAGATCGAAGCGCACGATCTTGCGGATCGTCGAGCAGGCCGGGCCGTGGCCCATGCGCGACGGACTTGAGCGCTTCCCCGCCCGCGGCACCCGGTACCACGTCGATCCAGCCCCGCTGATCGAGCGCGACGCCGTAGCGCCCGGCGGTCTCGACCTTGAACCCGATCATCACCACGCCACCGGGCTTGGCGCCCGCAGGCACGTCGCGGAATTTGGCGAGCTCGCCAGCCTGCAGCCTCGCCGCCTTGTTCACGCCGAACTCGCCTCCGGGGGCGGTCCAGCCGGACAGATTGGACGCGAGGCCGGTATCCATGGCGATGCATTGCGGCGCAGCAGGGGCGGCCTGGAGCAGCAACAGGGCAGCGAGCAGTATCGGCGGGAACTCCTTCGCGGCGTTCGATAGCGCTTTCCTACCCGCGCCGGAATGCCGATATGGGCGGGAATGTCCCGCGCCCGCGTCATCGTCCTCAATTCCGCGCTCGGCCCTCTCGATTATCGCGTGCCGCATGGCATGGAGGTCGAGCCGGGATCGATCGTCGTTGCGCCGCTCGGCCCCCGCCAGCTCGTCGGGGTGGTGTGGGAGGCGGAGCGGCTGCAGACCGAGGAGGTTGGCGACAACCGCTTGCGCAACCTGATGGGCGTGGCCGACGCGCCGCCGATCCCGGCGCCGCTGCGCCGGCTGATCGAGTGGACCGCGAACTATTATCTCGCGCCGCTCGCCTCGGTGCTGCGCATGGCGCTGAGCTCGACCTCGGCGCTGGAGGGCGGCAAGACGGTCGTCGAGTATCGCGCGAGCGGCGAGTTGCCCGAGCGGATGACCGCGCAACGCGAGCAGGCGCTTGAGCGGATCGGCGACCGCCAGGGGCTGATCCGGGAGCTGGCGACGATCGCCGATGTGTCCGAAGGCGTGATCCGCGGCCTGGTCAAGGTCGGCGCGATCGAGGGCGTCGCGGTCGATCTCGACACGCCCTATCCCGTTCCCGACCCGGCCTTCGCGCCGCCCGAGCTGTCGCGCGAACAGGCGGACGCCGCGGCAATCCTGCGCCAGGCGATCGGCGCGGAGGCGTTCCAGCCCTTCCTGCTCGACGGCGTCACCGGATCGGGCAAGACCGAAGTCTATTTCGAAGCGGTCGCCGCGGCGATCGCGGCGGGCAGGCAGAGCCTCGTGCTCCTCCCCGAGATCGCGCTCACCGAGCCTTTTCTCAAGCGCTTCCACGCGCGCTTCGGGGTCGAGCCCGTGGCGTGGCACTCGGGCCTGCGCCAGTCGCAGCGCCGCCGCGCGTGGCGCGCGATCGCCAGCGGCGAGGCGATGGTCACGGTCGGCGCGCGCTCCGCGCTGTTCCTTCCCTATCCCAATCTCGGCCTGATCGTGGTCGACGAGGCGCATGAGACCAGCTTCAAGCAGGAGGAGGGCGTCCATTATCACGCGCGTGACGTCGCGGTGATGCGCGGGCATTTCGAGCGTTGCCCGGTGATCCTCGCCAGCGCCACCCCGGCGATCGAGACTCGCCAGCAGGTCGCGCTGGGGCGCTATGCCGAGGTCAAGCTGCCCGGCCGCTACGGCGCCGCCGAGATGCCCGCGATCGCGGCGATCGACCTGCTCGCCGAGCAGCCGCCGCGCGGACGCTGGCTCGCGCCGCGGCTGGTCAACGCGATCGACGAGACGCTGGCGCGGCGGGAGCAGGTGCTGCTGTTCCTCAACCGCCGCGGCTATGCCCCGTTGACCCTGTGCCGCACCTGCGGGCATCGCTTCCAATGCCCCAACTGCACCGCCTGGATGGTCGAGCATCGCCTG
>NZ_JBCNMA010000083.1:0-14964 GCF_039595165.1 Sphingomonas sp.
GATTGAACGACATCGGCACGATCGCGAGGATCGGAAGCAGCAGGAAGGCGAGGACGAGCCCCGCGACTGCGATCAGGGCGATGCGCGCGACGCGCTCGCCGTGCGAGGCGGGCGCGCTCATATCGGCCGCCATCCGGACACGCTGCGGCCGAGGATCAGAATTGCGCCGAGGGGAATTACCAGCAGGATGCTGAGCGCCGCCGCCATGCCCCAGTTGAGCGAGCGGTTGGTGTAGAAGGCGATCGACGCGCTCACCATCTGGTCGGCGCCGCCGCCGACCAGCGCCGGCGTGATGTAATAGCCGAGCGCCAGCGTGAAGACGATCACCGCACCGGCGATCACGCCCGGCAAGGTCTGCGGGAAATAGACGCGCACGAATGCGGATACCGGCCCGGCGCCGAGCGATCGCGCGGCGCGGAGCGTGTCGGGCGGTACGCGCCGCATCACGCCGTAGAGCGGCAGGATGAAGAACGGCAGCAGCACATGCGTCATGGCGATATAGACTCCGGTCCGGCTGTAGAGCAGCGGCAGCGGCGCCTGCGCGAGCCCCAGCGCCTGGATCAGCCCGTTGACCACACCGTTGGTCTGCAGCAGCACGACCCAGGCGGTGGTTCGCACCAGCGTCGAGGTCCAGAACGGCAGCAGCACGACGATCAGCAGCGGATTGGCGAATTTGGATGGCGCGCGCGCGACCAGATAGGCGACCGGATAGCCCAGCACGATGCAGAGCAGGGCGACGATCGCGCTGATCTTGAAGGTTCGCAGCAGGATCTCAACGAATACCGCCTGTTCGGACGGGACGGAGACGATATGGCCGTCGGGGTCGACGCGGCGATCGAGCGCGGCCCAGAGGTAGAAGCTGCTCGACGGCCCGCTGGCATGGCGCATCGCCGACCAGGTCGCCCGATCGCCCCAGCGCGGGTCGATCCGGGCGAGATCGGCGACCGAACCGCCGGCGGCACCCTGGTCGAGCCGCGCGGCGGTCGCGAAGATCAGGCTGCGCGAGCCGACGATATCGTAGTTCAGGCGGTTGGCGATCCGGTTGATCGTCCCGGCATGACGCGCCGCGCGCATCTCGCCTGCTGCGGTCGCCGCGGCGGTGTCGGGCGGAAACCCGGCGCCGTCCCATGCGCGCAGCGCCTTCGCCGTGCGCGGCATCACCACGGGCAGTTCCTGCTCGCTCACCCCGCGCATCAGCATCATCGCCACCGGTGCGGCGAAGGCGACGAGCAGCGTGAGGAGCAGCGGGGCGAGCAGCGCGAACGGCCAGAACCGTTTCACTGCGCGACCCAGGCATTGAAGCGCTGAGTCAGCTCGTCGCCATATTCGACCCAGAAATCGCCGTCGAGCTTGAGCGCGCGTTTCATATTTTCCGGCTCGGTCGCGGTATTCTCGCGCCAGCGCGGCTCGATCCTGGCCTGCGCCACCCGGCTCGTAAGGCCCGTGGGCATGATCCGCGCGAGGTTCATCTGGTTCTCGGGCCGCGTCGCGAAGCGGATGAACTGCATCGCCTCGGCTTTGCGTGGGCTGTTCTTGAGGATTGCCCAATAGTCGACGGCGTAGATGTTGCCGTTCCACTGCAGCTTGAAGTTGCGCTTCTCGTCGCGGTTGGCGACGACCAGGCGGCCCGGGCTGGTGACCGACATCACCACCTCGCCCGACCCGAGCAGGTCGGGAACCTGTGCCACCGAGGACCACCAAACGACGTGCGGCTTGAGCTCGTCGAGCTTGCGGAAGGCGCGGTCCACCCCGGCTCGGGTGCGCAGCACCGGATAGATTTCCGCCGCAGGCACGCCGTCGGCCATCAGCGCGATCTCGAGCGCATATTTGGGCGTCTTGCGGATACCGCGCTTGCCGGGGAAGCGGCGGACGTCCCAGAAATCCGCCCAGCTCTGCGGTCCTGCGCCTGCGATGCGGTCGCCGTCATAGCCGATCAGGTAAGACCAGAGCTGTGATCCGACGCCGCAGGTGTTGACCGCGGCATCGGTGAAGGCCGAGCGCCCGCCGAGCGCGGCCCAGTCGAGCGGCTCGAACAGTCCCTCCTCACAGCCGAGGATGATCTCCTCGGTCTCGGCCTGGACGACATCCCAGCTGGTGTCGCCGCCCAGCACCTTGGTCCGGATCACGCCGATTCCGCCGTGCCAGCTGTCCTCGCGTACCGCGATGCCGGTCGACTTGCCGAACGGGGCGACCAGCGCCTGGCGGTCGGCCGCCTGCGAGCTGCCGCCCCAGCCGACCACGGTCAGGGGGCGCGGCTTCTCGGCGCCATCGCATCCGGCCAGCGCCAGCGCGGCGGCGAGGCCCGCGAGCCAGGTTCTGCACCCCCGTGGAATCATCCGTCCGTGCCTCCCACCGTCTCCTTCTGGGCGAAGGCGAAAGCGCTGTCGATTGCCCAGCCGAGCGCGATCCGGTCATGGCGTACCGCCCCCGGCGAACGCGCCGTCACCTGATCGCCACCGGGCAGCCGCGCGTAGATCCGCGTATGGTCGCCCAGATAGAGCCGATCCTCCACCACCGCATCGAAGCGATTGGCGAGCTCACCGGCATCCTGCCCGGTCTGCACCGCTTCCGGCCGCACCGTGACGATCGCGCGGTCGCCGGTCGCAAGGCCGTTGGTCGCACGTGCGCGAACGGTCGCGCCGCCGGCGATCTCGATCGTGCAGCGACCGTCGCTGCGCTCCACGACGATGCCGTCGAGCCGGTTGTTCTCGCCGATGAATCCGGCGACGAAGGCGTTCGCCGGGGTGTCGTAGATCGCGCGCGGCGTGTCGACCTGCTGCAGCCGCCCGTCCGCGAACACCGCGATACGATCGCTCATCGCCAGCGCCTCGGCCTGGTCGTGCGTGACGTAGATCACGGTGATGCCGGTGCGGCGCTGGATCTGCTTGATCTCCACCTGAAGCTTCTCGCGCAGCTGGCGGTCGAGCGCGCCGAGCGGTTCGTCCATCAGCACCACATCGGGGCCGAAGATCAGGGCGCGGGCGAGCGCGACGCGCTGCTGTTGTCCGCCCGAGATGGTGTTGATGCGGCGATCGCCCAGCCCGTCGAGATTGACCAGCGCGAGCGCGTCGGCGATCCGCGCCTCCGCCGCGGCGCCGCGGATGCCGCGCACGGCGAGCGGGAAGGCGAGGTTGCGGGCGACCGTCATGTGCGGGAACAGCGCGTAGTTTTGGAACACGACGCCCATGTTGCGGCGGTGCGGCGGCTTGTCGGCGAGCGACCCGCCGTCGAGGCGGATGTCGCCGGTGCTGACCCGTTCGAACCCGGCCAGCATCATCAACGTGGTGGTCTTGCCCGATCCCGAGGGGCCGAGCAGAGTCAGGAACTCGCCGCGGCGGACCGAGAGGTCGAGGTCGGCCACCGCCCAATGCGTGCCGTCATAGGTCTTGCCGACGCCGCTGAGTTCGACCAGCGCGGGGCCGATGCCGCTGCTCACCGCGCGGTCATCGCGCGATAGACCTCGGCCAGGCGGACGATGCCGGCTTCGATCGTGTCAGGGTCGGCGAAACTGTAGGACAGCCGGACATGGTTGCGCGGCGGCGCGCGGTTGCCGGTCGTGGCGCCGGCGAAGAAGCGGCTGCCCGCGATCAGGTTGATCCCGGCGGCTTCGGCATCGGCGGCGAGCCGGTCGCCATCGACATGTACGGGCAGGGTCAGCCACAGATAATAGCCGCCGTCGGGCACCTGCACGCGGATCTCGGGCAGCTCGCGGTCAAGAGACGCGAGCATCCGGTCGCGCCGCTGGCGATAGGCGTCGCGGACCCGGGCGACATGCGCGTCGAACGCGGGCGAGCGCCCGAACTCATAGAGGATGCGCTGGATCAGCGCCGACGAGCCGCCTTCAGCCTTGAGCCGGATCAGCCGCGCGATGATCGCCGGATCGGCGGCGATCCAGCCCATGCGCAGCCCCGGCGCGACGAGCTTGGAGAAGGTGCCGACATGCAGTACGACGCCGTGGGTATCGAGCGCCTTGAGCGAAGGGACGGCCTCGCCCTCGAAGCGGACGCGGCGATAGGGCGTGTCCTCGACGATCGCGATGTGGTTGCGCGCGGCGAGCTCGATCAGCGCGCGGCGCCGCGCGAGCGGCATCGTCACCCCGCTCGGATTATGGAAGTCGGCGACGTTGTAGATCAGCTTGGGCGCCGTCAGACCTTCGGCCGCGCGGCGGGCGAGGGTCGCCTCGAGCTCGTCGACGCGGATGCCGGCTTCGTCCTGCCCGATCTCGATGAACTCGACGCCATAGACGCCGAAGATCGGAATCGCGGTGAAGTACATCGGCGCCGTGACGACGATCGCGTCACCTTCGTCGAGCAGCAGGCGCGAGATGAGGTCCAGGCCGTTCTTGGCGCCGTTGACGATCAGCAGGTTCTGCGCGGTCAGCGTGCAGCCGTCGCGGTTCATGAGATCGGCGATCCAGTCGCGCAGGAGCGGCTGGCCCTGGCCGGCGGAATATTGCAGCGTTTCACCGCGATGCGCATTGAGCGCGATCTCGGCGAATGGCGTGAGATCGGGCAGCAGATCGGGCGCGGCGAAGCCTGAATCGAATGCGATCACGCCATCGTCCAGTTCCGACGGGAAATGCGACCCCGGAAACACGGTCGAAAGCCCCGCCGCACGGCGTGCAAGACGAAGATCAGCCACCCCTTCTCCCATTCCTGTCGCAACCCGCATTCGTCGCGAGCGGCCCCGCTTGGAAGGATGGATGGCGTCCGCAAATCCGCCATCCGATTGAGGGGCTGGGGGATTCATCGGGCCGGTCCATCGTTGCTTGAAAAGGGGGGAGCATGATCCCGGTCGAGTCGATGAGAGGTTGGGCGATACTGGCGCTGGCGCCGCTGCTGGTTGCGGCGGAACTGCCACCCGGGCTCGATCCGTTCGCCGTGCCCGACCCGTTCCCGAGCACCTATGCCCCGGCGGCGTCGGTGCCGTTGGCGATCGTCGGCGCGACCGTGCTGACCGGGACCGGCGCCGAGATCGCCGATGCGACGCTGCTGCTGCGCGACGGCAAGGTCGAGGCGGTGGGGCAGGGGCTCGCCGTGCCGGCTGGCTATGCGGTGATCGACGCACGAGGCAAATGGGTGACCCCGGGCGTGATCGACGCGCACTCGCATCTCGGCGCGTCGGGCTCGCCGTCGATCCCCGCGCATGACGATACCAACGAGGCGACCGCGCCCAACGCCGCCGAGGCGTGGATCGAGCATTCGGTGTGGCCGCAGGACCCCAAGTTCCGCCTTGCGCGCGCCGCGGGCGTGACCACGCTGCAGCTGCTGCCGGGATCGGCCAATCTGTTCGGCGGACGTTCGGTGACCGTGCGCAACGTGCCCGCGACGAGCGTGCAGGCGATGAAGCTGCCCGGTGCGCCATATGGCCTCAAGATGGCCTGCGGCGAGAATCCCAAGACGACGTTCGGCGGGCGCGGGCGGGCGCCGGCGACGCGGATGGGCAATGTCGCGGGCTATCGCGCCGCCTGGATCGCCGCCGCCGACTATGCGCGTCGCTGGGACGTCTGGCGCGCCAAGGGGGCGGGCGAGCCGCCCCGCCGCGACTTGCAGCTCGATACGCTGGCGGGTGTGCTCAAGGGCGAGATCCTGGTCCAGAATCATTGCTACCGCGCCGACGAGATGACGGTGATGATCGATGTCGCGCGCGAGTTCGGCTTCCGCATCGCCGCGTTCCATCACGCCAGCGAAGCCTACAAGATCGCGCCGTTGCTCGCGCGCGAGGGCATCTGCATCGCGACCTGGGCCGAGGCATGGGGGGCGAAGATGGAGTCGTTCGACGGGATCGAGGAGAATGCCGCGATGATCGAGGCGGCAGGCGGCTGCGCGGTGCTGCATTCGGACGACGGGCTGCTCGGCCAGCGCCTCAACCAGGAAGCGGGGATCGCCATGGCAGCGGGCCGCGCGGCGGGGCTGGCGGTGGGCCGCGGCACCGCGATCAAGTGGATCACGCTCAATCCGGCCAAGGCCATGGGGATCGACCGGCTGACCGGCTCGCTCGAGCCGGGTAAGGCCGCCGATGTCGTGCTGTGGAGCGCCGATCCGCTCAGCGTCTACGCGTTGGCGGAGCGGGTGTGGATCGACGGCGCGCTGGTCTGGGATCGCGCCGATCCGGCGATGCAGGCGCGTCAGCGCAGCGACATGATGCTGGGCCAGCCGGGGCGCGAGGTGACGCGATGATCGGCCGCGCGAGCGTCCTTCTCGCCTGCTTCCTGGCGACGCCCGCGGCGGGGCAGGACGTCGCGATCGTCAACGCCCGGATCCTCAGCATGGGGCCGATGGGCGAGATTCCGCGCGGCACGGTGGTGATCCGCGCGGGCCGCGTCATCGCGGTCGGCGCACGGATAACGCCACCCCCGGGGGTGCCGGTGGTCGACGCGCAGGGCAAGGTCGCCACCCCCGGCTTCGTCGCCCCCTACACCACGCTCGGCCTCGTCGAGGCGCGTTCGGTCGCGGGGACCGACGATCGCGCCTCGGCCAGCCCGGCGGTCAGCGCGGCGCTCGATGCCGGCGACGGGCTCAACCCGGATTCGGTGCTGATCCCGGTCGCGCGGCTCGGCGGGATCACCCGCTCGATCGTCGTGCCCGGCTATGCCCGTAGCGGCCAGCGCGAGCTGCTGTTCGCGGGGCAGGCGGCGGCGGTCCAGCTCGGCACGGGCGGCACGATGCTCACCCGGCGCGGCGTGGCGATGGTGCTGGCGATGGGCGAGGACGGCGCCGAGCGCGGCGGCGGATCGCGCGGCGCTGCGCTCGCCCTGTTGCGCGCGGCGCTCGACGAGGTGCGAAGCTACGCCCGGCGGCGCGCGGACTATGATCGCGGCGCGATGCCGCCGCTGTCGTTGTCGCGCGCTGATCTCGACGCGCTGGTGCCGCTGGTCGAGGGGCGCATGCCGCTGCTGATCACCGTCAACCGCGCGTCGGACATCCGCGAGATGATCGATTTCGCGCGCGCCCAGGGGCTCAAGCTGATCCTGGAGGGCGCGGCCGAGGGCTGGCGCGTCGCCCCGGCGATCGCCGCGGCCAAGGTGCCGGTTCTGCTCACCCCGATCGAGAATGTCCCGGCCAGCTTCGAGATGCTCGGCGCGACGCTGACCAATGCGCGGCGGTTGCATGCCGCGGGGGTGACGGTCGCATTCGAGCCGAACGGCCCCCAGCGCGAGCGCGAGTTGCGCCAGAACGCGGGCAATGCTGTTGCCGAGGGGCTGCCATATGCCGCGGCGCTCGCGGCGATCACGATCAATCCGGCGCGGATCTTCGGCCTGGCCGACCGCATCGGTTCGCTCGAGCCGGGCAAGGACGGAGACGTCGTGCTGTGGGACGGCGATCCGCTGGAGACGACCACCCGGCCGGTCGCGATCTATATCCGTGGTAGCGCCCAGCCGATGACTTCGCGCCAGACCGAGCTGCGAGACCGCTATCTACCCCAGGTGAGGAGGGCACAATGAAGATCGATCCGACAAAGCTGCTGATGGTCTATTCCGCCGTGCTGACGGCGGCCGCCGTCGGCATGATGGGGAATATCGGAGCGGTCGCCCAGTCGAGCGGACCCGCCGCCGGCAAGGCGACCTTCGATACGATCGACGTCAAGCGCATCAACATCCGCGAGGACGACGGTACGTTGCGCCTGGTCGTGTCCAACACCAGCCGCGCTCCCGGCATCATCATGCGTGGCAAGGAGCGCCCGCATCCCAGCGGCAACCGCGGCGCCGGCCTTATCTTCTACAATAACGAGGGCAGCGAAAATGGCGGGCTGATCTTCAGCGGCCAGCGCGGTCCGGACGGCAAGGCTTCGGGCATGGGGCATCTGAGCTTCGACCAATATGAGCAGGACCAGGTGATTCAGCTCACCCAGAACGAACATGACGGGCAGCGCATGGCGGCGATGATCGTCAGCGACCGGCCCGACTCGCCGCTCGATTTCGATCTCGCCGAACGGCTCGCGAAGATGGCGCCGGGAGCCGAGCGCGATGCGCTCATGGCCAAGCTGCGTGCCGACGGCGTCGGCGGGCGGCAGCGGCTCTATGCCGGCAAGAGCCGCGACAAGAGCTCGGCGGTCGCGCTGAGCGACGGTCTGGGCCGGCCGCGCCTGATGCTGCGCGTGGCGCATGACGGCGCCGCATCGATCGAGTTCATGGACGAGAAGGGCAAGGTGGTACGGACGCTTTCGCCGACCCCGTGAGGGTCAAGGCGCGGGCGGCGCGATCGCGATCAGTTCGATCGTGAAGAGCAGCGTCGCCCCGCCCGGGATCGGTCCGCGGCCCTTGAACCCATAGGCAAGCTCGGCGGGGATCGCGAGCTCGATCGTGTCGCCGACGCCGGCCAGCTGCACGCCCTCGGTCCAGCCCTTGACGACGCGGCCCAAGGGGAAGGTGGCGGGCTCCCCGCGCGCGATCGAGCTGTCGAACTCGCTGCCGTCGACGAACCGGCCGGCATAATGGACCGTCACCCGGTCGGCGGCGGAGGGACGGGCGCCATTCCCGCTGCCCTTGACGCGCCGCCAGCGCAGTCCGGAGGCGGTGGCATGCCAGCCTTGCGCGGCGCCACGCTCGGCCAGCGCAAGCTGCTGGCGATTGTGCCACGCAGCATCCTGGCTAGGCGCCGCGGGCGTAGCCGCCTGGGCGGCGAGGACGAGGAGCGCCGCCAAGGACATCATGGCGCGATCAGCCTAGCCGCGTCGGTCATCTCGACCGACGGGTATTTGGTCTTGAGCGCGGGAAGCCATGCCTTGCTGTCGCCGACCACCAGCACCACCGCGCGCTTGGGATCGAGCCGTTGCGCCGCCGCTGCGATCGCTTCCCCGCTCACGGCCGGCGAAGACCCGAGCTCCTCGCGCGCGAGCGACAGCGGGGCGCCAGTCGCGACGAGGTCCGCGAGATAATCGCCGAGGCTCGCCGTGCGATCGGTTCGCGTGGCGAGGCCCCTCGCGACGTAGTCGCTTCGCTCGGCGACCGCGGCCGGATCGGGCGGCGCCGCGGCAAGCCGCGTGAACTGCGCGAGCACCAGATCGACGACTTCCGCGGCGGACTCGGTCTTGGTCTGAGTCGCCGCCATCACATAGCCGGCGCCGCGCCGCATCTCGATCTGGCTTCCGGCGCCATAGCTGAGCCCGCGCTTCTCGCGAATCTCCTTGCCCAGCCAGCCGCCCGAGCCGCCGCCCAGGACCGCATTGGCGACTTGCAGCGCGCGATGGTCGCCCGCCGTTCGCGGCCCGACCGGAAGCCCCGCCACCACGGCGGTCTGCGCAACCCCAGGCAGATCGATCGCGACGATCCGCGGCCTGGGATCGGGGATCGGTGGAAGTTCCGGTGCGGCGCCTCCCTGCCAGGCGCCGAATGCCGCCTGGGCAAGTGCGGTCGCCGCGCGCGGGTCGAGCGCCCCGGTGATGACCAGCGTTCCCGTGCGCGGCCCCCAAGTCGCGCGCGCCGCGGCGACATCATCGCCGTCGACCGCTGCCAGGGATGCTGCGGTGGCGACGCTGCCATAAGGCGTGCCTGCCGCCACGGCCGCGGGAAGCAGCCGGACCGCGAGCTGGATCGGCCGGCGCTCGCTCACCGCGATCGCGTCGACGAGGCGGCGGCGCTCACGCTCGAGTTCCGCCGTGGCGCTGCCCGGCCGCAAGACCACGTCGGCCATCAGGCGAGTCGCTTCCCCGGCATTGGCCGCGGGCACGGTCATCTGGAGGATCGTCGCGTCCGGCGTGGCGGTGGCCGACATGCGTGCCCCGAGGCGGTCGAGCGCCGCCCCGAAGGCCGCGGCATCACGCCCGCCCGCGCCGCGCAGCATCAGCGCTGCGGCGAGATCCGCGCGGCCGGCATGCCCCGCGGGGTCGCCCGCGTCCCCGCCGGGCAGCACCAGCTCGAGCGTAACCAGGGGCAAATCGGTCGAGCGCGCGCTGACGATGCGCAGGCCGTTGGCGAGCTTGCTTTCGGTAATGGCCGGTGGCTGGCGGCGTTGCGGTCCCGGCCCCGGCGGCTGCTCGCGCTCGGCCTCGCCGGCGAACTTGAGCGGCGGGCGCGTTGCCGGCGGCACGACGACGCCCATGGTCTCGACGGCGTTGGGCGAGACGTCGCCGGTATAGCCGGCCGGGCGCAGGCTCTCATCCTGATAGCGGATCGTCACGCGCCGGCGGTCTGCGAGCCAGCGGCCGGCGACGCGCTGCACATCGGCCGGGGTCATGTTCCTGATCGCGGCGAGCCTTTTGTCGGCAAGGCCGGGATCATCGGCAAGCGTCGCGCCGTCCCCGATCAGGATCGCACGTCCCTGCGTCGTCTCGCGCGCCGAGAGCGCTTCGCCGAGCAGCGCGCTCTTGGCCGCCTCGAGTTCCTCCGCGCTGACCGGACGGTCGCGCAGCGCCGCCAGCTCGCTCGCCAGCGCCGCCTCCGCGGCAGCGACGCTCGCGTCCTTGGCGAGCGTCGTCGTGATCGCATAGGCATGGCCGTCGCGCGTCGGGAAGTTGAACGCCGCGTTGCTCGAGGCGAGCCCTTTCTCGCTGACCAGCACGCGGTTGAGCCGCCCGCCGGCGCCGCGCGTGAGCAGCGCGTCGACCATGTCGATCCCGAACGAATCGGGGTCGGCGGCAGGCGGCGCGACCCAGGCGGTGACGATGGCGGGCAACGGTACGTTCGGAGCATAGGCGTCGACGATGCGTGGCGCCGTTCGCTCGGGCTCCTTGGCGGGCGGCGTGACGATCAGCGGAGCCGCCGGCTTCGGGATCGCGCCGAGATAACGGTCGGTCCACGCATCCAGCTGCCCGGAATCGAAATTGCCCGCGACCACCACGACCATGTTGTCCGGGCGGTAGAAGGCCTCATGGAACGCGCTCACCTCGGCGAATGTCGCGCGGTCGAGCTCTTCGGCGGTTCCGCCGATCGGGCGGCCATAGGGGTGAGTGGTGAAGACGAAGCCGGGGATCAGATGATGCAGGATGCGGCCATAGGGCTGCGCGAAGATGCGCTGGCGCAGCTCCTCTTTCACGACCTCGCGTTCGGAAGCATATTGCTTCTCGTCGACGATCAGATTCCGGAGCCGCTCGCCTTCCATCCACAACAGGCTTTCGAGGCGGTTGGCGGCGGCCGTCGTCGTATAAAGCGTCGTGTCGAACAAGGTGGTGGCGTTGGCGCTTTCGGCGAAGCTCGACTGGAACGCGCTGACCCCTTGCGGCAGGTTGCGCGTCGGCTTGAACATGAGATGCTCGAACAGGTGCGCGAACCCGCCGCGCCCCTTGGGATCGTCGCGCTGGCCGGTCCTGTACCAGACATAGACGCTGACCGACGCCGCCTTCGGATCGCGATGGGCATAGACCGTCATGCCGTTGGCGAGCGTGCGCTTGACCGCGGCGAGCGGGGGAACCGCGATCGGCTTTGCCGTCACCGGCGCGGGCGCCTGCTGCGCGGTCGCCGTGCCCGCCGCGAGGGGCGTCGTTGCAAGAAGGGCAGCCAGCACGATCTTCATTTCTTCCCCCTCAGTTGTCGGGCCACAGCGAGCCGAACAGGCGCGCGAAATTCCCGCCCAGTATCTTGTCGATGCGCCGCGCCGGATGACCGCGTGCCGCGAGGTCGCGGCCGATGTCGAGGAACCGCCGCGGGCTGGTATATTCCGGGATCAGGTTGAGCATGTCGGGCGCTTCCCCCGGCGCGGCGATCCCGCGGGCGGCGCGGCTTTCGTAGAACTTGCGCTGCGCGGCGTAGGCGGCCTCGTCGGTGCGCTGCGCGGTGAGCGGGCCGTCGGTGCCGATGCCGACATGCTCCTCGCCGCACACCTTCACCGCATGCTCGATATGCCGGATCAGGTCCTCGCTCCGCGGTTGGCCCGATGCCCGCAAGAACGGCATCAGATAGATGCCGGCGACTCCGCCCTTGTCGGCCATCGCGCGCAGCGTGGCGTCGCCGACGTTGCGCGGCACGTCGTTCAGCGCGCGGCAGCCGGTGTGGCTGATCGCCATCGGCCGCGTCGCCGCGGCCACGCCTTCGGCGATCGTGCGCGCGCCGCCATGGCTGAGGTCGAGGACGATCTTCTGCGCCTCGATCTCGGCGATCAGCTTGCGGCCATAGTCCGACAGCCCGGCATCGGCGCGCTCGACGGCGCCGTCGCCGGCGAGGTTGCGCGTGTTGTAGGTCAGCTGGATCATGCGCACGCCCATCGCGCGGAACAGCGCGACATGGGCGGGATCGCCCTCGAGCGGACTGGTATCCTGGAAATTGCAGATGATCCCCAGGCGACCGCTGCGCTTGGCCTCCGCGAGGTCCGCGGCGGTCCGGACGAACAGCAGGAGCCTCGGGTGATCGAGGCACATCTGGGTCACCCGCGCGACTTCGGCGACCGAATCATGGAATTGGCCAGGCCCGCTGCCGACGCGGCCGACGGTCATGCTGATCGCGGTCATTCCCGCTTCACGGATCGCCGCGATCACTTCGGGCGTCATGCGCTGTCCGCCGCCGGTCGATCCCTGCGCATCGATGACCATCGCGCGCGCATAGTCGCGCTCGCCCCAGCGCGAGGGGGGCGCCGCGCTGGCCAGCATGCTCGCCGCCAGCGCCGCTCCGCCGCCCAGCAAGCCGCGCCGCGTGGTCACGCGCAACGTCCCCGGCGAGGCGCGAGCCCCGCGGCGACGGCCAGCGCATCGCCGTCGAACAGGGTACCCTGCTTGACCACCAGCGCGGCGCAACGCACCGCACCGATGCGCGCGAGCGGGTCGCCGTCGAGCAGGACGAGGTCGGCGCGCTTGCCCTTGGCGATCGATCCGCTCGTGCGGTCGAGCTTCATCACCCGCGCGGCGCCCAGCGTCGCATTGTAGAGCACGTCGCCCGGCGGAAGCCCGGCGGCGACGTGGAGCTCGAGCTCGCGCGCATAGAGCATCGCGCCGCCATCGGTTCCGTTGACCACCGCCACGCCGGCATCGTGCATGCGCTTGAGCAACTGCTGCATCCGCGCGAACGAGGCGCGATAGGTCTTGAGCTCTTCGGGCGTCCTGGCGCGTCCCCCGCCGCGCACGCCGCGCAGCGAGATGGCCGGCATCCGCTCCGCCCAGGGCGCCGTCCAGCCGACCATCTCGCCCTTCCAGCCGGTGAACATGTTCTCGAAGGTGACGAGCGTCGGGTCGACGACGGTGCCGTGCGCCTCGAGCTGCGCGATCAGCGCCCGCGCCGCCGGCCCGTCGGGATCGATCTCGTGACCGTGGCTATAGGCGTCGGTGAAGCGGGCGGGCGTCTGGCTGCGCGCCAGCACCTCGGGACCGAGGAAGCTCAGCAGCCAGAAATTGCCGTGCTGAATCTCGTCATAGCCCAGCGCGGCCGCCTCGCCCATCGTGAGCCCGGCCGGCAGATGACCGCCGACGCGCATGCCCCTGGCGTGCGCGCGGGCGATGGCGGCCCGGGCGGCCTCGGTCGACATCGAGCTGTACAGCTTGACCATCGGATAGCCGAGCGCGGCGAACGCATCGACCGCCGCCTCGGCTTCGGCGGGAGTCGTAACCAGCGACTTTGTCGGCCCGGCATAGGGTCCGCGCCCGTCGATCAGCCCGGCCTTGACGACGCGCGGACCAAGCAGCGTGCCGCTGTCGAACTGATCGCTGAGCCGCTTGAGCGGCACCGGGTCGTTGCCGAGGTCGCGCACCGTCGTGATCCCCGCGGCAAGCGCCATGATCCCTTCTTCGTAGCCCAGGACATGGACGTGCATGTCCCACAGGCCGGGGATGAGGACGCGCCCGCGCGCCTCGATCACGTGAGCGCCCCGGGGTACGGCGATGCTGCCGTCCGGGCCGACCGCTGCGATCGTCTCGCCTTGCACGAGCACGCTGGTGCCGGGACGGAGCCGGCGGGTCCCGGCGTCGAACAGCTTCGCGCCGCGGATCAGCACGCCGCGCTGATGGCGCGTCGCGAGGCTTGCCGCAGCGGTTCGGGCTTCGTTTTCGAACGCCTCGGCCTGCGCGGTGAGCAGGGCCGGCTGCTCGGCTTCATGGCCCGCGCGGATCACGCCATACCAGGGTATTCCGTTGGCGAAGAGCTGGCGTTCTTGATCGAGCCAGATTCCCGTCGGCCCCATCCCGAGCCCGTCGATCGCATAGAGCGTCGCGGTCCCGCCGCCGGTGATCGGCCGTGTGGTGAGGGTGCGGATCGAAGCGGTGCCGGCGGGCAGCAGCTTCACGCGCTGGCCGGGCGCGGCAAGCAGCGCGCGGGCGAGCGCCGCAATCGATTCGGCATTGCCTTCGTTGACGACATAGAAGCCGTCTGCCGGTGCGCTGCCTTCGTCGATCGCGCTGGTCCAGGTCGCGCGGCCATTGGCGACCGAGAAATTCTCCGAGGTCGCGATGCGGCGATAGTCGGTACCCGAGATCGCGACGCGGACCGGCAATCCGCGCGGGTCGTAATGGACGACGGTCTCCAGGTCCGGGCCGCGCCCGCGGTCCCGAAAGCTGAGTACCGACCGTTGCGCGCCGTCCGGTGCCTCGTTCAGCGTCAGGCTGCCCTTTGCGGTCCCCGACATCATGACCGTGTAGCGGCGCTCGGCAGGCGGCGCGGCGCCGAGCAGGATGAACGCGGCGGCGGCGGCGAATAGGCCTTTCGGCCGAAGAGTGGGTCCCGGCATCCCTATCACGATGGACGATGACGGCATTTCCACCATCGCAAAAGGATGAACCAGACGCGCGAGATCAGGCCATCGCGCGGAGGGCCATCTAAACCTCGGCAACCTGCGGAAAGCTCAGCGTGAACACCGCGCCGGCATCCGCCTGGTTCGCCGCGCGCACGCCGACTTGCATCGCGTCGGCGAAGCCCTTGACGATGGCGAGGCCGAGGCCGCTGCCGCCGTGGCGGTCGCCGCCTTCGCCCTGCGCGAAGGTGTCGAACACGCCGTGCTCGGTACCGGGTACGAGGCCACGGCCCTGGTCGCGGATCGCGAGTTCCACCGAATCCGGTGTTCGCCGCCCCTCGATCACGATCCGGCCGTTGTCACCGCCATGCTGCGCGGC
>NZ_JBCNMA010000084.1:0-14265 GCF_039595165.1 Sphingomonas sp.
CGCGCGCCGACGCCGCGCCGCTGGCGGGCAGGCGGCTGCACGAATGGCTCGCCGAGGGGCGGCACGGCGACATGATCTGGATGGCCGAGCGCGCGCACCACCGCGAGAGCCCGGCGGGGCTGTGGCCCGAGGTGCGCAGCGTGATCTCGCTCGGCATGAGCTACGCCCCCGCGAACGATCCGTTGGCGCTGGCCGGTGCAGGAGAGCGCGGCCGGATCTCGGTCTATGCGCGGGGCTCCGACTATCACGACGTGATGAAGAAGGCGCTCAAGGCGCTAGGGCGCTGGCTGGCGCAGGAGGCGGGGTGCGAGCTCAAGGTGTTCGTCGACACCGCGCCGGTGATGGAGAAGCCGCTGGCAGAGGCGGCCGGGCTGGGCTGGCAGGGCAAGCACACCAATCTGGTGAGTCGCGACCATGGCAGTTGGCTGTTCCTCGGCGCGATCTACACGACGCTGGAGCTGGAACCCGACGGCCCGAGCGGCGGCGGGTGCGGGTCGTGCGATGCGTGCCGGAGGGCGTGTCCGACCGACGCCTTTCCTGCGCCCTATCAGCTCGATGCGCGGCGCTGCATCTCGTACCTGACGATCGAGCTCAAGGGGCCGATTCCCGAGGAATTCCGCGAAGGGATCGGCAACCGCATCTATGGCTGCGACGATTGCCTGGCGGTGTGCCCGTGGAACAAGTTCGCGGCGGCAGCCGGGGCGAACCTCGCCTTCGCGCCGCGCGCCGAGCTCACCGCGCCGGAGCTCAAGGATCTGCTCGCACTCGACGACGCGGGGTTCCGCCAAGTCTTCTCCGGATCGCCGATCAAGCGTATCGGGCGCGACCGGATGATGCGCAACTGCCTGATCGCGGCGGGGAACAGCGGCGATATGGCACTGCTGCCGGCGGTCGAGGCGCTGCTCGACGATCCCGACCCGGTGGTGCGCGAAGCGGCCGGATGGGCGCGGCGGCGGCTTACTTCCCCGCGCGGCTCGCCCTGAGCGCGGCGGCACAGCTCGACTGGTCGATCGGCTTGCCGTCGCGCTGACGGGTCTCGGCAAAGGTGACGGTGGCATCGCCGCGACCCGATTTGGGCGGGTAGAGATAGGCATCGAGCACGCAGATCGGGCCGCCGAACTGGAGTTTGCGCGCCGCGCCCTCGGTCACGTCGAGCTGGGGGCGGCCGAACTGGGCGATCAGGGCATTGGCGCTCGCTCCCATCACCGTGGTGAGCGCGGCCATGCCGGGCTGCGGCACGGGGATCGGCGCGGCGCGAACGACCGGAGGCGGGGCGGTGGCGCCGCCGCAACCCGCGAGCAGGGTCAGCAGGGCGGCGGCGATTGGAACTCTCACTTGGCGGGCCTCCGGTGGAACATGTGCGTCGCCATCGCCGCGCCGACGACGGGCGCGGCGAAATTGACGAACGGCACGAAGAATAGCGCGGTGCCCGCTGCACCCAGCGTGAAGCGCGAGAGCCGCGTCGCACCGCGCCAGCGCGTCAGATCGGCGGCGGGCATATGGCGCACCGCGACCATGTCGCCGAGATCGCGGCCGAGCAGCCACGAATTGACGAGGAAGAAGGCCAGCGCGGTGCCGACGCCGGTGACGAGCAGGACGATGTAGAGCGGGGCGAGCAAGAGATTCACCAGCAGCGCACGGCCGGCCGAGCGCAGCCCCATGCCGAGCGAGCGCGCGAAGCTCAAGTCGCGCGCGGCGGCGAATTGCGCGGGATAGTGCTTCGCCTCGACCGCGTGGACGACCTCGTCGGCGAACACGCTGATCACCGCGACGGCGATCGCGCGGAACAGCAGCCATGCGCCGAGGGCGGCGAGCAGCAGCGCGGCGGCGGCGATCAGGCTGGCGATGCTGTCGCTCGCGTCGAAATAATGTTCGACGAGCGCGTCGACCCCGAACCACAAGGCGGTGCCGAGCGCGGCGAAGATCGTCAGCGTCAGCAGCATCGATTTGACGAACACGGCGAGGATCCGCCTGTCGCCGAGCTGGCGGATCGAGAGAAGGAAGGCCTCGAGCATCGCGGGCATGGATGGAGCGCGAGGGGCGGACAAGTCAACGCAGTTGCGCAGCAGGGCCGCGTCCACTAGGCGCGCGAAAACCTTCTCCGGAGACCAATGTGACCGCACCCGCCCATGACGTCGTCGCCATCGGCAACGCCATCGTCGACGTCCTCGCCTCGGCCGAGGACAGCTTCATCGACGAGATCGGCGTCGCCAAGGGATCGATGCAGCTGATCTTCTCGCCCGACGATGCCGACGCGCTTTACGCGAAGATGGGCCCGGGACGCGAGGTGTCGGGCGGCTCGGCCGGCAACACCGTGGCGGGAATGGCGGCGCTCGGCAGCCGCTGCGCGTTCATCGGCCAGGTCGCCGACGACCAGCTCGGCCAGGTGTTCGCGCACGACCTGCGCGCCAGCGGCGTGGATTTCGACACGGCGGCGCGCGCCGGCCCGCCCTCGACCGCGCGCTGCCTGATCTTCGTGACGCCCGACGGGCAGCGTACGATGAACACCTTCCTCGGCGCGTCGCAGTTCCTGCCCGAGAAGGCGCTCGACCGCGACCTCATCGCGGGCGGCGCGATCCTCTATCTCGAAGGCTATCTGTGGGATCCCGAGGAACCGCGCCAGGCGATGCGCGCCGCGATCGACATCGCGCGCGGCGCGGGGCGCAAGGTCGCCTTCACCCTGTCCGACGTGTTCTGCATCTCGCGCCATGGTGGCGATTTCCGCGCGCTGATCGCCGAGGGGCTGATCGACATCCTGTTCGCCAACGAGAATGAGCTGCTGGCACTGGCCGAGGTCGAGGGCTGCGAGGAGGCGATCGCCAGGATCGCGGCGCAGGTGCCGGTCCTCGTCGTGACGCGCAGCGAGAAGGGCGCGATCGCGATCTCCAATGGCGCGCGCGCCGAAGTGGCGGCGGAGCCGATCGACAAGGTGGTCGACACCACCGGGGCGGGCGACCTGTTCGCGGCGGGCTTCCTGCACGGCCAGGCGCAGGGCTGGAGCCTGGAGAAGTCGCTCAAGCTCGGCGCGGTGTGCGCGGCCGAGATCATCAGCCACTATGGCGCGCGCGCCGAGGTCGATCTCAAGGCGCTGGCCGCGGAAAAGCTCGGCTAGCGCCGCAACCGGCGCCGGCACCGCACGTTGAGCCGCGTCTAGGAGACGAGGCATGGCGAACGGCGCATCGCAACTGGTGAACAAGCGGGTTCTGATCACGGGGGGTGCCGGCGGCGTGGGCCGCGCGGTGGCCGAACGGATGCTCGCAGCGGGCGCGCGCGTGCTGCTCACCGATCGCGAGGAGCTTGGCCTGCGATCGCTGGTGGAGGTTTTTTCGCCGGAGCAGCAGGAGCGGGTCGAGACGGTGACCGCCGACCTGTCGAGCGCCCCGGGCCTAGCGCGCCTGTTCGAGCGCGTCGATGCGTGGCTCGGCGGGCTCGATGTCCTCGTCGCTTGCGCCGGAGTCGGTTCGGGCCCCTTGTCCGAGATGGACGATGCCGGCTGGCGCTATGTGATCGACAGCAATCTGGTGAGCTATGTCGCCTGCGCCAAGGAAGCGACCGAACGGATGCGCGCGAGCGGCAACCGCGAGGCGATGGTGATCCTGGTCGGCTCGATCAGCGTGCACATCAAGGCGGTCGGCGAAAGCGTGTACAACGCTGCCAAGGGCGGCGTCGCCAGCTTCGCCGAGACGCTGCGCAAGGAACTCATCCCCGACGGAATCCGGCTGACCCTGATCGAGCCCGGCGCGATCGCCTCGGCGATGCAGCCCTTCACTCCCGAAGAGCGACAGCGACTGATGACCGCGCACAAGCTGCTGCCGCCGGAGGAGGTCGCCGAGGCGATCCTGTTCGCGGCGACCCGTCCGCCCGGAATCGACGTGGTGACGCTGCGGATCGAACCGCTCGACCAGAAGATTTTCTGACGGTCGAAGCCAAAGGAAAGGAAAAAGGGCCGGGAAAGCCCCGGCCCTTGTGTTTGCGGATCGCGCGCCGGTCAGCGCGTGCCGGGCACCGGCGGATCCAGTTCCTCATACGCCTCGTGCTCGGGCACATCGATGATGCCGCGGCCGACATGGCTGCGCGAGCGGCTGTAGCCGAAATAGACGAGGAAGCCGATCGCCGCCCAGATCAGGAACAGGATGATGCTCTTGTGATCGAGGCTGATGAACAGATAGACGCAGCCCAGGATCGCGATCGGCGCCGTCAGCCACACCAGCGGCGTGCGGAACGGCCGGTGACGGGTCGGATCGGTGCGGCGGATCACCAGCACCGCGATCGACACCGCTGCGAAGGCGAACAATGTGCCCGAGTTGGAGATGTTGGCGAGCTGCCCCACCGGGAAGAACGCCGCGAACAGCGCCACCGCGACGCCGGTGATGATCGTGATGACGTGCGGCGTGTTAAACTTCGGGTGGATCTTCGAAAAGGCGGCGGGGAGCAGGCCGTCGCGGCTCATCACGAAGAAGATGCGGGTCTGGCCGAACATCATCATCAGGATGACCGAAGGCAGCGCCAGGCCGGCGGCGAGGCCGAGCAGGTTGCCGATCTGCGGCCAGCCGATCTCGCGCAGCGTGAACGCCAGCGCTTCCTTCGAGCAGACCACGTCCTTCATGCCCTCGGCGGCGCGCGCGGCGCACTGCGCGGCGAGCTCGCGGCTGCCCGGCTCGAGCACGGCGCCCGCGGCGCCGAGCACCGGCTGGGTGCTGAGGCCCGGGGCGCCGATCACGCCGGCGGCGACGAGCAGGTAGAAGACGGTGCAGATGGTGAGGCTGCCGATCAGGCCGATCGGCATGTTGCGCTGCGGATTCTTGGTCTCCTCGGCCGCGGTCGAGACCGCGTCGAAGCCGACATAGGCGAAGAAGATCGACGCCGCGGCCATCGACACGCCGATGAAGCCGGTTGGCGCGAAGGGCGAGAACTGCTCCATGTTCATCACCGGCACCGCGAGCAGGATGAACGCGGTCAGCGCCGTCACCTTGATCACGACGAGGATCGAGTTGATCGTCGCGCTCTCCTTGGTGCCGATCACCAGCAGCCAGGTGACCAGGCCGGCGATGAGCATCGCGGGCAGGTTGATCATGCCGCCGTCGAACGGACCGGTGACGAGGCTGTCGGGTATGTCGATGGCGAGGGTATGCTCGAGCAGGCCGACGACATAGCCCGACCAGCCGACCGATACCGCGCCCGCGGCGACGGCATATTCGAGGATCAGCGCCCAGCCGACCATCCACGCGATGAGCTCGCCCATCACGGCATAGCTATAGGTGTAGGCCGAGCCCGAGACCGGCACCATCGCCGCCATCTCGGCATAGCACAGCGCGGCGAAGGCGCAGACCACGCCCGCGATGACGAAGCTCAGCATCATCGCCGGCCCCGCCTTTTGCGCGGCTTCGGCGGTCAGCACGAAGATGCCGGTACCGATCACGGCGCCGATGCCCAGCATGGTTAGCTGGAAGGCGCCGAGCGACCGGTGGAGCGATTTCTTCTCCGCGGTCGCCAGAATGGCGTCGAGTGGCTTAACGCGCCCGAAAATCATGCAGCAATCCAATCCCCCTTGGCAGCGTGGCCGTTGCCATCGCCGCGGATGCGAAAGCCCGGGAGCCTAAACGCAAATCGGGTGCGCGCAATCCCCCAAAAGTGCGGTTCATCGCGCCAACATTGGACCCAGCGGCTTGCCGGCGAAGACGTGGACATGGAGGTGCGGCACCTCCTGCCCGGAATTGACGCCGACATTGGCGAGCAGGCGGTAGCCGGGCTCGACCGCGCCGGCTTCGCGCGCGACGATCCCGACCGCGCGGACGAAGCCCGCGATCTCGGCATCCGAGGCGCGCGCCGAGAAATCGTCCCACGAGACATAGGGGCCGCGCGGGATCACCAGCAGATGGGTGGGCGCGAGCGGGTTGATGTCGTGGAACGCGACGGCATAATCGTCCTCATAGACGCGTTTCGAGGGGATTTCGTCGCGGAGGATCTTCGCGAAGATGTTCTGGTCGTCGTACGGCTGAGTCGCGTCAATCGGCATGTTCTAGGCTCCTGCTGGGCGGCTGGCCTTCTCGTCGATTCCGGAAATGCCCTCGCGGCGGGCGAGCTCGGCGCGGACGTCGTCGAGCGAAAGCCCTGCATCGGCGAGCAGCACGAGGAGGTGGAAGAGCAGGTCGGCGGCCTCGCCGGTGAGGCCTTCGCGATCGTCCTGCACCGCGGCGATCGCGGCCTCGACCGCTTCCTCGCCGAGCTTCTGCGCGATCTTGGCGCGGCCCCTGGCGGTGAGCTTGGCGACATAGGAAGTGGCCGGATCGCCGTGGCGGCGTTCGCGGATCACCTGTTCCAGCGTGTCGAGGATGTCGGCGGCCATGCCCGCGCAGTCGGGCAGGCGGCCGGCGGTGTCAATCCTTGGGCTGGCGCTTGCGGCGGCGCATCGCGCGCTGGGCGAGCCAGATCCCGCCCGCGGCCATCGCGGCGAGCGCGAGATCGGACAGCTCGGGCATCGAACGGCGCGTGATCTCGCCGCCATGCGCGGCGAAAGCGGGCGCGGCGGCGAGCAGCAGCATGGGCAGGGCGCGGATCATGCGTCGAGCATAGGCCAGCGTCCCTGCCAAAAGGTGAAGCTCTCAGTCGGGCTTGCGTCGGCTGCGGCGGATGAGCGCGGCACCGGCGATGCCGAGCGCGAACAGGCCGAGCGCGGCCGGCTCGGGGATCGAGGACGGGCTGCCGCCGCTCGATGAACTCGGTGCGCCGCCGGAGCTCGAGGCACCGCCCGACGAGCTGCCGCCCGGCGACGAGGCGGGCGGCGTGTCCATGGCGAAGGCCGGGGCAGCGGGCAGCGCGACGGCTGCCGCGAGGATGGCGAGGCGAATGGTGACGGTCATGGCACTCTCCCTGTTCCAGTGACGGGGAGAACGGCAGCAAGATGGCGGCCAGAAGCGGCAGGCAGCGCGAATCCGCGGCAACACATGGTTAACGTGCCGCTGCCCGGCATGGTAACTGTCAAGTTAACCGACGCTGCGCACCGGGATTCCCGCCGCGGCGAGCGCGGCATGGGCGTCGGCGATGCTCGCCTCGCCGAAATGGAAGATCGAGGCGGCGAGCACCGCGCTGGCATGTCCGTCGCGGATGCCGGCGACGAGGTGATCGAGATTGCCGACCCCGCCCGAGGCGACGACGGGGACGGTCACCCGGTCGGCGATCGTGCGGATCAGCTCGAGGTCGTAGCCGTCGCGCGTGCCGTCGCGGTCCATCGAGGTGAGCAGCAGCTCGCCCGCGCCGAGTCTCGCGAGATTGAGTGCGTGCGCGACCGCATCGATCCCCGTCGGCTTGCGTCCGCCATGGGTGAACACCTCCCAGCGGCCCGGCTCGACCTGGCGTGCATCGACCGAGGCGACGACGCACTGGCTGCCGAAGCGGTCCGCGATCTCGCTTACGACTTCGGGCCGCGAGACGGCGGCGGAGTTGACGGCAACCTTGTCGGCACCGGCAAGGAGCAGCGCGCGGGCGTCCTCGGCGGAGCGCACGCCGCCGCCCACGGTGAGCGGCATGAAGCAGACCTCGGCGGTGCGGCGGACGACGTCGATGATCGTCCCGCGCGCCTCGTGGCTGGCGGTGATGTCGAGGAAGCAGAGCTCGTCGGCGCCGGCCGCGTCATAGGCGCGCGCCTGCTCGACCGGGTCGCCGGCGTCGCGCAGGTCGACGAAGTTCACCCCCTTGACGACGCGGCCGTCGGCGACGTCGAGACACGGGATGACGCGCGCGCGGACGGTCATGCTGCGGCCTTGAGCGCCTCGGCGAGGTCGAGGCGGCCGTCATAGAGCGCGCGGCCGGTGATGACGCCTTCGATTCCGGGCTTGCCGACGAGCGCATGGATGTCGGCGATGTCCGCGACGCCGCCGCTGGCGATGACGGGGATCGGCACCTCGGCGGCGAGCGCGACGGTGGCCTCGACGTTGCAGCCCTTGAGCAGCCCGTCGCGGCCGACATCGGTGAACAGCAGGGCGGCGACGCCGGCATCCTCGAAGCGGTGGCCGAGCTCGGCGACCGACACGGTGGAGACGTCGGCCCAGCCCTTGGTCGCGACGAAGCCGTCGCGCGCGTCGACCGCGACGACGATTCGGCCGGGATGCGCGGCGGCGGCCTCGCGCACGAAGTCGGGATCCTCGAGCGCGGCGGTGCCGATCACCACCCGCTCGACGCCGATGTCGAGCCAGCGCTCGACCGACGCGCGGTTGCGGATGCCGCCGCCGAGCTGAACCTTGCCGGGAAACCTCGCGACGATTGCGGCGACCGCGCCGCCATTGATCGATTCGCCAGCGAACGCCCCGTCGAGATCGACGACATGGAGGTGAGTCGCACCCGCCTTGGCGAAGGCCTCGGCCTGCGCGGCGGGATTCTCGCCATAGACGGTGGCGCGCGTCATATCGCCCTCGGCGAGGCGGACGACCTGACCGGCTTTCAGGTCGATGGCGGGGAAGACGATCACGTCAAATTCCTTATCACGGGCGCCACCTCAGAAACCGTTCGAGCAGCGCCAGGCCGTAGCGCTGGCTCTTTTCGGGGTGGAACTGCACCCCGGCGAAATTGTCGCGGCCGATCGCGGCGGTGACCGGCCCGCCATGCGTTGTGGTCGCGAGCACCGCCTCGCCCGCATAGGCGAAGCTGTGGAGGAAATAGGCCTCGCCCGGCTGGATCAGCGGGTGCGGCGCCAGGGGAACGACGTCGTTCCATCCCATATGCGGCACGCGCACGCCGTTCGCCGGAAGCTGGCGGACCGTGCCGTCGAGCCAGCCGAGCCCCGGATGCGTGCCGAGTTCCTCGCCCGTCTTTGCCAGCAGCTGCATGCCGACGCAGACGCCGAGGAACGGCATGCCGTCCGCGATCACGCGCTGGTCGAGCGCCTCGACCATGCCGGAGATCGCGCGCAGGCCCGACGCGCAGGCGCCGAACGCACCGACGCCGGGCAGGACGATGCGATCCGCCTTCGCCACCACCTCCGGATCGGCGGTGACCGCGACGTCCGCCGCGCCCGCCGCCTTCAGCGCATTGTGGACCGAATGGAGGTTGCCGGCGCCGTAATCGATCAGCGCGACGGTCATCCGCCATCGCCCGGAAGTTTGCACTCAGTTGACACTATCGCGCCGCCGACTTGCCCTTTGCCCGGTCGGCATCCCGGGAAGAGGCGGGCGAACGAAGGCGTCGAGCGATGCAAGCAAATGAAATCCAACATATCAACCGCTTTTCCGGCGGCGTGCCGGCCATGCGAGAGTCACAGTGTGCCCTTGGTCGAGGGAATCGCGTCGGCCTTGCGCGGATCGATCTCGACCGCCTGGCGCAGCGCGCGGGCGAGGCCCTTGAACGCGGCTTCGGCGATATGGTGGTTGTTCTGGCCGTAGAGCGTCTCGACGTGCAGCGTCACGCCCGCGGTCTGGGCGAAGCTGTGGAACCAGTGCTCGAACATCTCGGTGTCCATCTCGCCGAGGCGCTTCTGGCTGAACTCGGTCTTCCACACCAGGAAGGGGCGGCCCGAGATGTCGATCGCGACGCGAGTCAGCGTCTCGTCCATCGGCGAGAGCGCGTCGGCGTAGCGGCGGATGCCGCGCTTGTCGCCCAGCGCCTCGGCGATCGCGGCGCCGATCGCGAGCCCGGTGTCCTCGACCGTATGGTGCTGGTCGATGTGGAGGTCGCCCACGGTCCTGACCTCGAGATCGATCAGCGAATGGCGCGAGAGCTGCTCGAGCATGTGATCGAAGAAGCCGATCCCGGTCGAGATCGCATAGCTGCCGGTGCCGTCAAGGTTGACGGTGACGTCGACCGAGGTCTCGCTGGTCTTGCGGCTGATCGTCGCGGTGCGCATGGCCGCTCCATAGCGCCGTGGCGGGGTCATGCAATGATGGCGCAGCTATGCCGGTCCCCACTTCATCTTGACCGGTGCGCCGAGGCCTGTAGGCAGTGGTCCTATGAGTGGTAGCGTGCCCGACAGCCTGATTCCCTATGACGAGATCGTGCAGGAGGCCCTGCGCGCCGTGGTCGGCCGCGTGCTCGACCAGGTCGCGGCGACCGGCGCGCTCCCCGGAGCGCATCATTTCTACATCACCTTCAAGACCCGCGCGCCCGGCGTGGACATCCCCGACCGGCTGATCGAGCGCTTTCCGGACGAGATGACGATCGTCCTGCAGCATCGCTTCTGGGACCTGAAGGTCGACGACGAGCGCTTCTCGGTCGGCCTGAGCTTCAACCAGATTCCCTCGACGCTGGTGATTCCCTTCGCCGCGATCACCGGATTCCACGACCCGGCCGTCAATTTCGAGCTGCGCTTCCAGGCGGCCGAGGACCCCGACGGCCCCGAACCGCACGAGGAGGCCGAGAATGACGGTCCCAGCGTGACGCCGGTCGAGGACGGGTCGAACGTCGTGGCGGTGGACTTCAAGCGGAAGAAATAGCGCGCCGTCACCCCAGCGAAAGCTGGGGTCTTGCGCCGCAAGGGTTGCGCTTGCCGCCTGAGATCCCAGCTTTCGCTGGGATGACGAGGAGCAGCATGTGACGCAGACCCGCACCGAAACCGACTCGATCGGCGCGATCGAGGTGCCGGCGGACGCCTATTGGGGCGCCCAGACCCAGCGCAGCATCGAGAATTTTCCGTTCGGCGCGCGCGAGCGCATGCCGCTCGAGATCGTCCATGCGCAGGCGATCGTGAAGCAGGCCGCGGCGCGAGTGAACGCGAAGCATGGACTCCAGCCCGAGATCGTCGCGGCGATCGAGGATGCGGCCCAGGTGATCGTCTCTGGCCGGCTCGACGACCAGTTTCCGCTCGTCATCTGGCAGACCGGCTCCGGCACGCAGACCAACATGAACGTCAACGAGGTGATCGCCGGCTACGCCAACGAGAAGCTCGCGGGCATGCGCGGCGGCAAGACGCCGGTCCACCCCAACGACCATGTCAACATGAGCCAGTCGTCCAACGACAGCTTCCCGACCGCGCTCCACGTCGCGACGGCGCTGGCAACACGCGACGTGCTGCTGCCCGCCTTGCAGATCCTCACCGACGCGCTCGCCGCCAAGGCGAAGGCATGGGATCATATCGTCAAGATCGGCCGTACCCATACGCAGGACGCGACGCCGCTGACGCTGGGGCAGGAAGTCTCAGGCTATGCCGCGCAGTTGGTGAGCTGCCGGGCGCGGATCGAGGGGGCGCTGAACGGCGATATCCGCAAGCTGGCGATCGGCGGCACCGCCGTCGGCACGGGGCTCAACGCGCCCGAGGGCTGGGCGGACGACATGGTCGCGGCGATCAGCGAGATCACCGGCAGCGCGTTCGAAAGCGCGCCCAACAAGTTCGAGCAGCTTGCCGCGAAGGACGGGCTGGTTTTCTTCTCCGGCGCGCTCAACACGCTGGCCGTGGCGCTGAACAAGATCGCCAACGACATCCGCCTGCTCGGCTCTGGACCGCGCTCGGGCTTGGGGGAGCTGTCGCTGCCGGCGAACGAGCCGGGCAGCTCGATCATGCCTGGCAAGGTCAACCCGACTCAGTGCGAATCGCTGACGATGGTCGCGGCGCAGGTGATCGGGAACCACCAGGCGGTGACGGTCGGCGGCATGCAGGGGCATTTCGAACTCAACGTGTTCATGCCCCTGATCGGCGCCAATGTACTGCGCTCGATCCACCTGCTCGGTGTCGGTATGACGAGCTTCGCCGCGCGCTGCGTCGACGGGATCGAGGCGAACGAACGGCAGATCGCCGAACTGGTCGAGCGATCGCTGATGCTGGTGACGGCGCTCGCGCCCGAGATCGGCTACGACAACGCCGCGAAGATCGCCAAGGTCGCGCATGCCGAGGGGCTGACGCTGCGCGAGGCGGGACTCAGGCTGGGGCTGGTCGATGAAGCGACCTTCGACCGCGTGGTGCGGCCCGAGACGATGGTGGGGCGATAGGACGGATCGACAATCAATCCTCCCCCGCCAGGGGGAGGTGGCGCCGAAGGCGTCGGAGGGGAGGACTCCTGCCGCTCGCTGGTCGCTGTCCGCCCCCCTCCGTCAGGCTGCGCCTGCCACCTCCCCCTGGCGGGGGAGGATTATGACGATCCCGTCTCAGTCACCACGCGTCATGGAACTCGCGCGAGAACCCTCAGTTGATAGGCCGAACAAAGGCAAAGGAATCAAAATGATCGGCAAGGTTATCGGTGCGCTCGTCGGACGCGAGATCGATCGGCGCGACGGCGAGGGCGGCGCCAAGGGTGCGGCGTTGGGCTGGTTGGCGGCGGGCGCGATGAAGCGGCTCGGGCCGATTGGGCTGGCGCTGGGTGGCGCCTATGTCGCCAAGAAGGTCTATGACCGGCGCAAGGCGTCGCGGCGTGGCTGACGCCATAGCTTGACGGACCCGCCATGCCCGCGCCAATGGCGGGCATGGCGCATCGCGAATCCAAGTTCGAATTCGACCGCAGGGGCGTGCTGTTCGTGCTGTCCTCGCCCTCCGGCGCGGGCAAGTCGACCATCGCGCGCAAGTTGCTCGAGGCCGAGCCCGGCATGGGCGTCTCCGTCTCCGCGACCACGCGGCCGATCCGGGAGGGCGAGCAGGACGGGCGCGAATATCATTTCGTCTCCACCGAGACCTTCAAGGAAATGGCCGCGCGGCACGAGTTCCTCGAATGGGCGCACGTCTTCAACTATCGTTACGGTACGCCGCGCGCGCCGGTGAAGAAGATGCTGGCCGAGGGGCAGGACGTGCTGTTCGACGTCGACTGGCAGGGCGCGCAGCAGCTGTTCCAGCTCGAGGGCGGCGACGTGGTGCGCGTGTTCATCGTGCCGCCCTCGCTCACCGAGCTCGAGAAGCGCCTGCGCGACCGCAACACCGACAGCGAGGACGTGATCCAGTATCGCATGAAGCGCGCCGAGCGGGAGCTCAGCCACTGGGACGGCTATGACTATGTCGTGGTCAATGACGACCTCGATGTCTGCTTCGAGAAGGTCCGCACCATCCTGCAGGCCGAGCGCGAGAAGCGCTCGCGCAAGCCCGGCCTGATCGGCTTCATCCGCGAGCGCCAGGAAGAAGCTGTCGAAATGGGGCTGGCGACGCGTTGATCGGCCAAATCCTCCCGCGACAGGGGGTATCGGCCGCAGGCTGGCGGAGGGGACGGAGGCCAACGGATGTTAGGAGTCCTCCCCCTCCGTCACGCTTCGCGTGCCACCTCCCCTGGCGGGGGAGGGTTTGAACTAGATGTCGATCGGGCCTAGCCTGCGCCCCTGAACAAGGGGAGATGCAACATGCCAAGGGCAGTATTGGGCGGCCTGCTGGGCGGGGTCGCCATGTGGATCATCGGCTTCATCTTCTGGGGCACGCCGCTGAGCCTGCTCGCGGTGACCAGTACCGGCGACGCCGCGAGCGCATCGGTGCAGGCGGCGCTCGCGCAGCATCTCGGACCGACGGGAAGCGGCGCCTATCCGATCCCGTGGCCGGGTACCCCGTCGGGCACGCAGATGTACGGCCAGGGGCCGGTGGCAATGGTGCTGTTCAACGCGCACGGCTTCGCGCTGCCCGACACCGCGGCGCTGATCGCCGGGCTCGTGCTGTCGGTGGTTTGCGCGCTGGTGCTGGCGTTCGCGCTGGCGCGGGTGACGGTGGGGATGAGCTTCGGCGGGCGGCTGACGATCGTCGGCCTGTTCGCGGTCGCGATCACCGCCTACAGCCAGCTCGGCCAGCCGATCTTCAACCACGCGCCGTGGGGCTATTTCGTCTATCTGTGGATCAGCGAGGTCGCCGGATGGCTGGCGGCCGGCGCGGTGATCGCGTGGCTGCTGCCCAAGCCGGTGGTCGCGGCTACGGCGCCGATCGAAGCGCCGCTAGAGTAAGGACAGGAACCGCGCGCCCGCGTCGAAATCGGCGCGGCGCGCGGCGCGGGCTTTCCGCGCGAGCTCGTCCTCGCCCCAATGCTCGGCCTGCCAGTCCTCGTCGAGATTGGCGGCGGACCAGATGTCCTCGGGCGTCGCGGCGCCCTCGAGCAGCGCCAGTGCGGCGATCAGCGAGCCGGTGACGGTGACCAGCGGGGACAGCGCCGCGAGCTCGAACGGCGAGCGCACGGCGACCGCTTCGGCAAGCTTGGCGATCGTGTCGGACGACTGCGGGCGGTGCATCACGCCGGTGGTGGTGACCGGGTCGACGCCATAGCGGGTGCGCGCCCAGTCGAGCAGCGGATCCCACGCCGCCTGCTGGCGCAATTGCAGCTCGAGCGGATGGTCGGCGCGGTAGCAGAGCATTGGAACTCCGCTCAGCCAGCCTGCTACCTCCTCCCT
>NZ_JBCNMA010000085.1:0-14201 GCF_039595165.1 Sphingomonas sp.
GCTTCGGCGGCGGTTCGTCGGGCGGCGGCGGCCGTGGTGGCCAGGGTGGCGGCGGCTTCCCCGACGATCTCGACGACGACGTGCCGTTCTGAATGAAATCCTCCCCCGCCAGGGGGAGGTGTCAGCCGCAGGCTGACGGAGGGGGCGGATGCCAGAACGCTAGCGGCTCGCTTCCTCCCCCTCCGTCGCGCTGCGCGCGCCCCCCTCTGGCGGGGAGGATTGAAACGGAGGGTCAGGCCGCCAGCGGCGGCGCCTTGCAGTGGCGCTCGATGAACGCCTCGTGCGTCGGCATCGCCGCCGCGACATCGGCGTTGACCTCCTCGATGTCGCGCATGAAGTCGACCACGTCTTCGTCGGGGATCATGTCGACGACCGGGTCGTAGGTCATGTGCAGGCCCTGGCCGAGCAGCACCTGAACCCAGCTCTCCTCGCGGAACAGCTCGGCCTTGCCGTGGACGAAGAAGCGGGCCGAGGCGCGGAACAGCTCGAGCCGCTCCTCGAGGCTGTCGGGGATGTCCATGTTGCGGACATAGGCCCAGAACGGCGTGTCCTCGCGGTTGGTGACCTTGTAGTGCGCGATGATGAAGTCGCGCACGTCGTCGAACTCGAAATTGTGCTGGCGGTTGTACTCGGCGATGTCGGCGGCGTTGAACCCCTGGCCCGGGAACAGCGCGACCAGCCGCAGGATGCCGGTCTGGATCAGGTGGATGCTGGTCGATTCGAGCGGCTCGAGGAAGCCGCTGGCGAGGCCGATCGCGACGACGTTCTTGTCCCACGCCTTGCGCCTCTTGCCCGGCGCGAACCTGACCGGCCGGGGATCGGCGAGCGCCTTGCCGTCGAGATTGGCGAGCAGCGTCTCCGCGGCCTCGTCATCGCTGATCTGCGCGCTGGCATAGACATGGCCGTTGCCGATGCGGTGCTGCAGCGGGATGCGCCACTGCCAGCCCGAGCCATGCGCGGTCGAGCGCGTATAGGGCGTGAGTGGCGACACGCTCTCGCACGGCACGGCGAGCGCGCGGTCGCACGGCAGCCAGTGGTTCCAGTGCTCGTAATCGACCCCCAGCGTCTGCCCGAGCAACAGCGAGCGCATCCCCGAGCAGTCGACGAACAGGTCGCCCTCGACCGTGCGCCCGTCGGCCAGCACGACGCCCTCGACGAAGCCGTCCGCGGCGCGCTGCTTCACCTCGACGATCCGCCCCTCGACTCGCGTCACCCCCTGCGCTTCGGACCGGCCGCGCAGGAAGCGGGCATAGAGCGAGGCGTCGAAATGATAGGCATAGTCGAGATGCCCCATCGGGGATCCGGGGTTGCGCGGATCGGGGAAGCAGAACTTGTTCTGCCGCGCGGCGAGCGTGTTGAGCGAATAGAGGTCGAAATGCTTGGCCTGCCCCATCGCCGCCAGCTTGAGCCACAGCTGGTGCGGATGCAGCCACATGAGGTCGGTGCCGATCTTGCCGAAGCCGTGGATGTAGCGGAAGCCGGGCTCGCGCCAGTCGACGAACTCGATCCCCAGCTTGAACGTCGCCTGAGTCGCGCGGACCATCTCGGTCAGGTCGATCCCGGCGAGGTGGTTATAGTCCTTGATGCCGGGGATGGTCGCTTCGCCGACGCCGATGATTCCGATCTCGTCCGACTCGACCAGCGTGATCGCATAGCCGCGGAACAGCAGCTTGGAGAGCAGGGCCGCGGTCATCCAGCCGGCCGTGCCGCCCCCGACGATCACGATCCGGCGGATCGGCGGATTGCCATGCTCCATGCGTCCATCCCCTGCAGCCCGGCTCCGGCGGCCGCGCCTTCTCTATAGGCGCGGGGCCGGCAGGGGTAAAACGGTTACACGTCAATCCCTCGATCGCGCCGGCGACATGCGCGCGATGGAGACATATTCGCAAGCATCGGAAGTGCGCGGACGATTTTCCTCAATCTTTAATTGACATCAATGTTCATTATGGGAATCTTGACGTAAGGGGAAACGTCCCCGCAACCGGAGAGGACCTTACGAGCGCGGCCCATCGGGGATGCCGGGCGCGCACCGACGAATCTGCTCCGGAAAACAAGACGCAAGTGCCCTGCCTGTCGATGGGATGGCGACACTCCCGATGACCGGCACGGCGCGATGCCATGGATCGTGGAGGGGACAGATCTTGAAGACCGTAGCCTACGCCGTACGTGCCACCAGCCTTCTCGCGCTCGCCTGCGCGCTCGCGCTTCCCGCGCATGCCCAGGAGGGCGCGGGCGAGGTCCCGCAGAGCCAGAGCTCCGCGGCGAGCTACGAGGGCGAGGTGGTCGTCACCGCGCAGAAGCGCGAGGAGCGGCTCAAGGATGTTCCGATCGCGATCTCGGCCTTCTCGGCCGAAGCGCTCGACCAGTACAAGATCGAGGGCGGGTCGGAGCTGCTGCGCGCGGTCCCCAACGTCAATTTCTCCAAGAGCAACTTCAGCATGTACAATTTCTCGATCCGCGGGATCGGGACCAAGGCCATTTCCGCGTCGAGCGACCCGGCGGTCGCGGTGAGCTTCAACAACACGCCGCTGATCCGCAACCGGCTGTTCGAGTCCGAATTCTTCGACCTCCAGCGCGTCGAGGTGCTGCGCGGTCCGCAGGGTACGCTCTATGGCCGCAACGCGACCGGCGGCGTGGTCAACGTCATTCCCGCGCTCCCCGCGCCGGACTTCGCGATGGAAGCCAAGCTCGAGGTCGGCAGCTTCGACACGATGCGCGCGAGCGGGATGCTCAACGTGCCGATCACCGACACGCTGGGCGTGCGCGTGGCGGGCGCGTTCACCAGCCGCGACGGCTTCGACTACAACACCTTCACGAACAAGCGCGTCAACGGCCGCAACCTGTGGTCGACCCGCGCCTCGGTCCAATGGGAGCCGAGCGACCGCTTCCGCGCGAACTTCATCTGGCAGCATTTCGAGGAGGATGACGACCGCTCGCGCACCGGCAAGCAGCTGTGCACCAACGATCCGGGACCGGAGCGAGTCGGCAATGTCGCGGTCACCGATCCGCTGCTGCGGGGACGGATGAGCCAAGGCTGCCTGCCCGGCTCGCTCTATGACGATGCCGCCTATGGCGTGCCCAACGGCCGCAGCCTGGTCTATGCGCTGCTGCCGGCGGAAGGCATCCTGATCGGCCGGCGGCCGGGGACGGGCACCAGGCCGGGGGCCGACGTGTTCGCGACGAATGCGAGCGACCCGTTCGCGGGCCTCACGCAGTCGCGCAACCTGCGCGAGATCGCGACCACCTATGATCCGAGGTTCCGCGCGACCAACGACGTGTTCCAGCTCAACCTGCAGTTCGATCCCTCGGACGGGCTGCAGCTGGTGTCGCAGACCGCGTTCGCGCGCGACCGCTATTTCTCGACGCAGGACTACAACCGCTTCGTCAGCAATCCGATCTTCAACGATTCGACCGGCGCGCTGGTCAACAACCGCAACGTGCCGCTCAATACACGGACCTATCCCGGGCCGACGCCGGGAGGCGTGCGCTGCGATCCCCAGCTCGGCTGTTCGGACCGCATGCTGTCGGCGGACCTCAGCCGCTCGCGCAACGAGCAATGGTCGCAGGAGCTGCGCCTGCAATCGAGCTTCGACGGGCGCGTCAATTTCAACCTCGGCGTCAACTATCTCGATTTCAAATCGCAGGACGATTATTACGTCTTCAACAACTTCTTCACGCTGCTCGCGGAGTGGTTCTACAGCAAGGACAGCAATCCCGCGCTCGGCGGGAACAATGCGCTCCTGCCCTGCGCGCTCGGCTTTGAAGGCAGGGAGTGCATCTATGTCGATCCCAATCCGATCGACAAGCTGAACAACCAGGGCCACAATTACTTCCTCAGCCAGAACGGCGTGCGGATCAAAAGCTGGGCGGCATTCGGCGAGCTCTACTGGAACCTCACCAGCAACGTGAAGCTCACGCTCGGCGCGCGCTACACCAATGACAAGAAGGTCTCGACTCAGGTCCCGAGCCAGCTGCTGCTCGGCGGCGGCACGGAGATCGCGTTCCCGGGCGGGATCACCGGCGGCCAGGTGAACAGCGGCTATCCGGCGTTGCCCGATATCGAGCAGCAATGGGGCCGGTTCACCGGCCGCGCGGTGCTCGACTGGAAGCCCGATCTGGGGTTCACCGACGACACGCTCGTCTATGTCTCGGCGGCGCGGGGCTACAAGGGCGGCGGCACCAATCCCCCGCGAGTCGATTTCAACCCCGCGGTGGTGCAGTACCAGTTCCTGCCGCAGACCTTCGAACCGGAATATCTCAACGCGTTCGAGATCGGCACCAAGAACAGCTTCGACGGCGGGCGCCTCACCTTCAACGTCACCGGCTTCTTCTACGACTACAAGGACTATCAGGTCTCGCAGATCGTCGACCGCATCGCGTTCAACGAGAATTTCGATGCGACGAGCATGGGCCTGGAGTTCGAGGCGGCGTGGCGGCCCTCGCGCGCCTTCCGCATCGACGGCAATTTCGGCTTGCTCAAGACGCGGCTCAAGGAGGGATCGCAGTCGATCGACGTCATGAACCGCACCCAGGGCGATCCGGACTGGGTCGTGCTGCGCCCGTGGATCCAGGTGCCGTCCAACTGCATCGCCCCGCGCGCGTTCGTCGAGCGGATCCTGTCCGGCAATCCTGCGTTTCGCGCGCTGGCGCTGTCCGGCCTGTGTCCGGGATCGAGCCGAATCGGCGACTTCAACCCCGCGCTGCCCAACGGGCAGGTGCCGTTCTCGACCTTCTACGGCTTCACCTATGATCCGCTGGCGGCGTACAATCCCGCCACGGTCGGCCTCAACATCGCGCAGGGCGGCAGCGGCGCGCCCAATGGCGGGCGCGGCTTCTACGCGGACCTCGGCGGCAACGAGCTTCCCAATTCGCCGCGCTGGACCGCGAATATCGGTGCGCAATACACGTTCTTCATCGGCGGCGGCGATTGGGAGCTGACCGTGCGCGGCGATTATTATCGCCAGTCGGAAAGCTTCGCGCGAATCTACAACACCGAATATGACCGGCTGCGGGCGTGGGACAATCTCAACCTGTCGATGACGCTGGCACGCCCCGCCGACGATCTCGTCTTCCAGCTTTATGTGAAGAACGTATTCGACGACGCGCCGATCACCGACTTCTTCACCAACGCCGACGACACGGGCCTCACGACGAACGTTTTCACGCTCGATCCGCGCATCGTGGGATTCAGCATGACCAAGCGGTTCTGATCCGCATCGGCGCTTTCCTGCGCCGGGACGAGCGTCGTCGGCGCCGAAACGGATGGTTAACACGAGCAAGACAATCAATATAGATTGACATTGACATCAATGTGAGTAATTAAGAAAAGGTCATAATAAACTTATGACGCGTGAAAATAACGCATAGGTAAACTATAGCTAAATCGGGAGACGTGGGATGAAAAAGGCATTTGCATTTGTTGCGAGTTCGATCGCGCTGCTCGGCGCGCAGACCGCTGTGGCGCAGGAAGCTTATGTCACGCCGGACGCGACGACCCCGTGGGTCTTCACGGGGACCGTCGATGTCAACAAGGGCATTGCGCTCACCTGCAATGCGGAGGTCGAGATCACCGGCACCAACGATTCGGCCGACACCTCGCCCGCCTTCAACCACAGCGATGTCGCCGGCCTGAGCGCGACGATCACGCTGTCGGGCGGCCTGTTCGGCCTCTGCTCGTCGGTCAACATCGATCCGATCCCCGCCGGCAAGATCAGCTATGCGGGTGGCGTCTTCACCCTGCACGACGTGTTCGTGACGACGATCACCCCGGGCAATTGCCAGGGCGATATCATCGCGACCTGGAACGAAGGCCTCGAGCGCCTGAGCGTCGCGGGCACGCTGCCGGCGGTGAGCGGCTCGGACTGCACGCTGGACGGTGACGTCGATCTGGACACGGCGATCACGGCCAATGCGGTCGAACCCGGCGATGGGGACTACAACTCCAACCACCCCTGACCGCGAGATCGGTCCGGATGGAACCTAAAAGGGGGCGGGCGCACGGCATCGTGCGCCCGTTTTTTTGCCGGTTCCTGGCGAGGTCGCGGATCGAGCGATCCCGACCACGCGCCGCATCAGAACGATTGAATGTCTTGCCAGCTCCATTTCGATTGAACGACATGCGCATCGCGGGATGCACCTGCCTTGCGGATTGATTTCCCGGCAGTTCGGCAAGGGGCGGTCGCCAAGGCCTGTTAGCGTTCGGAGGTACGGATCGTTGCTGTGTGCCGGTGCCCCGCGATGAAGCTGGCGCGTTACGCCCTCCTGATCTCGATCGCATCGCCGTGGGGACATGGCGAGGCACTTGCGCAGGCGAAGCCTGAAGAGGGCACGCCACCACCGCAAGCCGCGGCACCCCAGGCCGGCGCGGAAACGGACGGGGGTGGCGCGACGCGGTCAGACGAGATCGTCATCACCGCGCAGCGCTACGGCGATGCCAAGGTCGAGGCCGAGACGGAGATCGGCGAGGACGAGATCGCGACTTATGGCGCGGACAGCATCGACGAATTGCTCAAGCGCCTGGGCCCGATCGCGCCGGGATCGGACGAGGAGCCCGTCATCCTTGTGAACGGGCAGGAGATCGGGTTCGACCGCTCGGTGCTGGGCTATCCGTCCGAGGCGCTGAGCCGTATCGCCGTGCTGCGTCCGGAGGCGGCGGCGCGCTACGGCCATCCGCCGGGGCGGCGCGTGGTGAATCTCGTCCTCAAGAAGAGCTTCGCCAGCCGCAACGCCGATACCGAACTCGAATGGGCGACGCGTGGCGGCCAATATGGCGGCGGCCTGACCGCGAGCCAGGTCGCGATCGCCGGGCCGGTGCGCTGGAACGTGCAGGCCCGCGTCGCGCTCGACAGCGCGCTGTTCAAAAGCGCCCGGAACGTGCCGCCGCGCACCGGCCCGGTCGACCTGATCGGCTATGTCGCCGGCGTCGGCCAGGCGGAGATCGATCCGGCGCTGAGCCAAGCGGCGGGCGAGCTGGTCACCATCGCGGCATTTCCCGACGGCGTCCTGGCCGGCCCGCCGCTGCTCGGGGATTTCGCCGCGACCGCAAACCAGGATCACCCGGCCGACGCGCGGGATTTCGAGACGCTGCGACCGTCGCGGCGCAACCTGTCGTTGCGGTTCGGCATGACGCGTCCGCTCGGCCCGTTCAACGCCTCGTTCAGCGTCAACGCCGCGTCCAACAGCAGCAGCGGCCAGCGCGGCCTGCCGATGGCCTCGATCATCCTTCCGGGCGGCAGCCCGTGGTCGCCCTTCGCCGGCGACGTGCTGCTGGTGCGGCCGCTCCGGCGCGACCGGCCGCTGCGCAGCGAGACCAGTACGGAGTCGGCGGGGGCCGCGCTTACCCTGTCGGGGACGATCGAAGGCTGGCAGACGAACCTCTCGGCCAGCTACACGCGCAACTGGGGGCGCAACCTGTTCGAGCGCGGGATCGACACCGCGCGCGTGCAGGAGCTGGTCGATCGCGGCGATCCCGCATTCAACCCCTATGCGCCGTGGGGCGACCGGCTTCTACTCGCCGAGAGCAACCGTTCGCATGGCGAGACTCTCAGCGCCCGGATTGGCCTCGGCAAAGCGATCGTCGACTTGCCCGCGGGGGCGGTGACGGCAAGCTTCTCGGCCAACGCCAGCCGCGGCTCCACCGAGAACCGCCGGACCGACAATCTCGATCAGGTCATCGCGCTCGACCGGCGCGACCGCGATCAGCTCTCCGGCCAGCTCTCGCTCGGCGTGCCGATCTCGCGCCGCGGCGACGGCGAGATCTGGCGGCTCGGCGACCTGGCGCTGGACCTGTCGCTGGGCGGGCACAAGACATCGGGCTCGCCATGGCAGAAGCGCTACGGCGCGAGCCTCACCTGGTCGCCGGTCGCGATGCTGCAGCTGCGCGGATCGCTCGATCACGAGGAGGTGGCGCCATCATTCGAGCAGCTCGACGATCCGCGGGCCGAGACCATCGTGCGCGTCTACGACGTTTCGCGCCAGGAAGTTGCCGAGCCGATCTGGATCACCGGCGGGAACCCCCTGCTGCACAGCGGCAGCCGGCAGAATCGCTCGGTCGGCGCGTTGTTCCGGCCGTTCGGCAGCCAGATGCTCTCGATCGACGTCGCCTATCGCGAGCGTCTCGCTACCGGCGGTGTCGCGCCCTTTCCCGAGCTGACGCCGGTGATCGAGGCGGCCTTTCCCGAGCGCGTTACGCGCGATGGCGCCGGACGGTTGGTGGCGATCGACGCGCGCGCGATCAACATCGCACGCAGCAGCGACGCCGAGCTCGTCTCGGGCATCACGCTGCGTCTGCCCGATCCCGGCGCCAGGCCTGCGGGGCCGGCGCCGCGCAAGGCCGCGGATCCGCTGCGCTTCTCGCTCACGCTCAATCATCGCTGGCGCCTCGAGAGCGAGTTACTGACGCGTCCCGGCGTGCCGGTGATCGATCAGCTTCGCGACACGGGCCAATCCCGGCACCTGCTGACGCTGCAGGCGGTGGCCGGGAAGAAGGCGTTCGGGACGAACCTCAGCGCGACCTGGAGCAGTGCCGCGCGGCTGCGCAACCGGGGGGTATCGGGACCGCAGGCCGAATATCGCTACCAGCCACCGCTGCTGGTCAACCTCGGGCTGTTCGTCGATCCCGAAGATCTCTCAGCGGCGGCGAAGCGCTCCAACTTGCTGGACGACCTCCGCATCTCGCTCGACGTCGACAATCTCTTCGAGACCTACCGCCGCGCGACGCTGGGCGACGGCAGCGTGCCGGCGGGCTATGGCCGCGACGAGATCGATCCGCTCGGTCGCACGGTCAAGATATCGCTGCGAAAGCGTTTCTGACGCTTCAGACCTTCGTAGCGGGTGGGATTCCCTGGGGGAGCAGGAACAGGGGCAGGATGCGCGAGATCAGGCTGCGCATCGCGTCGTCATCCTGATCGAGCATGTCGCGCACATAGGGGCCGATGACCGCGTCGCCGAACGCGCAGACCGCCATCATCAGCACCGCCATGCGCACGCGCTCGGGCGCGCCCTCGTCCGCGGCCTGACCGACGATCGCTTCGACCAGCGACTTGACCGCGTCGCGCACCGGCTCGAGATGCTCGACATCGCCTGACAGGATGATCCACGCGGCGAGCTGGCCGGCGCCGCCCTTGTCGAACGCGTCGAACACCTTGTCGGCCACCGCGCGCGGGGCGGCGGCGTCGGTCCGCAGCATCTCGACGACATGGTCGAGCGCGACGGTGAGGTCGTTGATCATCGAGCCCATCAGCGCCGACTGCAGGCTCGCCGCCGATCCGAAATGGTGCAGGACATTGGCGTGCGACATGCCGATCTCGTCGCCGATATTGGCGAGCGTGACCGCCGCCGGACCGCCCTGGAGCAACAGGCGCCGCGCGGCCGCCAGGCCCTCTTCACGGACCTCGGGGCCCAGGCGTTTGCGCCGCTTCACGCGCGGTGGCGCTTGCTTGTACATTCTCATTCCCTGCCGCGGCCCACCCCCTGGACCCGTCACATCGGTTTTAGCGTAAAGCGCGCCATAGTCACAATTGCTCTCTGCGGCGGCAATCCCGCCCGAAATCCCAGTCTGGACCGCCCCTTAATCGAACTTGCAACGATTATGCACCTGCGATATTAACATTGATGTTAATGTCATTTGATTCGCGATGAGGTGCATCTTGTCCCAGCGCACGCCACAGGACCTCGCCATTCACAAGCGGGATATGAAGTTCGGCCGGAAGGCACCGCCGCCGCGCTGGTGGCACGGCGGCGATCCGGGCCGCACCGCCTTCTTCAATGCGCTCTCCTCGACCTTCCCGGTCGGCGAGAAGTTCTTCATGACCTCGGTGCGCCATTTTCGTGAAGGCACGCCGGAGCCGCTGCGCAGCCAGATCGACGATTTCCTGTACCAGGAGTCGATGCACTCGCGCGAACATGTCGTGTTCAACCGCCAGGCCGAGGACGCCGGCTACGACATCGCCCCGCTCGAGGAGCGCGCGCGCCGCACCATCGCCTGGGTCAAGCGGCGCTCGCCGATCCAGCAACTCGCGGCGACTTGCGCGCTCGAGCATTTCACCGCGACGCTCGCGCATGACGCGCTGGCGGACCCCGCGCATCTCGACGGCGCGACCGACGAGGCGAAGCGGCTGTGGCAATGGCATGCGATCGAGGAGGTCGAGCACAAGGCGGTGGCGTTCGACACCTATCTATATGCCGCACGCGACATGACCCGGCTGCGCCGCTGGCTGAAGCGCAGCACCGTGATGTTCGTGACGACGGTGCGCTTCCACTATGTGATCTTCCGCAACACCGCCGACCTGCTGCGCCAAGACGGGTGCAATAATTTCGCGACGTGGCGCCGTCTGCTGGGCTATCTCTATGGCCGTCCCGGCCCGTTGCGGCTGCTGCTGAAGGGAGTGTTCGTCTATATGCGGCCCGGTTTCCATCCGTGGGAGCTCGACGACCGGCCTCTGCTGGCGCGGTCGCTCGCTCTGCTTGAGCAGCCGCGGAGCCAGGCGGCGTGAGGGTTGCGCTGACGGCTGTCGCCCTGCTCGTTTCCGGGGCTCCTGCACAGGCGACCGATATCACCGGCCTATGGGCGACCGGGAGCGAAGGCGGACGAGTCCAGATCTATCGCTGCGGCCAAGCGCTGTGCGGGCGCGTGGTCGATGCGGCGCGGCTGCGCGCCAATCCCGACCTGCGCGACGTGCGCAATTCGGACCCCAAACTGCGCCAGCGGCGGCTCAAGGGGCTGGTCGTGCTCAACGGTTTCACCGGCGGGCCGGGTGAATGGAAGGGCGGGCCGGTCTACGATCCGGAAACCGGCGACGGGGCGCGGAGCGGCTACCTCAAGCTGCTTCCCGACGGCAAGCTCGAGCTCAAGGGCTGCGTCGCCGTCTTCTGCCGCACCAAGATCTGGACCCGCGTCCGCTAAGGCGGTCGCCGATCTTCACAAAATGACATGGCGCCCGAGGCCCCGCTTCGCGCGCCAAGCCGCGTCCGCGCCGAAGCGCGTGTCACTCCGATGATGGGATCCGGCCCCTTGGGGCGAATGGTGCGGTCGAGAAGACTCGAACTTCCACGGGCTTTCGCCCACAACGACCTCAACGTTGCGCGTCTACCAGTTCCGCCACGACCGCACTGATTCTAGTCCGCCGGATGAACCCGGCGGCTGGTAAGGCGCGGCCCCTAGCAAAGCGTTACGGGGCTTGCAACCGTCTATGCGTTGCGTTGTCGTTTCACGACAATGGTGGCTGGTGCCGCTTCCGCGCGAGCGGAACAAACGCTAAGTCCGCCTGCCCATGTATCTGCCAGCCGACATCCGTGCCGAGACGCGCCGCATCCTCGCTCTGGCATGGCCGGTGGTGCTGACCGGGCTCAACTGGACGATCCTGCACGTCACCGACGTGGTCGTCGTCGGCATGGTCAGCACGCACGAGGTGGCGGCGCTGGGCGCAAGCCGCACGCTGACCTTCATCGGTATCGTCGTCGCGCTCGGCTGGCTGACCGGCGTGCTCGTCTTTTCCTCGCGCGCCGACGGGGCGAGGGATCTGCCGGCGACCGGTGCGGTGCTGCGCCAGGGGCTGGTGCTGGGATTGCTGCTGGGCCTCGTCAGCGGCGGCGCGCTGTTCGCCTTCGCGCTGCCGATGCTGCGCGGCGTCGGGGTCGATCCGGGCATCGCGCCCGATGCCGCGCGCGTGGTGCGGACGATGGCGCTCGGCTATCCCTTCCAGCTGCTGATCGTCGCCGCGAGCTTCTTCCTCGAGGGGGTCAGCCGGCCGCGGCGAGTGATGGCGGTCAATCTCTCGATCCTCCCGCTCAACGCCGTGCTCGCCTGGGTGCTGGCGACCGGTCAGTTCGGCTTGCCGGCAATGGGCGCGGTCGGCGCGGCGGCGGCGACGGTGACCGCGACCGTGATCGGCGCGGTGGCGATGGTCGCGGCGGCCTTCACCTTGCCGCGCGCCCGCGAGCGCGGCGTGCGCGACTGGCACGACTTCGGTTCGCCGGCGATGTGGCGCGGCGTATGGGCGCTGCTCGGCTTCGGCGCGGTCCCGGCGATCGCCTCGGGGCTCGAACTCGCCGGCTTCTCGATCCTGATCGCGCTCTCGACTCAGCTCGGCGAGACGGTAACGCATGCGTTCCAGATCGTGTTTTCCGTCCACAACGTCACCTTCGCCTTCGCGCTCGGCCTCGGCTCGGCCGCGGGTGTGCGCGCGGGCAATGCGGTGGGCGAGGGCGTGCCGGCCGAGGCCGGGCCGCGCACCGCGATCGCCGCCGGGCTCGCCGCGCTGATCCTGGGCCTGCTCGCGCTGCCGCTGATCTTCACGCCGATGCTGGTGGTCGGCGGCTTCCCGGCCAGCGCCGCGGTCGCCACCGCCGCGGTGGCGATGCTGCCGCTGTGGGGGCCATTCATCCTGTTCGACGGGCTGCAGGTGGTGTTCGTCTATGCGCTGCGCTCGCTCGGCGATCAGGTCGCGGCGGGGCTCAACGGCATCGCCGCCTTCTTCGTCCTGACCGGGGCGATCGGGCTCTACACCGTCCATGCCGGCTGGGGCCCCACCGGGCTGGTCGCAGCCTCGGCCTCGGGGATGGTCGCCGCCGCTTTGCTCAACGGCGGGCGGCTATGGTGGGTCAGTCGGCGGCTTCGCCGGAAAAGCTGAACTGGATCGTCTTGCCCGTCGCCGGCACGTCGAGCTTGCCGCTGTTAAACTCGAGGCTTCCGCCGGGCGGCAGCGCACGCGGCTCGGGGGTGATCGTCCAGTTGTAGACGATCGAATTGTTGGCGTCGCGCAGCTCGGCGAGGATGTTGGGGACGCGCTGGCGCTCGCGCGTCGGGTTCATCACCTGCCCGCTCACCACGAACAGCTCGCCGCCGTTGAGCCGCGGCTTGCGCTCGACCGACTGGGCGGTGAAGATCAGCGGCGTGCGTGCCTCGCCGATCGGCAGGCCGAGCTGCGAGGCGATGCCCGGCGCGCCGAGCCACAGGATCGCGCCTGCGCCGACCGACAGCGACAGGCCCGTGATCAGCGCCGCCGCGGTCCAGCGCCGCTCGGGATTCCTGCGCGGCTTGAACGGCGGCTCGTGCGCGAAGGGATCATAGTCGGGCTCGGCGTCAGCGGTCGGTGCCGGTGTCGGGTCAGGCGGCGACGGCAGAGGTGGAGGCGGGGGAGGCGCCGAATAGGCGTCGGCGCGGATCACGTCGGGGGCGGGCGCGGCGACGGGCGTTCCCGCCGGAAGCTGGTGCCAGCTGTGGCGGCAGCTCGCGCAACGCACCGTGCGGCCGTCGGCCCCGATCGCGCTGTCGGGAACCAGATAGCGTGTGCGGCACTCGGGGCATTCCAGGATCATCGCGGTACGTCTTGCTCGAGTACAGGGCGCTCGCCTCGCCAATCCCGAATCTAAACACCTGTCGAGTCGGCTTGGCAAGGGGCGAGTGCCGCGGCTTGAGCAAGCCCGGCGCCTGTGCGATGGCTGGAGCCTTCGGGGGAACGCGTTTTTGGGAGCGGCCGGGCGCCGGGCATGGCCAATATCGTCCAGTTCGAGAATGTCGGCCTGCGCTACGGGACCGGGGCGGAGACGCTGAGCGACGTCAGCTTCACGCTCAGCGCCGGCTCCTTCTACTTCGTCACCGGCGCGTCGGGGGCGGGCAAGACCTCGCTGCTCAAATTGCTCTACCTCGCGCAGCGGCCGACGCGCGGCATCGTGCGGCTGTTCGGCGAGGATGCGGGCGCGCTGCCCCGGAAACGCCTTCCGGGTTTCCGCCGCCGCATCGGCGTGGTGTTCCAGGATTTCCGGCTGCTCCCGCACATGTCCGCCTATGACAATGTCGCGCTGCCGCTCCGCGTCGCGGGCATGCCCGAGCGCGACATCGAGGGACCGGTGCGCGAGATGCTCGCCTGGGTCGGCCTCAAGGACCGCGATACCGCCAAGCCGCCGACGCTGTCGGGTGGCGAGCAGCAGCGCATCGCGATCGCGCGCTCGGTGATCACCCGGCCCGAGATCCTGGTCGCGGACGAACCGACCGGCAACGTCGACCCGGACATGGCCGAGCGGCTGCTGCATCTGTTCGACTCGCTCAACCGGCTCGGCACCACCGTGGTGGTCGCGACGCACGACTTCCAGCTGATCAGCCGCATCCCCGACGCGCGGATGATGCGGATCGAAAAGGGCCGGCTGGTCGATCCCACCGGCGCGCTGCGCTATCCGCCGGGGGCGGCGCCGACATGAAGCTG
>NZ_JBCNMA010000086.1:0-14184 GCF_039595165.1 Sphingomonas sp.
ACATCACCGTCGCGTCCGAGGTCCTCGGGGAGGCTGCCGCTTGAGTCGCGTCAGCCGGACCGTCCTGATCGGCAACCGCCGCGGTCTGCACGCCCGCGCCAGCGCCAAGTTCGTCACCCTCGCTTCGTCCCAGCCGGTCGAGCTGACCGTCGAGAAGGACGGCAATTCGGTCACCGGCACCTCGATCATGGGATTGATGATGCTGGGCGCGGCGATGGGCGACACGATCACGATCAGCGCCGCGGGCGACGGCGCCGAGGATGCGGTGCTAAAGCTGGTCGGGCTGGTCGAGGACCGCTTCGGCGAGGATTGAGGCACCCGTGCCACGCGAGATCACCGCCTTCTCCAACCCGCTGGTCAAGCGGGTGCGATCCCTGCGCGACAAGAAGCACCGCCGCGACGCGGGGCTGTTCCTCGCCGAAGGGCTGCGCATCCTGACCGAGGCGCGCGAGGCGGGACACCTGCCCGAATATCTGTTCTTCGCGAAGGGGCATGAGACCCACGCGCTCGCCGCCGCGCTGATCGCGGAGACCGAGGCGGCGGGGGGCGAGGCGATCGCGACCGACGCCGACATCCTCTCCAAGCTGTCGGGGAAGGACAATCCCGGTGCGGTGGTCGGCGTCTATCGCGAGTTGCCCACCGATCTCGCCCGGCTGGACCGCACGGCCGCGCCGATCTGGCTGGTCGCCGAGCGGCTGCGCGACCCCGGCAATCTCGGCACGATCCTGCGCACCGCCGACGCGGTCGGCGCGGGCGGGCTGGTCCTGGTCGACGAGTGCGTCGACCCGTTCAGCGTCGAGGCGGTGCGCGCCAGCATGGGCGCGCTGTTCACGATCCCGATCGCGCGCGCGCCATGGGGCGAGTTCCACGCCTGGCTGCGCGGCGGCCCGGGCCAGCTCGTCGGCCTCGCGCTCGAGGGCGCGGTCGATTACCGCGCGCCGGACTTCGCCGCGCCGGTCTTCCTGCTCACCGGCAACGAGGCGCAGGGCCTGCCGCCCGCCTATGCCCAGGCATGCGACGTGCGGGTGAAAATCCCGATGCTCGGCAAGGCCGACAGCCTCAACGCGGCGGTCGCCACCGCCGTAATGGCGTACACCGTGCTCGACCGGATCCGGCCGCTCGCCTGATCCCGAAATAGTAACATATCGGCAACACCCCGGCCTCGTTTCGAAACGAGCTTGGAACAAACGGCGATTCCGCGCGTCGAACCGGGCACGTTTGGAGACGAACCGATGTATTATGACACCGACGCCTTCACCGCCGCCAATAGCGGCTACCGCATCGCCTTCCACCCGGGCGAGCACAACCATTGCCCCGGCTGCGGCCAGTCGCACTGGACGGTGGGACGGATGACCGCGGAATGCGCCTTTTGCGGCACCGCACTGCCGATCAACACCGGCGGCACGTTCGGCGCTGGCCTGTTCCACACCAGCCACAAGCCCGACACGCTTGCTGCGTGAATATCCGGCGGTTTGACCGCCGCCGCCGTCGCGCTATGGCGCGGGCATGACCGCCGCGCCCCTCACGCTCTACAACTCGCTCACGCGCCGCGCGGAGCCGTTCGCGCCGATCGATCCCGCCAAGGGCGTGCGCGTCTATTCGTGCGGGCCGACGGTCTATAGCGACCCGCATCTCGGCAACCTGCGCGCCTATGTCTTCACCGACACGCTCAGCCGCGTGCTGCGGTGGAAGGAATATGACCTCACCCACGTCCTCAACATCACCGATGTCGGCCACCTGACCTCGGACGCCGACGAGGGCGAGGACAAGATGGAAGCCGCCGCCAGGAAGCGCGGCATGAGCGCGTGGGACATCTCGCGCCACTATGCCGATGTGTTCCGCCGCAATCTGCGCGACCTCAACATCCGCACGCCCGACCACATGCCGCTGGCGACCGACTATGTCGGCAAGATGATCGAGTTCGCGAAGGGTTTCGCCGAGGCGAACTGCTACCAGCTCGATAGCGGGCTCTATTTCGACAGCACCACCGTACCCGACTACGGCAAGCTCTCGGGCGGGCAGGACGATGCCGGCGAGGGCCGCATCGAGAGCGTCGAGGGCAAGCGCCACCCGCAGGACTTCGCGATCTGGCGCACCACCCCGCCGGGCGAGACGCGCCAGATGGAGTGGGACTCGCCCTGGGGCCGCGGCGCGCCGGGCTGGCATCTCGAATGCTCGGTGATGAGCGCCGAGCTGCTCGGCCTGCCGTTCGACATCCACACCGGCGGGATCGACCACCGCGAGATCCACCACGTCAACGAGATCGCGCAGAACCAGGCGCATTGCCGCTGCGGCGACAGCGGGGCGCGCGTGTGGATGCACAACAACTTCCTCGTCGACCGCGGCGGCAAGATGTCGAAGTCCAAGGGCGGCATCGCCACGCTCGACGCGCTGGTGGCCAAGGGCGTGCATCCCCTCGCCTATCGCCTGATGTGCCTCAGCGCGCATTATCGCAGCGAGCTCGAGTTCAGCGGCGAGAACCTCATGGCCGCGCTGGTCCGCCTGCGCCGGCTGGTGCTCGCCGCGGAGAAGTTCCGCGAGGCCGAGGGCCCAAAGGACGGCAAGCCCGGCGGCGATGCCGGCGGCTATCTCGGCCGCCTCGACGCCGCGGTGTCGGACGACCTCAACACGCCCAGGGCGCTGCCGGTGCTCGAGGAACTGCTCGCCGACAAGCAGCTCAACCAGGAAGCGCGGCTGATGACCCTCGCCCAGTTCGACGCGGTGCTCGGCCTCGATCTGCTGGAGCTCGGCCGCGCCGACCTGCGCGTCCGCCCGGCAGAGGCGCAGGTGACCGAGGCCGAGATCGAGACTCGCCTCGCCCAGCGCAAGGAAGCGCGCGCGGCGAAGGATTTCGCGCGCTCGGACGCGATCCGCGACGAACTGCTCGGCGCCGGGGTCGAGGTGATGGACGGCGACCCGCTCGGCTGGGACTGGAAGGTCGACTTGTGACCTTCAAGGCCGTCCTCCCGGCGCTCGCCCGTCCCCTGATCGAGCCCGGCCTGCCCGCCGGGATCGAGCCAAACTGGTTCATGAGCCGCGAGGAAGCGGTCGCGCTGATCGCCGATGCCGACATCGCCTGGGTCGACATGCCGCAACCGGGCTGGACCGGCGAGGCGGCCGCCGCGGGGGCGCGGCTCAAATGGCTCTCGACCATCTATGCCGGGATCGATGCGTTCGACATCGGGCTGCTCAAGGCGCGCGGTACGATCCTGACCAACGGCGTCGGGATCAACGCGATCGCGGTCGCCGAATATGCCGTGATGGGGGTGCTCGCCGCCGCCAAGCGCTTCGACACCATCGTCCGCGCGCAGGATCGGCGCGACTGGCTGCCCGACGCACCGAGCAAGGTCGAGCTGTTCGAGACTCGCGCGCTGATCATCGGCTACGGCACGATCGGGCGGCTGACCGGCGAGCGGCTCGCCGCATTCGGGATCGAGGTGACCGGCGTCACCCGTTCGGGCCGCGACGGCACGCTGACGCCCGACGCCTGGCGCGAACGGATCGGCGAGTTCGACTGGATCATCCTCGCCGCGCCCTCGACCGGCGACACCCATGCGCTGATCGGCGCGGCCGAGCTCGCGGCGATGAAGCCCGGCGCCTGGCTGATCAACGTCGCGCGCGGCGACATGGTCGACCAGCCCGCGCTGGTCGAGGCACTGGAGAAGCGCCGCATCGCCGGCGCGTTCCTCGACGTCGCCGATCCCGAGCCGCTGCCCGTGGATCATCCCTTGTGGTCCGCGCCCAACTGCATCCTGACGATGCACCTTTCGGGCCGCGCGCAGACCCGGATGTTCACGCGCGCCGCCGCGCTGTTCCTCGAAAACGCGCGCGCCTTTGTCGAGGGGCGGCCGATGCGGAACGTCGTCGATCTCGACGCGGGCTATTAGCGTCGCTAAGTCCGCCCCACCATGATCCTCGTCATCGACAATTACGACAGCTTCACCTGGAACCTCGTCCATTACCTGATGGAGCTGGGCGCGGAGGTGAAGGTGGTGCGCAACGATGCGCTCACCGCGGGCGAGGCGATCGCGAGCAACGCGCAGGCCTTCCTGCTCTCGCCGGGGCCCTGCACCCCGAACGAGGCGGGGATCAGCCTCGACCTCGTCGCCGCCTGTGCCGATGCGGGCAAGCCTTTGCTGGGCGTGTGCCTCGGCCACCAGGCGATCGGCCAGCATTTCGGCGGCCAGGTGGTGCGCGGCGGGCTGATGCACGGCAAGACCAGCCCGGTCGAGCATGACGGCACCGGCCTGTTCGAGGGCCTGCCCTCGCCCTTCACCGCGACGCGCTATCACTCGCTGATCGTGCAGGACATTCCTGAGACGCTGGCAGTCAACGCCACGGCGGCGGACGGCAGCGTGATGGGTTTCCGCCACCGCGAGCTGCCGATCCACGGCGTCCAGTTCCACCCCGAAAGCATCGCGACCGAACACGGCCATGCGATGCTGGCGAACTTCATGAAGCTCGCGGGGATCGAGGCGAAGGCGCTGGCCTAGGCCTCCGACAGGCTCAATACGTTCCCATCCGGGTCGGCGAACCACGCGACCTTTGCCGTGCCGCCGGGCGCGGTCCAGATCCCGTCCTCGTCCTGTCCCATGCCGTCATAGATGGTGAAGGCGACGCCCTTGTCGCGCAACGCCTGCACGCTGGTGCGGATGTCCGGCACGTTCCAGCCGAACACCGGGTGCTGCCCGGCCTTGAACTCGGGCATCACGGTCAGCCGGATCACCGCATGGTCCATCGCGATGAAGTCGCCGAACGGATCGGAGCTGCGCAGCGTCAGCCCCATCTGGTCGCAGTAGAAGCCCAGCGCGCGGTCGCGATCGCTGGCGTAGAGGAAGCTCACCGGCTCGGTCGATCGAAGCTCCATCGCAGCTCTCCCGTCCTGATCGGCGGAGGATAGGCCGGTCGCACGGCAAATGCACCGCCCCCAGTCGCGCTTGCCCGCCCCGCAACAGGATTTGCTCGACTCCCCGCCCCTCGCCCCCAATAGAGGCGGCGTGACCAGCCTCAGCCTCTTGCCCGATCCCGCCACCCCGCTCGCGCGCGAATCCGCCGCCCAGGCGTTCGCCGACATCCTCGACGGCACCGCGGCCGAGGCGGAGATCGAGACCTTCCTGATCGCGCTGGCCGAACGCGGCGAGACCAGCATCGAGATCGCCGAGGCGGCGCGCGCGATGCGCCAGCGGGTGATCCCGGTGAGCGCGCCGGTCAACGCCATCGACGTGTGCGGCACCGGCGGCGACGGCCACCATACGCTCAACGTCTCGACCGCGGTGGCGATCGTCGTCGCGGCGGCGGGCGTGCCGGTGGCCAAGCACGGCAACCGCGCCGCCAGCTCCAAGTCGGGCGCGGCGGACACGCTGGAGGCGCTCGGGCTCGATCTCGACCGCGCTGCGCTCAACGCCGAGACGCATCTCAACGACATCGGCATCGCCTTCCTGTTCGCGGCCAAGCACCATCCGGCGATGGGCCGCATCGCCCCGCTACGCAAGCGCATCGGGCGGCGCACGATCTTCAACTTGATGGGCCCGCTCGCCAATCCGGCGGGGGTACAGCGCCAGCTGATCGGCATCGCCCGGCCCGATTATGCACCGATCTATGCCGAGGCGCTCGAGCAGCTCGGCGTCAAGGGCGCCGCGATCGTCGCAGGCGAGGAAGGGCTCGACGAGCTCTCGCCCGAGGGCGCCAGCCTGATCGTCAGCATCGGCGACGTCAGCCTGCCCGCGCGCGTGACGCCCGAGGATGCGGGGCTCGAGCGCCATCCGCTCGCCGCGCTGCGCGGCGGCGACGCGCGCGAGAACGCGGCAGCGTTGCGCCGCCTGCTCCGGGGCGAGCGCGGCGCCTATCGCGACGCGGTGCTGCTCAACGCCGCCGCGGCTTTGGTCGTCGCCGGCGAGGCCGCTGATCTCCGCGAAGGTGCCGAGGAAGCCGCCGAGACGATCGACAAGGGGCTTGCCAACGCCTTGCTCGACTGCTGGATCGCCGCGGCATGAACACGCTCGACCGGATCCTCGAAGCGAAGCGCGGCGAAGTGGCCGAGCGCAAGGCGTTGGCAAGCCTCGCCGACCTCCAGGCCTACGCGCTCGCCCAGACCCCGCCGCGCGGCTTCCGCGCCGCGCTCGATGCCAAGGCGGCGAACGGCTACGGCCTGATCGCCGAGATCAAGAAGGCGTCGCCCTCCAAGGGCCTGATCCGCGCCGATTTCGATCCGCCCGCCCATGCCCGCGCCTATGAAGCCGGCGGTGCGGCGTGCCTGTCGGTGCTGACCGACGCGCAGTTCTTCCAGGGGCATGAGGATTATCTGATCGCCGCCCGCGCCGCCTGCGCGCTGCCGGTGATCCGCAAGGACTTCATGATCGACCCGTGGCAGGCCTTGGAAGCGCGCAGCATCGGCGCCGATGCGATCCTGATCATCGTCGCCGCGCTCGAGGATGGGCAGATGGGGGAGATCGAGGATGCGGCGCTCGGGCTCGGCATGGACGTGCTGGTCGAGGTGCACGACGAAGCCGAACTCGACCGCGCACTCGCCCTCAAGTCGCGGCTGATCGGGGTCAACAACCGCAACCTCAAGGACTTCTCGGTCTCGTTCGACCGCACCTACGAGCTGGTCGGCCGCGCACCCGAGGGTTGCACCTTCGTCGCCGAGAGCGGCCTCACCTCGCGCGACGATCTCGACGCGATGGCCGGGCATGGCGTGCGCTGCTTCCTGATCGGGGAGTCGCTGATGCGCCAGGACGATGTCGAGGCGGCGACGCGGGCGCTGGTCGGCTAGCCATCCAGCTCGGTTCGTGCTGAACTTGTCGAAGCACCGCAAGGAAACGCCCCTCGACAAGCTCAGGCGAACGGAAGGTAAGGCAGTGACCGACCTCACCCATCTCGACGAGACCGGCGCGGCGCGCATGGTCGATGTCGGCGGCAAGGCCGAGACGCAGCGTGAGGCGGTCGCCACAGGCCGCATCGCGATGTCCGCGCAGGCCGCAGCCGCGATCCGCGACGGCCTCGTCAAGAAAGGCGACGTCCTCGCCGTTGCGCGCGTCGCCGGGATCATGGCTGCCAAGAAGGCCAGCGAGCTGATCCCGCTCTGCCATCCGCTGGCGATCAGCAAGGTCTCGCTCGATCTCGCTCCCGACGAGGCTGGCGTCACCGCCACCGCGACCGTCGCGCTCACCGGGCGCACCGGAGTCGAGATGGAAGCGCTCACCGCCGTCTCGGTCGCGCTGCTCACCGTCTACGACATGGCCAAGGCGCTCGACAAGGCGATGGTGATCGATGGCATCCGCCTCCTCGCCAAGACCGGCGGCAAGTCCGCGGATTGGGCTGCATCCGAAGGTTAATCGGCCCTCTACCTTGAAAGCTCAGCAAATCTTGAGGCGCGCCGCAGCAAGATCATCACGGGCAAAGGGGCGGGATCAGGAATGACATTACCGGCACGATCGGCGATTTTCTCGCTATCCGGCGAGCTCGATTCGTCGCCGGTCGGCGCAGTCGAGGACGCCGCCCCCGCACGGCTGTTGCTGGGCAGCGCGGGCGAGCGGCATTGCTTCGTCCACCGCATCACCTCGGCCGGCGCCACGCTCACCGTCTCGGGGCCCGTCGGCAACGGCGATCAGGCGACGATCGAGCTGCCCTTCGGGCTCACCGCCGACGGCTCGATCGTCGGGGACGATCCCGCACGCATCTCCTTCCGCTTCGACGAGCCGCTCGACGTGGTCGGCGCGCTCGCACGTTGCCTCGCCGCGCTTCCCGCCGAGCGCCGCCAGATGCCGCGCATCGAGCTGCGCCAGCGGCTGTGCATCCGGCACGCCGGCCAGGTCGACTTCGCCTGGACCCGCAACCTCTCCCCCGCCGGCATCGGCATCGAGACGCGCGCTGCGCTCGCCCCGGGCGCGCAGGTCGAGATCACGCTCGACGGCCTTCGCCCGATCCAGGGCGAGGTGCGCTGGACCGAGAAGGGCCAGGCCGGCATCGCCTTCGCGGCTGAGATTGGCTGGCAGCTGCTGATGCCGTGGCTGCGCAAGGTCGCGACGCACCGCCCCGGCCCCACGGCGGTGCGGGAGCTGTCGCCCTCGCCGCTCGGCGCGGTCCGCGACGCGCTGCGCCTCGACATCGCCACGCATGTCCGCTCGGGCGTCAACTGGTGGAACGCCCAGCTCAACACGCTGAGCAGCACATTGGTCGAGTTCGAGAGCGCGACCGAGTTCGCGCCGCTTTCCTCGCTGTGGCTGTCGCTTCCCGGAATCGGCGGCTGGCCGATCCGCGTGATCGAATGCCATGGTGCGCGCCACGTCGCCGAGTTCCGCCTGCCGTTGCGCCCGCACGACATGACGAAGCTGACCGAAGCCGCGCGCCCGCGCTGACTCTCGACCCGCGCGCCGCCGCGCGGTAACCCGCTCGCGATGGCCGATCTGCTCCCCGTCGCCGAAGCTCAGCGCCGCCTGCTCGCGCTCGCCCCGCCGGTCGCGGTCGAGACGGTGCCGCTGCGCGAGGCCGCCGGACGCTGGGCCGCTGAAGCCATCGCTGCCAAGCGCACCCAGCCCGAGCTGCCGTTGTCGGCGATGGATGGCTATGCGATCCGCTTCGCCGACCTGCCCGGCCCGTGGCGGGTGATCGGCGAAAGCGCCGCCGGGCGCCCGTTCGGGGAAGCCGCCGATGCGCGGCAGACGGTGCGGATCTTCACCGGCGCGGCGCTTCCCGAGGGCACCGACACCGTGCTGGTGCAGGAAGAAGCGCGGCGCGAGCGCGACACGCTGCATCTCGACGGCGACGGGCCGGGCCATCCGGGCCGCAACGTCCGCGCGGCGGGGCTCGATTTCCGCGAGGGCGAGACGCTGATCGCGCCGGACGAGCGCCTCACCCCCGCCCGGATCGCGCTCGCCGCGACCGCGGGCCATGCCGCGCTACCCGTCCGTCGCCGCATCCGCATCGCGATCGCCGCCACCGGCGACGAATTGCGCGCACCGGGCGCGCCACTCGCAACCGGCCAGCTCCCCGAGAGCAACGGCGCGATGCTCGCCGCGCTGCTCGCCGGCCTGCCGGTCGAGCTCACCGACCTCGGCATCCTCCCGGACCGCCAGGAGGTTCTCGAAGCCGCATTCGCCGCGGTGACCGCCGACATCCTCGTCACCACCGGCGGCGCGTCGGTCGGCGACCACGACCTCGTCCGTCCCGCGCTCGAAGCCGCCGGCGCGGCGATCGATTTCTGGAAGGTCGCGATCCGCCCCGGCAAGCCGATGATGGCCGGGCGGATCGGCGAGGCGGTGGTGCTCGGCCTGCCCGGCAACCCCGTGTCGGCCTTCGTCACCGCGCGGCTGTTCCTCCTGCCGCTCGTCGCGCATCTCGCCGGTGCCGCCGATCCGCTGCCCGTCACCCGCGCTGCCACGCTCGGCGAGCCGCTGCCCGCCAACGGCCCGCGCGCCGACTATCTGCGCGCCGCGCATCGCGACGGCCGCGTCTTCGCTGCCGCGATCCAGGACAGCTCGATGCTTCGCACGCTCGCCCGCGCCGGTTGCTTGATCGTGCGCGCGCCGCACGCGCCTGCCGCCAATCCCGGCGACTCGGTGGAAATCCTCGACATCGCTTGACAGACAGGTGGAACAAGGCGTAAACGTTCCGCGTCTGTTCTGGATGGAGGACGTCCCGATGCTTACGAAGAAGCAGCATGAGCTGATCTGCTTCATCGCCGACCGCTTGAACGATACCGGCGTGTCGCCCTCGTTCGAGGAGATGAAGGACGCGCTCGATCTCAAGTCCAAGTCGGGCGTGCACCGCCTGATCTCCGCGCTCGAGGAGCGCGGCTTCCTGCGCCGCCTGCCCAACCGCGCCCGCGCGCTCGAAGTGCTCAAGATGCCCGAGCGCGGCGGCGAGACGAAGAAGGCCGCGGCGGTGAAGAGCAACATCGTGTCCTTCCGGCCCGCCCCCGCTCCGCCCGCCAACGACGTGGTCGAGATCCCGCTCCACGGCCGCATCGCCGCCGGCGTGCCGATCGAGGCGCTGGAGGGCTCGACGATGCTTCCCGTCCCCGCCGCCTTGCTCGGCTCGGGCGAACATTATGCGCTCGAGGTCGCCGGTGACTCGATGGTCGAGGCCGGCATCTTCGATGGGGACTATGCGCTGATCCGCCGCCAGGACACCGCGCGCGACGGCGAGATCGTCGTGGCGCTGATCGAGGACAACGAGGCGACGCTGAAATACTTCCGGAACGAGGGCAGCATGGTCCGCCTCGATCCGGCGAACCGCGCTTATGATCCGCAGCGCTACCGCCCCGACCAGGTGCGCGTGCAGGGCCGGCTCGCGGGACTGCTGCGGCGCTACTGACCAGCCTGGCTGGGATCGGATCGCCGCCGTCCTGGCGGCGCTCCGATTACCGCTGAGGTAATTGCGCCATCCATGCGCGCCGGTACGCATTGTCGTCACACGAACGGCAAACGACAGGAGCGATCCCATGACCCGCACCGATCCCCTCACCGGCGGCTGCCATTGCGGCGCGATCCGCTACGAGCTCAGCGGCGAGCCGATGCACCACGCGCTGTGCCACTGCACCGATTGCCGCCGCGCCTCGGGTGCGCCGATGGTCGGCTGGGCGATGTTCCCGGAGGATGCACTGACGATCACGCAGGGCGAGCCGCGCGAGTACGCCTCGTCCGAACATGGCCGCCGCTATTTCTGCGGCGCCTGCGGCACCGGCCTGTTCTACCGCAATGCCGAGGTGCTGCCCGGCATCGTCGATACCCAGGCGGCGACACTCGACGATCCCGACGCGCTGCCCGCGGGCGCGCATGTCCAGGTAGCCGAGCGCATCGGCTGGATGAAGGACGCACATGCGCTGCCGGAATTCGAACGCTATCCGGGGATAGAGTAGCGGCGGGCAAGTCGCCGACAACGCAAACGCCCCGTCATCCCGGCCTGTGCCGGGATCCACGGTGCCACGCACGATGCGATCGAGCCTCTCGCTTCCGCTGGCCTCCCGGTGGATCCCGGCTCAAGGCCGGGATGACGAGAACGACAGCTAACGACCCCATTGCGGACGTTTGGTGCAACCGAACAAGCGAGGAGACCGCCGTCTGCCGCGCCGTGGCCCGCGCTGCGCCGGATCGATCCCGATAATGGGCCCAAATTCAGTAAACTGCTGATCCATCCAGTCGCACTTGCAATGTTGGATTTCAGATGTTCATGGTTCGTTCCAGCGCTTCGCTGGGATTTGGAGAACGACCATGATGCGCAGTCTTTTCGACTTTTTATCACCCTCGCAAATCACCGATTATACCAGCCGTGTGGCGCAGAACGCCTTTTCCAGCGCGCCGGACCTCTCCGCCGCGGTCCAGAACGCGATCAACACCACTTACGCCAACGGTGAGAATCTCTACTGCCCCGCAGGTGCCGCGCGGATCGATTCGACTTTGTTCCTGCCCGAGCCTCCCGGATCCAGCACTATGCCTTATGACGACCGAGTCGACGCGTGGACGATGCGCGGGCAGGGCGCGGCACAGGCTTATGTCCCCATTGTCCGCGCGAGGGGCACGGTCTTCGTGACGAACACCGATGCGCCGATCTTTCGCTATGTGAAGAACCAGAGTGGCCAGTTCACCAGCGGCATCTACGAGATCAGTCATATCCGATTTGAACAGATCAACGCCGAAGCGACCGCGACGGTGATCGTGTTCGACAAGATGTCCGAGAATGCGAGTTTTCATCACAACCAAGTGTTTCAGGGCGGCATCGGGAACGGCGTGGACGTGCTCTATTCGGTCAAGGCCGAGCTCTACGACAACTTCTGCATCGGGCAGGGCTATTTTGCCGGTCCCCCCGCCACCAACACGCTCTTCGGCATCGGATTTAACATCCCCTCGGCTTATTCGGGTGGGGCGCTGACGGTTCGCAAGAACAGCGCGCGAGCCTTCGTGACAGGCTACGTGATCGGCGCGGCCGCTCCCACCGGGGACAGCACGAGCGATCCTTCCGCGACCTTGCTCGAGCAGAACGAAGTCTCCAACTGCGAGGTTGGCGTGCACATTCGTTCGGTCGTGTCGTCCTGCACGCTGGACAGCATGTATTTCGAAGGTGTGCGGGACACTTGCGTCATCGACGAAGGCACTTCCACCATCGTCCGTGGCGGCAAATTCTATGGCGGATTCAAGGTGGGCATCGATTCAACCTACGCGACCTTCGGCAATCTCTATGAAGGCAATTACATGGAGACCGACGGCCTGCCCGGGGCGACGCCGCCGGGCTGCGTCTTCATTGACGTGTTGAGTGACGGCAGCGATGGCGGGCCCGCGAAGACGGTGCTGTCGAACACCTTCCATTATCCCACCAACAACGTCGCGTCCGTCGCAGTGGGAGTCCGCGTGACGGGCGAGAATCCACGGGTGACGATCGAAGGCAATGCGTTCTCCCCGCTGGGCGGGTGGACCATCGGAGCGGGGACCGCGAAGATCGACAATCAGTCGACTGGCGACGGCAATTTCGCGATCACGATGCAGGCGCAGGACGGCGGCAGGGAGCTTCCGCATCTGGGCCAGGGATCCCTGTCGCTGGGGCTGGCCGAGAGTGCTTTGTCGCAAGTGTCGGTCTCCGGCTCGACGCTGACCATTCCGCCGGGATCCTCGTTCGTCGTCAATGCGACGGTGCCAACGAACGTTTATACGATCAACTCGGGCGCCGAGAGCGGCAGGCTAATTTTCCTGACGGTGCTGAACAACAACATGACGCTCAATCCTTCGGCAACGTTGCTGCTGAACGGCGCTACGGCATTTTCCGGGCCGGGTACGATCGTGCTGCTGACGCGAATCAACGGAGGTTTCTCGTACAGCTACGAAATCTCCCGCACGCTCTTCTGAACTTGCGCGAAGGTAGGGCGCGGCGGCTTCGAGCCGCCGCGACTCCGGCTCGAGCGCGGCTCCTGCAGGTCGGCCCGAGGGTCCAGGGCCAGAAGCGGACCGACAGCTTTCCACCCCAAATTGAGCCGTTCGGGGGTGACGAAGTTGTCCTGACAGCGGTCAGGCGGCAACGACCCGAATAGACGACATGCCACTGGCCTTCGCCGCATGCACTCGCCATGCTGCGAACGATCAGCAACGCAGATCGGCGTGCTTGGTTTTATCGCATCAGTTGCACTCGTAGCGATCCAAGCAGGGTCGCAGTCCGCCCAAAATTGTCCGGTCCGATACGCAACCCGACATGTGACCTCACTCGCCGATCTGCCGCCTCAAGTGAAAGCCGACATTCTCAAATCTGGAACGATCGCTGATAAGGGCGAGCCGTGTATCGCAATTAATGCTTCTCTAGATGGTGTCTGGACACCGGAGACTTCGGGTCACTGATGACCGCCTCCCACCCAATAATGGCCGCTTGCAATGTTGGAATTCATTTGCTTGTGTCGTCAGCCTGCACGGCAGCCGCTCTTTGATCTCGTCGATCCATCCGGTTGAGTACACGCCTCGACAGAAGCGACCAAGTTGACATAATGAATCGTGTTCCGCGTAACTTCGTCAACTTCGCGCTTGTCGAACAGAGTCCATTCACTCAATCGCGCGGCGGCATCACCGTCTCCGCCCCGATCCAGGGATGCCGTGCCCCCGCCCGCCGGACCGTCCGCACCTCGGGCCTCGCGCCCAGCGTGATCGCCACTCCGCCCGTCTTCGCCAGCAGCGTCCGGTCGAGCTTCAGCCAGCGCGGCGTGCAGCCCGGCGGCAGCCGCCGTTCCGCCACCACGATATCGACCGAGCGGCACACCGCGATCATCTCGCGCCACGATACCAGATAGCCGCTTCGTACCGCGGCGATGCGCCAGCGCCGTCCGCCGCGCTCGATATCGACCAGGCACAGGTCCGGACTGCACCGCGCCCCGGCCTGCCCGTCGAGCGCGGGCAGCTCGGCGTCCACCCCGCCATTCTCCGCCATCATGTCGCGCACATAGTCGCCCGCGCGGTCGCGCAAGATCGCCAGTTCGCCGCTCGCCGTCCGCAGCGCGAGATGCCGGCCGTCGCCAGTCACGAGCAAGTCGGGCATCGGCGTCGCCAGTGCCCAGGCCGCACCGACCGCCACCGGCACCAGCCCGGCAAGGCGCACCGGCGTCCGCCACAGCGCGATCCACAGCCCGCCCGCGACCATCAATGCATAGGCGCCGCCGGGCATCGCGGGCAGCATCGCCAGCGCGCCCGGCGCGTTCGCCCCCGCGCGCGCGAA
>NZ_JBCNMA010000087.1:0-14043 GCF_039595165.1 Sphingomonas sp.
GCCCATGTTCTGCGGCTCCTCGACATCGAGACGGATCGGCCAGCCGTCCTTGCCCGCGATCACCGCCTCGGTCTTGAAGTATTTGCTCGCCAGCACCTGGAGGTTGTGGAGCGCGCGCGGGACGACGGTGCCGACAATCACGCCGTTGACGTCGGCGCGGTCGAAGCCCTCGAGCGCGAGCAGCTGGCTCAGCCACACCGCATATTCGTCGCCGGTGCGGCGCGGATCGGTGGCGATGCGCCAGCGCGCCTTGATCTCGCGGCCCTCGAGCAGCGCGAAGACGACATTGGTGTTGCCGGCGTCGATGGCGAGCAGCATCCGGGACCCCTAGATCAGGAACACGTCGCCAGCGTGAATGACACGGCGTGCGCCGCTCGCCAAGCGCAGGATGAGCGCGCCGTCGCCGGTCAGGCCGTCGAACAGGCCCTCGATCGTCTCGCCATCGGGCAAGCGCGCGGTGAGCGCGGTGCCGGGGGCGTGAGCGCGGTCGAGCCAGCGCTGGCGGACCGGGTCGAGACCCTTCTGCCGCCAGCGCGCGAGCCAGCGGGCGAAGCTCTCGGCGAGGACGTCGAGGAAGGTGGCGGGGTCAGGCGCGGCGGCGTGGACCGCAAGGCTGGTGGTGGCGCGATCAGGCAGATCAGGATGATGCGCCAGGTTGACGCCGATGCCGATGACGATCGCGTCGTCTGCGCGTTCGAGCAGGATGCCCGAGAGCTTGGCGCCGTCGACGAGCAAGTCGTTGGGCCATTTGATGCAAAGACCGTGACCCCAGCGAAAGCTGGGGTCTTTCGCCTCACGCGGGCGCGCCCCGATGGAGAGATCCCAGCTTTCGCTGGGGTGACGGGATTGGAGGAAGACGCGCACCGCTTCCTCCAGCGCCACCGCGGCGACGAGCGCCAGCGTGGCGGCGGGCGGATCGGCGGGGCGCAGGCGGACGAGCGTGCTGGCGTAGAGATTGCCAGGCGGCGACTCCCATGCTCTGCCCTGGCGGCCCTTGCCGCCGGTCTGGCGCTCGGCACGGAGCCAGCTGCCCTCGCTCGCACCCGCCGTGGCGAGGTCGAGCATGTCGGCATTGGTCGAGCCGGTCTCAGCGACCGTGCGGATGCCAGGATGAAACGACATTCAGAAATCCTCCCCCGCTAGGGGGAGGTGGCGCCGAAGGCGACGGAGGGGGAGGACTCCCCAACGCCCGTCGTCGCATCCGCCCCCTCCGTCAGCCTTCGGCTGCCACCTCCCCCTGGCGGGGGAGGATTGGGAAAAGGTCGATACGACCTGACTGATCAGAACAAAGTCCGCGCGGCGGCCAGCGACCAGGCGCCGAGCGCCGGGATCAGCAGATAGCCGAGCGGCGAGACGAACAGCGCGGCGGCGGCGATCAGGCCGCCCTCGACCGGGTTGGTCTCGCGGCCGTATTCCGGTGCGGGTGCGTCGAAATACATCGTCTTTACGATCTTGAGGTAATAATAGGCGCCGATCACCGAGGCCGCGATGCCGATCGCGGCGAGCGGGAACAGCCCGGCCTTCACCGCCGCCTCGAACACCGCGAACTTGGCCCAGAAGCCGAACAGCGGCGGGATGCCCGCGAGGCTGAACATGAAGATCGCGAGCGCCGCCGCGAGCGCCGGACGCGTGCGCGACAGTCCGGAGAGGCTGGCGATCGTCTCGACGGGCTGGCCCTCGGTATCGCGCATCTGCAGCACGACGAGGAAGCTGCCGAGCGTCATGACGACGTAGATCGTCATATAGGTCAGCACGCCCGCCACGCCTTCGGCCGTGCCCGCGGCGAGGCCGATCAGCGCGAAGCCGACATTGTTGATCGAGGAGTAAGCGAGCAGGCGCTTGATGTTGCTCTGGCCGATCGCGGCGACCGCGCCGAGCACGATCGAGGCGAGCGCGGCGAAGACGACGATCTGGCGCCAGTCGCCGGTCACCGGGCCCATCGCCTCGATCGCGACGCGCGCGGCGAGCGCGATCGCGGCGACCTTGGGCGCCGAAGCGAAGAAGGTGGTCACCGGAGTCGGCGCGCCCTCGTACACGTCAGGCGTCCACATGTGGAAGGGGACGGCCGACATCTTGAAGGCGAGGCCGGCGAAGACGAAGACCAGGCCGAACAGCAGGCCGATCTTGGTCGAGCCCGCCGCGCCGGCATAGGCGGTGGCGATGTCGCCGAAAATCGTGGTGCCACTGAAGCCGTACACCAGGCTGATGCCGTAGAGCAGGATGCCCGAGGCGAGCGAGCCGAGGATGAAGTACTTCAGGCCCGCCTCGGCCGAGCGCACGTCGCGGCGCATGAAGCTCGCGAGGACATAGGCCGCGAGACTCTGCAGCTCGAGGCCGACATAGAGCGTCAGCAGGTCGGCCGCCGAGACCATCATCCCCATGCCCGCAGCGGAGAAGAGGATCAGGATCGGATATTCGGGACGCAGGTCCTCCCCGCTGGTGCGAGCGAAGAAACGCGGCGCGATGACGATCGAGACCGCGGCGGCGGCGAAGATCAGCACCTTGGCGAAGGCGGCGAACAGGTCGGCGCGATAGAGGCCGTCGAATGCAGTGCCGCCAGCCGAAGCCGGGCCGATCAGCGCGATGCCTGCGCCGGCCAGCACGAGGACCGAGACCCAGCTCACCGCGCGCGACACGGCCTGGCCGCCCCAGGCGGCGACCATCAGCAGCGCGAGCCCGCCCAGCGAGAGGACGATCTCGGGCAGCACCATCGAGAGTTGTGCGGCGTAGTCCATCAGTGTGCCGCTCCGTGCTCGGCGGGTTTATGCTCTTCGGCATGCGCGGCAGGCGCGACGGGGTTGCCCGGCGTCGGCAGGCTGTCGCCCGCCGGCTTGGCGCGCTCGATCCGCGCGAGCAGCGTCGCGACATCGTTGCGCATCGGAGCGAGGAAGCTCTCGGGATAGACGCCCATCCACAGCACCGCCGCGGCGATGGGCGCGAGCAGCGCCATCTCGCGCTTGTTGAGATCGGGCATCGCCTTGACGTCGTCCTTGACGAGGTCGCCGAACACGACGCGGCGGTAGAGGTAGAGCATGTACGCCGCGCCGAGGATGATGCCGGTGGTGGCGATCAGCGTGACCAAGGTCGAGACCTGGTACGAGCCGGTCAGCGCGAGGAACTCGCCGACGAAGTTGCTGGTGCCCGGCAGACCCACCGACGCCATGGTGAACAGCATGAACAGCACGGCGTATTTGGGCATGTTGACCGCGAGGCCGCCATAGCGGTCGATCTCGCGCGTGTGCAGGCGGTCATAGATGATGCCGACGCACAGGAACAGCGCGCCCGACACCAGGCCATGGCCCAGCATCACCATCATCGCGCCCTCGATGCCCTGGCGGTTGAAGGTGAACAGGCCGATCGTGACGATCGCCATGTGCGCGACCGACGAATAGGCGATGAGCTTCTTCATGTCGTTCTGAACCAGCGCGATAAGGCTGGTGACCACCACCGCGACGCACGACAGGCCGAACACCAGCCAGATGAGCTGCGCCGACGCCTCAGGGAACATCGGCAGGCTGAAGCGCAGGAAGCCGTAGCCGCCGAGCTTCAACAGCACGCCGGCCAGGATCACCGAGCCCGCGGTCGGCGCCTGCACGTGCGCGTCGGGCAGCCAGGTGTGGACCGGCCACATCGGCATCTTGACCGCGAACGAGGCGAAGAAGGCGAGCCACAGCCAGGTCTGGACATGCGCCGGGAAGTCGTACGCCATCAGGTCGGGGATGTAGGTCGTGCCCGCGGTGATGGTCATGTACATCATCGCGATCAGCATCAGCACCGAGCCGAGCAGCGTGTAGAGGAAGAACTTGTAGCTCGCGTAGATGCGGTTCGCGCCGCCCCAGATGCCGATGATCAGGAACATCGGGATCAGGCCGGCCTCGAAGAACACGTAGAACAGGAAGATGTCCTGCGCCGCGAAGGTGCCGATCATCAGCACTTCGGTGATCAGGAACGCGGCCATGTACTCTTGGACACGGTCGGTGATCGCTTCCCAGCTCGCGCCGATGCAGATCGGCATCAGGAATACCGAGAGCAGGATCAGCAGCAGCGCGAAGCCGTCGATGCCGAGCGCCCAGGCGAAGCGGCCGAACAGCGGGACGTTCTCGACGAACTGCCATTGCGGTCCGCCGACCTCGAAACTGGCCCAGAGCACGCCGCCGAGCGCGAGATCGACCAGGGTCGCGCCGAGCGCGATCCAGCGCGCCTGGTTCGCATTGACGAACAGGCAGACCAGCGCCGCGGCGAGCGGCACGATCAGCATGAGGGAGAGAATGCCGCTCATCGCGCGATCACCCAGGTAACGGCTGCGGTCAGGCCGATCAGCATGACGAACGCATAGCTATAGACATATCCGGACTGGAGCTTGCCGGTCAGCACGCTGCCGAGCTTGACCACCGCCGCCGAGCCGTTGGGTCCGAAGCGGTCGATCGTGCCCTCGTCGCCCTTCTTCCAGAAGAGACGGCCGAACCAGAAAGCGGGCTTGACGAAGAGCACGTGGTAGAGCTCGTCGAAATACCATTTGTTGAGCAGGAAGCGGTACAGCAAGCGGAAGGTCTGCGTGAACCGCGCCGGGATATCGGGCTTCCAGATATAGGCGATCCAGGCGGTCGCGAGGCCGAGCAGCATCACGATCGTCGCCGACAGCTTCACCCACAGCGGCACCTCATGCATCGCATGGGCCAGATGCTCGTCGAACGCGACGGCGCCCTTCCAGAAGATCTCGCCGGCCTCAGGCTGGATGAAATAATGGTTGAACGCGAAGCCCGCGAACACCGCGCCGACCGACAGCAGCAGTAGCGGGATCATCATCGGCAGCGGGCTCTCGTGCGGGTGATAGCCACCGGTGCCGTCGCCATGCTCCGCGTGCGCCAGTTCGTGCGCGCCTGGAGCATGCTCGGCGGGCGCATGGCCCGCGTCCTCAGCCGCCGGCGCATCATGGTGATGGCCATGATCGTGCAGCGCGTGCTGGATATGCTCCGACTGAGTCCAGCGCGGCTTGCCCCAGAAGGTGAGGAACATCAGGCGCCAGCTGTAGAAGCTGGTGAGCAAAGCGGCGAACACGCCGACCCAGAAGGCACCCTGCCCCGCCCCGCCCGCGGCATAGGCCGCCTCGAGGATCGCATCCTTCGAGTGGAAGCCGGCGAAACCGGCATGGAGCCAGTAGATACCGACGCCGGTGATCGCGAGCGTGCCCGCCATCATCGTCCAGAAGGTGATCGGAATGTGTTTCCGCAGGCCGCCATAATAGCGCATGTCCTGCTCGTGGTGCATCGCATGGATCACCGAGCCCGCGCCGAGGAACAGCAGCGCCTTGAAGAAGGCGTGGGTGAACAGATGGAACATCGCTGCGCCATACATGCCGACGCCCGCGGCGAAGAACATGTAGCCGAGCTGCGAGCAGGTCGAATAGGCGATCACGCGCTTGATGTCGGTCTGGGTCGTGCCGACCGTCGCGGCGAACAGGCAGGTGGCGGCGCCGATGAAGGTGACGAAGCCCAGCGCTACCGGCGACTGCTCGAACAAAGGCGACAGGCGGCAGACCATGAACACGCCCGCAGTGACCATCGTCGCGGCGTGGATCAGCGCCGACACCGGGGTCGGGCCCTCCATCGCGTCGGGCAACCAGGTGTGCAGGCCGAGCTGCGCCGACTTACCCATCGCGCCGACGAACAGCAGCAGGCAGAGCACGGTCAGCGTATCGAAGCGATAGCCGAGGAAGCCGATGGTGCTGCCGGCATGGCTCGGCGCGGCGGCGAGAATCTCGGGGATCGAGATCGTGCCGAACACCAGGAACACGCCGAAGATGCCGAGCATGAAGCCCAAATCGCCGACGCGGTTGACCACGAACGCCTTGATGGCGGCGGCATTGGCCGAGGGCTTCTTGAACCAGAAGCCGATCAGCAGGTAGCTCGCCAGGCCGACGCCTTCCCAGCCGAAGAACATCTGAAGCAGATTGTCGGCGGTCACCAGCATCAACATCGCGAAGGTGAACAGCGAGAGATATGCGAAGAAGCGCGGCTGGTCCGGATCCTCGTCCATGTATCCCCAGCTGTAGAGGTGGACGAGGCTCGACACGCTCGTCACCACCACCAGCATCACTGCGGTCAGGCTATCGACGCGCAGGCCCCAGCTGACGTCGAGATCGCCCGAGCGCATCCAGGTGAAGACCTGCGCGACGTGCGGCTCGGCGGTGCCCGACATATAGGCGAGGAAGATCGGCCAGCTCAGTGCAGCCGAGACGAACAGCGCGCCCGTGGTGACGATCTTGGGGAACGCCGTACCGAACGCGCGGTTGCTGAAGCCCGCGATTGCCGCCGCGAGCAGCGGCAGGAAAACGATGAAATGGATCGAAGACATCAGCCCTTCATCCGATTGACGTCGTCGACCGAGATCGTGCCGCGGCCGCGGAAGTAGATGACGAGGATGGCGAGCCCGATCGCGGCCTCACCCGCGGCGACGGTCAGCACGAACATCGCGAAGATCTGGCCGACCAGGTCGCCCAGCGCGGCGCTGAACGCCACCAGGTTCAGGTTCACCGACAGCAGGATCAGCTCGATCGCCATCAGGATGACGATCAGGTTCTTCCGGTTGAGGAAGATGCCGAGCACGCCCATGGTGAACAGGATCGCGCTGACGACGAGATAGTGAGTGAGGCCGATCACAGCTCCACCCCCTGCCCCACGGGCTGATTGACCTTGCGGATGGCATCCTCCGAACGGCGGTTGATCTGGCGCCAGACATTCTGCTGCATCACCCCGCCGCGCTTGCGGTGGGTGAGGACGATCGCGCCGATCATCGCGACGAGCAGGACGAAGCCGGCAGCCTCGAACACATAGAGATAGCGGGTGTAGAGCAGCAGCCCCATCGCCTTGATGTTGGGAACCTGGCCGAGCGCGGTATCCGCGTCGGTCGGCGCGATGCGGCTCGAGAGATCGACCCCGCCCGCGCTCCATGCACCCACGCCGATCACCACCTCGGCGAGCAGCACGATCGCGATGGCGAGGCCGAACATGGCATAGCGCACGAAGCCCGCGCGCAGCTCGGCAAAGTCGATGTCGAGCATCATAACGACGAACAGGAACAGCACGGCGACCGCGCCGACATAGACGATGACCAGCAGCATCGCGATGAACTCGGCCCCGGCGAGCACCATCAGCCCGGCGGCGTTGAAGAACGCCAGGATCAGCCACAGCACCGAATGCACCGGGTTGCGCGCAGTGATCGTCATCGCGGCGGCGAGGATCACCACGGCGGCGAACAGATAGAAGGCGATTGCTTGGATCACGGAATCATGTGCCCCTTTGGTGCGCGCGCTTACCGGTACGGTGCATCGGCGGCAAGGTTCGCGGCGATCGCGCGCTCCCAGCGGTCGCCGTTCGCGAGCAGCTTGTCCTTGTGGTAGATGAGCTCCTCGCGGGTTTCGGTCGCGAACTCGAAATTCGGCCCTTCGACGATGGCATCGACCGGGCAGGCTTCCTGGCACAGACCGCAATAGATGCACTTGGTCATGTCGATGTCGTAGCGCGTAGTGCGGCGGCTGCCGTCCTCGCGCGGCTCGGCTTCGATCGTGATCGCCAGCGCCGGGCAGATCGCCTCGCAGAGCTTGCACGCGATGCAGCGCTCCTCGCCGTTGGGATAGCGGCGCAGCGCATGTTCGCCGCGGAAGCGGGGCGAGAGCGGGTTCTTCTCGTACGGGTAGTTGATCGTCGCCTTGGGCTTGAAGAAGTACCTGAGCGTGAGGGCGTGCGCCTTCACGAACTCCCACAAGGTGAACGAACGGACGAGTTGGGCGACGCTCATGCGGCAACTCCGACGCGGGTCAACATGAGATACCCGGAGATGAGGAACACGAAGATCAGCGACAGCGGCAGGAAGATCTTCCAGCCCAGCCGCATCAGCTGGTCATAGCGGTAGCGCGGGACGGTCGCCTTCACCCAGGAGAAGACGAAGAAGAAGAACAGGATCTTGGCGAACAGCCAGATGATGCCCGGGACGTCAAACCACGGGATCAGATCGATGTTCAGCGGAGGCAGGTAGCCGCCCCAGAACAGCGTCGCGTTGAGCGTGCACATCAGGATGACGTTGGCGTACTCGCCGAGCCAGTAGAGCGCGAACGCCATCGACGAATATTCGGTCTGATAGCCGGCGACGAGCTCGCTCTCCGCCTCGGTCAGGTCGAACGGCGCGCGCTGGGTCTCGGCGAGCGAGGAGATCAGGAACACCACCGCCATCGGGAACAGCAGCGGGTTGAAGCCATAGCCGTTGACGATGCCGAGGATGTGGCCCTTCTGTCCCTCGACGATGCCCGACAGGTTGAAGGTCCCCGCCCACAGCACCACCGCGATCAGCACGAAGCCGATCGAGACTTCGTAGCTCACCATCTGCGCCGCGGCGCGGATCGCCGAGTAGAAGGGGTATTTCGAGTTCGACGCCCAGCCCGCGAGGATGATGCCGTAGACGCCGAGCGATGAGGCGGCGAGGATGTAGAGCAGGCCGACATTGATGTTCGACAGCACCACGCCCGCCTGGAACGGCACCACCGCCCATACGATCAATGCGACCGTAAACGTGATGATCGGCGCGAGCAGGAACAGGCCCTTGTTCGCGCTCGACGGGATGATCGTTTCCTGAAGGAAGACCTTGAGGCCGTCGGCGAAGGACTGGAGCAGGCCGAGCGGGCCGACGACGTTGGGGCCGCGGCGCAGCGCCATCGCCGCCCAGATCTTGCGATCGGCATAGATGATCATCGCCACCGCCAGCATCAGCGGCAGCGCGATCAGCAGGATGCCCGCGATCGTCGCAACGAACCACGCCCATTCGAAGGGCAGGCCGACGATGTTCTGGAAGAAGTCGGTCACTCTGCGGCCTCCGCGAAGTCCTGGCCGTGGATCAGCTCGGCCGAGCAGCGCTGCATCGTCGGCGAGGCGCGGCAGATGGCGTTGGTGAGGTAGAAGTCGGCGATCGGGTAAGCGACCTCGCCTTCGCCCGCGGCGTCGAGCGCCGGCGGGTTCCACTCGAACGACGCGAGCCCTTCCTCGGCCAGCGCCGGGGTGTCGGCGAACATCTGGGCGCGGAGCTGCTCGAAGCTGTCGAACGGCAGCGTCTTGCCGAGCTTCTCCGACAGCGCACGCAGGATCGTCCAGTCCTCGCGCGCGTCGCCGGGGGCGAACACGGCCTTGTCGCCGCGCTGCACGCGCCCTTCGAGATTGACGTAAGTCCCCGCCTTTTCGGCATAGCTCGCGCCAGGCAGGATCACGTCCGCGGCATGCGCGCCCTTGTCGCCATGATGGCCGATATAGACGTTGAAGCTGTTGGCGAAGTTCGAGAAATCGACCTCGTCGGCGCCGAGGAAGAAGGTCAGCTTGGGGCTCGCCGCGACGATGTCGGCGATGCCGCCCTTGCATGCGAAGCCGAGCATCAGCCCGCCCATGCGGCTCGCCGCCATGTGCAGCACGTTGAAGCCGTTCCAACCGTCGCGGACGAGGTTGAGCTTCTTGGCCAGCGCGAGGCTCGCGCCATGGCCGTTCTTGAGCGCAGCGCCGCCGACGATGACCAGCGGGCGCTGCGCGTCCTTGAATGCGTCCGCGGCGGCCTTGGGCAGCTTGCCGAGCAGGCCAAGATCGTTGCCCAGCCACGTCGCCTTGTAGGTCAGGTCGACCTCGGGGCCGATCGCGAAGACCTTCGCACCCTTCTTGATCGCCTTGCGCACGCGCGTGTTCACCAGCGGCGCTTCCCAGCGCAGATTGGTGCCGACGAGCAGGACGACATCCGCCTCCTCGACCCCTGCGATGGTGGTGTTGAAGTTGACCGCGGCCATGCTGGTCGCGTCATAGGCCATGCCGGTCTGGCGGCCTTCGAGCAGGTCCGAGCCGAACGACTTGACCAGCGCCTTGGCGGCGAAGATCGTTTCGCAATCGAGTAGGTCACCGTGAATTGCGGCGACCTTGTCTCCCGCCCCCTTGGCAGCGACCGCGATCGCTTCGAACGCCTCGTCCCAGCTCGCTTCGACCAGCTTGCCGTCGCGGCGGACATAGGGCTTGTCGAGGCGGCGGCGCGAGAGGCCGTCGACATGGTGGCGCGTCTTGTCGTGCGCCCATTCCTCGTTCACGTCCTCGTTGATCCGCGGCAGCGCGCGCAGCACGCCACGGCCGCGGCTGTCGATGCGGATGTTGGTGCCGACGGCATCCATCACATCGATCGCGAGGGTCTTCTTGAGCTCCCACGGCCGTGCCTCGAAGGCATAGGGCTTCGACGTCAGCGCGCCGACCGGGCAGAGATCGACGACGTTGCCCGACAGCTCCGACGTCACCGCCTGCTCGAGGTACGAGGTGATCTGCATGTTCTCGCCGCGATAGATCGCGCCGATTTCCTCCACGCCCGCCACTTCCTCGGCGAAGCGCACGCAGCGAGTGCACTGGATGCAGCGAGTCATCACCGTCTTGACGATGGGACCCATGTACTTCTCGGTCACCGCGCGCTTGTTCTCGGTATAGCGGCTGTGCCCGCGACCGTACGCGATCGACTGGTCCTGCAGGTCGCACTCGCCGCCCTGGTCGCAGATCGGGCAGTCGAGCGGGTGGTTGATCAGCAGGAACTCCATCACGCCCTCGCGCGCGGCCTTGACCATCGCGCTGTCGGTGCGGATCTCCTGATTGTCGGCGGCTGGCAGCGCGCACGACGCCTGGGGCTTGGGCGGCCCCGGCTTCACCTCGACCAGGCACATGCGGCAGTTGCCGGCGATCGACAGCCGCTCGTGATAGCAGAAGCGGGGAATTTCCTTCCCCGCCGCTTCGCATGCCTGCAGGACGGTGGCGCCCTGCGGGACTTCGACTTCGATCCCGTCAACGGTTACTTTGGGCATATCAGTTTCTCGAGGCCACCGCGGCCGTTGCGTGAATGCTGCGGAATGCGGCGGTCGCCAGCATCGCGCGCAGGCCGTCGATCGAAATCTGGACCTGCGGATTGTTGAGGCAGCGCGCCATCACCGGCTGGACCGCGTCCGCCGCCGCCTTCTCGCCATCGCTGGCGACCTCGCTCGCGAACAGCTTGGCGACGTCGTCGGGGACCGAGCGCACCACACACATCGCGGCGCTGTCGGTAGGCGAATAGGTCGAGGCGGCAGGCTTTGCCGCTGCCTTGGCGAGCTCGACATTGACCGGCCGGCCATCGCGCTCGACCAGCCGCTCGGCGATCGCACCGGCGAGCAGCAGCCGGCTCGCGCGCATACGGTACCAGCCGCGCGATTCCGGGCAGAGGCGGTTGGCGTCGACCAGTTGGTCGATCGCGCGGCGATAGGTCGGGGTGCGGAAGTCGCCGGCGAGCGTGGCGGTCGCCTTGGCTGTGCTGGCATTGGCGATGCACGCGCCGAAGCGCTGGATCGTCCGCAGCGCCTCGGGCGTCGAGCGCGCCGGCATCATGCGCGCGTCCATGTCGCGGAGCTGATCGTTGCTGGGCGCGGGCCGCCCGTCACGATCGGACAAGCGCGGCTGTTCCTGCGGCGTCTGCTGGAACGCGAGAGTCATGGCGAACAGGGTAACGATCATTCCGCTGCCTCCTGCATGGTGCCCAGTCCACCACCCTGCTTCTCGGTGATGCGGCGTTCGATCTCCGGACGGAAATGCTTGATCAGGCCCTGGATCGGCCAAGCCGCCGCGTCGCCGAGGGCGCAGATGGTGTGGCCCTCGACCTGCTTGGTGACGTTGTAGAGCGTGTCGATCTCACTGATGTCGGCGTCGCCGGTGCGCAGCCGCTCCATCACGCGCCACATCCAGCCGGTGCCCTCCCGGCACGGCGTGCACTGGCCGCAACTCTCATGCTTGTAGAAATAGCTGATGCGGCTGATCGCCTTCACGATGTCGGTGGACTTGTCCATGACGATGATCGCCGCGGTGCCGAGGCCCGAGCCCAGCGCGCGCAGGCCGTCGAAGTCCATCGGACAGTCCATGATCTGCTCGGCGGGCACCAGCGGCACCGACGAACCGCCGGGGATCACCGCGAGGAGATTGTCCCAGCCGCCGCGGATGCCGCCGCAATGCTTCTCGATCAGCTCGCGGAACGGGATGCTCATCGCTTCCTCGACCACGCACGGCTTCTCGACATGGCCGCTGATCTGGAACAGCTTGGTGCCGCGGTTGTTCTCCGCGCCGAAGCTCGCGAACCATTCGGGCGAGCGGCGCAGGATCGTCGGGACGACCGCGATGCTCTCGACATTGTTGACCGTCGTCGGGCAGCCATAGAGGCCGGCGCCCGCCGGGAACGGGGGCTTGAGCCGCGGCTGGCCCTTCTTGCCCTCCAGGCTCTCGATCATCGCGGTCTCTTCGCCGCAGATGTACGCGCCCGCGCCGCGGTGGCAGAACACGTCGAAGTCATAGCCCGAGCCGCAGGCATTCTTGCCGAGCAGGCCCTTGGCGTAAGCTTCCTCGATCGCCGCGAACAGCGTCTCGGCCTCGCGGATATATTCGCCGCGGATGTAGATGTACGCCGCCCGTGCGCGCATCGCGAAGCCGGCGACCAGCGCGCCCTCGAGCAGCTTGTGCGGATCGTGGCGGATGATCTCGCGGTCCTTGCACGAGCCCGGCTCGGACTCGTCGGCGTTGATCACCAGGAAGCTCGGGCGCTCGGGCGTCGGGTTCTTGGGCATGAAGCTCCACTTCATGCCGGTCGGGAAGCCCGCGCCGCCGCGGCCGCGCAGGCCCGAGGCCTTGACCTGCTCGATGATCGCGTCCTGGCCGATCTCGAGCAGTTTCTTGGTATTGTCCCAATCCCCGCGCTTGAGCGCAGCCGAGAGCTGCCACGGCTGGTAGCCGTAGAGGTTGGTGAAGATCCGGTCCTTGTCAGCGAGCATGACGGACTCCGAAGGATGCCGTCACCCCAGCGAAAGCTGGGGCCTCGTGCGGCAAGCGCGCGCTTTGAAACGGGGAGACCCCAGCTTTCGCTGGGGTGACGGAGATACGGATCACTTCGGCCCCCCGATGCGCTTGTTGTCCTTGACCGCGAGATACACGGCCACGCCGACGCCGATCAGCAGCAGCGGCACGAACAGCTTGACGGCGAGCTTGAGCACCCAGCCGAGGACGACGATGCCGCCGATGACGGCAAGGATCGTGACGATCGTGTTCTTGTTCATGCCTTATGCTCCGGATCAGGCGCGCCAGGCTTGCTCGACGGGAAGAAGCGAAGCGCGCCAAACAGGATCGCGAGGATCAGCCAGACGACCCAATTGTCCCCCTGAAGGAACTTGAAGACGGCCAGCAGCAGGAAGATGAGGCCGATGATCGGCACGCTCTTCTTGACGGGTTCGGGCATCACCATTCCCCCCGGTAATCGTGATTGGCATCGACCATCGCCTTGAGCGTGGTCGGCCCGCCGAGCGGCTCGACGGTATGGCGGCCCGGCTCCTGCGTACCGGTCTTGGGCTGCTGCCCCTGCGCCAGCGCATCGAGGATCGCGACGGTGCGGTCGTAGTCGAGATCCTCGTAATTGTCGTCGTTGATCTGGACCATCGGCGCCGACGCGCAATTGCCCATGCACTCGACCTCGGTCAGCGTGAACAGGCCGTCGGGCGTGGTCTTGCCTTTGGCGAGGCCGCGGTTCTTGCAGGCCGAGAACACGTCGTCCGACCCGCGCAGCCAGCACGGCGTCGTGCCGCACACCTGGACGTGATACTTCCCGACCGGGTGGAGGTTGAACATGGTATAGAAGGTCGCGACCTCCAGCACGCGGATCACCGCCAGGTCCAGCTCACGCGCGACGAATTCGATCACCGGGACCGGCAGCCAGCCCTGCGTATCCGTCTCAGCCCCGACCTGGCGCTGGGCGAGGTCGAGATAGGGGATGGTGCAGCTCATCTGCCGCCCGGCGGGATAGCGCGCGCGAATGGTCTTCGCCTTCTCGGCATTTTCCGCGGTCCAGGCGAACCCGCCCCAGCGTGCGCGGAGTTCCGGCGTGTCTTCGATTGCGTTTGCGTCGGCCATTAGCGGATGAACTCCACGCGGCTCACCTTGTCGCCGCTGAAGGTGTAGATGGACATGACCTCGAACCGCTCGC
>NZ_JBCNMA010000088.1:0-13751 GCF_039595165.1 Sphingomonas sp.
GATGGCCGGGCCGTTCGCGGCGCAGCGCATGGGCGACATGGGCGCCGACGTGGTCAAGGTCGAGCCGACCAGCGGCGAGTGGCAGCGCCACGCCGCGGCCGGCGGCGCGCACGGCAACAAGGTCAACGTCTCGTTCCTGTCGCTCAACCGCAACAAGCGCAGCCTGGCGGTCGACTTGAAGGCGCCCGAGGGTAAGGCGCTGCTGCTCGAGCTGGTCAAGGACGCCGACGTGTTCCTGCAGAACTACCGGCCGGGCGTCGCCGAGCGGCTGGGGGTGGACTATGCGACGCTCAGCGCGATCAACCCGCGGCTGATCTACGTCTCGATGTCGGGCTATGGCGAGGACGGGCCGTACCGCAACTATCCGGGCCAGGACCTGCTGCTCCAGGGCATGTCGGGCGCGATGATGTCGACCGGCGCCGACGGTGCGCCGCCTTCGCCCGCGGGCCAGTATCTGGTCGATGCGATCACCGCCTATTCGGCTTTCGAGGGCGCGCTCGCCGCGCTGTTCCACCGCGAGCGCACCGGCGAGGGGCAGCTGGTCCAAGTCAACATGCTCGACGCGATCACCACGATCCAGATGCAGGAACTGTCGGTGTTCACCGTCGGCAACAAGCCGCAGGCGCGCTCGACCGAGCCGCATGCGCATGCCTATATCCGAGCGCCGTACGGCGTGTTCGCGACGAAGGACGGCTACATCACCGTCGCCATGGCTTCCCTGAAGAAGCTCGGCGAGCTGTTCGACGACCGCTTCTTCGACGGGCTCGACGACGAGCGCGACAGCTGGGCGTTGCGCGATCAGATCTTCGCGAAGGTGCGCGAGCATCTTCCCGCGCGGACCAGCGCCGAATGGCTCGGGGATATGCGCGCGCGCGATATCTGGGCGGGGCCGGTCTATGGCTATGCCGACCTGGTCGAGGATGCGCAGATCCAGCACAACGGCACCTTTGTCGAGTACGACCATTCGACCGAGGGCCGCGTGAAGACCCCCGGCTTCCCGATCCGCTTCTCCAAGACGCCCTCGACGGTCGAACGCGGCGCGCCTTTGGTCGGCGAGCATAGCCGCGAGCTGCTGCGCGAGGCGGGGCTCGACGATGCCGCGATCGAGGCGCTGATCGAATCGGGCGTGGTGCGCCAGCACGGATGAGCGTCCCCTCGTATCGCGGCCTGACCTGGGACCATCCGCGCGGCTACAACGCGCTGGCGGCCGCGGCGGCGCGGGCCGAGGGGCTGGCGCTGAGCTGGGACAAGCACCCGCTCGAGGGGTTCGAATCGCATCCGATCGGCAACCTCTGCGCGCGCTACGACCTGGTGGTGCTCGATCACCCGCATGTCGGCGAGGCGGTCGCGGCGGATTGCCTGGTGCCGCTGGAAGAGTTGTTCGAGGCGGACGAGATTGCGGGCTGGCGAGCCGAGGTCGCGGGGCCGTCGCTCGCCAGCTACCATTATGGCGGCCGGTACTGGGCGCTGCCGCTCGACGCGGCGACTCAGGTGATGGCCTATCGCCGTGAGACCGTGGCGCTGCCGCCGCTCGAATGGGCGCAGCTGCCTGCATTTGCCACCGAACATGCGGTCGCGCTGTCGCTGGCGGGGCCACATGCGATCCTGAGCTTCCAGTCGATCTGCGGCGCGTTGGGGTTCGAGCCGGCGGCACCGCGCGACGGATTCATGGATCGCGCGATCGGACGCGAGGCCTATGCGCTGATGGCGGCGTTGACCGGCGACGTCACCCGCCGCGCGCGCGACCTCAACCCGATCGCGATGCTCGGCGCGATCGAGCGCGGCGAGGGGATCGACCTGTGCCCGCTGATCTACGGCTATGTGAACTATTCCCGCGGTGTCGGTTTCACGAATGCACCCGCCGGTCCCACCGGCAGGATCGGCTCCACCCTCGGCGGCACCGGCATCGGCGTGTCGAAGCGCTGCGAAGTCACCTCCGAATTGCTCGACCATCTGCGCTGGCTGATGTCGGAGCCGGTGCAGCGCGGTTTCATCCCCGGGCATGACGGCCAGCCCGCGCTGCGGCCGGCTTGGCAGGACGGCTCGGTCAATGCGGCGACCGGCGGTTTCTTCGCGGCGACGCTCGCCACGGTCGACGCCGCGCTGCTGCGCCCTCGGCACGACGGCGCGATCGCCTTCCAGACCGCTGCATCCGCGCGATTGCGCGCGGCGTTGCTCGATGGCGATGCCGCCGAGCCCGTGCTCGACGATCTCGAAATCCTGTATCGCACGCACCATACGGCCGGAGCCGAGACATGACCGACGACCTGCTGTTCATCGTGGCCGACCATGTCGCCACCATCACCCTCAACCGCCCGGCCAAGCTCAATGCGCTGACGCCCGAAATGGCCGCCGCACTGATCGCCGCCGTGGGCGAGTGCAACGCCAGCGACGCGGTGCGCTGCGTCGTGATCACCGGCGCGGGCGAGAAGGCCTTCTCCGCCGGCTCCGACATCACCACGCTCGACGGCTATGCGACGCCGTGGGACTTCCGCAACCGCGACGATTATTGCGACGCGCTGCGCGCCTGCCGCAAGCCGGTGGTCGCCGCGGTCAACGGCTATGCGCTGGGCGGCGGGCTGGAGACGGCGATGGCCGCCGACATCCGCATCGCCTCGACCAACGCGAAGTTCGCCGCGCCCGAGATCAAGCTCGGCTGGATCGGCGGCGGCGGGATGGCGGCGGGGCTCACCTACTCGATGGGCGCGTCCAACGCAGCGCTGATGCTGCTCACCGGCGACATGATCGATGCCGACAAGGCGCTCGCCTGGGGGCTGGTGAGCGAGGTGGTCGCGCCCGACGCGCTGCTCGCCCGCGCGCAGCAGATCGCGGCGACGATCGCCTCGCGCGCGCCGATCGCGGCGGAGACCGCCAAGCTCAATTTGCGCGCGGCACACACCATGCCGTGGGACAAGGCGATCGAATATGAGCGCGACCTGCAGGCGATCTGTTTCGCCACCGAGGACGCGAAGGAAGGCCGCGCCGCGTTTGCGGAAAAGCGCGCGCCCGAGTTCCGGCGGCGCTAAGGCTCGACCATGACCAAGCCGAAGATCCTGCTCACCCGCCGCTGGCCCGACGCGGTCGAGGCGCGCCTTGCCGCGAGCTACGCGGTGACGCGTAACGAGTCCGACGTGCCGATGGACGCCGCCGCGCTGGCGCAGGCGATGCGCGAGCATGACGCGCTCTGCCCGACGGTGACCGACAAGATCACGCGGGAGGTCATCCTCGCGGGGGGACGCCGCGCCCGCATCATCGGCAATTACGGCGCGGGGTTCGAGCATATCGACCTCAAGGCCGCGCGCGAGGGCGGGATCGTGGTCACCAACACCCCCGATGTGCTGACCGACGCCACCGCCGACATCGCGATGACGCTGATCCTGATGGCGACCCGCCGCGCGGGCGAGGGCGAGCGCGAGTTGCGCGCCGGCGAGTGGACCGGCTGGCGGCCGACGCATCTCCTCGGGCGTTCGCTGCGCGGCAAGGTGCTGGGGCTGGTCGGCTATGGCCGCATCGCCCGCGCGGTCGCCGAGCGCGCGAAGGCGTTCGGCATGCGGGTCGTGGTGCACAGCCGCAGTCGTGCGGACGATGTGCCGGAGGACGCCTATCATGCCTCGCTCGACAGCCTGCTGCGCGTGGCGGACGTGGTTTCGCTCCACGCGCCGGGCGGCGCGGCGACTCGGCACATGATCGACGCGGCGGCGCTCGCGGCGATGAAGCGCGACGCCGTGCTGGTGAACACCGGGCGCGGCACGCTGATCGACGAGGCGGCTCTCGCCGACGCCCTCCGCGCCGGTACGATCGCCGCCGCCGGGCTCGACGTGTACGAGCGCGAGCCGGCGGTCGAGGCGGCGCTGGTCGGCCTGCCCAACGCGGTGCTGCTCCCGCATCTGGGGTCCGCCACGCTGGAGACGCGCGAGGCGATGGGGATGAAGGTCGCCGACAATCTCGACGCCTTCTTCGCCGGGCGCAAACCGTTTGACCGCGTCGCTTGAGATCGTCGCGCAGGCGGTCGCGAGCTGGCTGGATGCCGGACCGCGCCCGCTGATCCTCGGCATCTGCGGATCGCAGGGCAGCGGCAAATCGACCCTCGCCCGCGGGCTGATCGAGCGACCGGGCGTGCGCGCCGCGGTGCTGTCGCTCGACGATCTCTATCTCGGCAAGGCGGCGCGGGCCGAGCTGGCGCGAGACGTCCATCCGCTGCTCGCCACGCGGGGCGTGCCGCTGACCCATGATGTCGCGCTGGGCTGCGCGATCCTGGATGCGGTGAAGGCGGGTCAGGGCGTGCGTCTGCCGCGCTTCGACAAGGCCAGCGACGAACCGCTCCCCGAAGCGCAATGGGAGGCAGTCGACGGCCCGCTCGACCTGCTGATCTTCGAGGGCTGGTGCGTCGGCGCCGCTCCCCAATCGGACACGGACCTCGCCGCTCCGGTCAACGATCTCGAACGCACCGAAGACCCCGACGGTCGCTGGCGCCGGGCGGTGAACGCTGCGCTGGCCGGTCTCTATCAGGCGCTGTTCGCACGCCTCGACCGCCTGGCGCTGCTCGCCGCGCCGGGCTTCGACGTCGTGCGGGGCTGGCGGACCCAGCAGGAGGCGGAGCTGCGCGCGGCACTCGCCGCGGCGGGCCGCGATCCCGCGCTGGCGATGACCGATGCGCAGATCATGCGTTTCATCCAGCACTATGAGCGCATCACCCGCGCCATCCTTGCCGAGATGCCCGGACGGGCAGATTTGACGCTGCGGCTCGACTCGGATCGCAGGGTGATCGCCAAAACCTGACTTACAGCTTGCGATCATCGACCCGCTAATTCATCATACGATAAACAGCGACGGGAGAGATCATTGCTCGAGACGCGGGCCGAGTTCAGCCGCCGGGCGGCATTGCTGGGAGCAGGGGCGGCATTCGCCGCGAGCGCGGTGCCGGTGCGCGCGACCGGATCGCTGAGCGGCTTCCACGACGTCCGCGACTATGGCGCGAAGGGCGACGGCAAGGCGATCGACTCCCCGGCCTTCAACCGCGCGATCGAGGCCGCGAGCGCCAAGGGCGGCGGCACGATCGTGGTGCCTCCGGGGCGCTATCTCTGCTTCTCGATCCGGCTCAAGAGTCACATCACCTTGGTGCTCAGCCCCGGATCGGTGATCGAGGCGGCGAGCCCGGACAGGCACAAGGGGCAATACGACCTGCCCGAGGGCGTGTGGGAGGAGCAGTTCGTCGACTATGGACTCGCCCATTTCCACAACAGCCTGATCTATGGCGACGGAGTCACCGACATCGCCATCATCGGTCACGGCCTGATCCATGGCCTGGGCCTCGACCGCGAGGGGCCGCCGCAGGGCTGGCACGGCATCCCGGGCTGGAAGTCGCCTCGCGAGCGCGGCCTGAGCGCCGATGCCGCGCGGCGCGCCAATCCCGAAGAGATGAAGTACGAAGGGCGCGGCAACAAGGCGATCGGCCTCATCCGCTGCCGCAACGTGCTGCTCAAGGACTTCTCGATCCTGCAGGGCGGGCATTTCGCCTGCTATGTCATGGGGGGCTCGAACGTCCGCATCGACGGGCTGACGGTGGATACCGACCGGGACGGCATCGATCTCGACTGCTGCCGCGATGCGCGCGTCACCAACTGCCTGGTCAACGCGCCCAAGGACGATGCGATCGTCCTGAAGAGCAGCTACGGGCTGCACGAGGCCCGCTTCTGCGAGGACGTGCAGGTGACCGGCTGCAAGACCAGCGGCTATCTGCTCGGCACCGTGCTCGACGGCACTTACCGGAAATCGCCCTATCTCGCCCCGGACAAGGTCGGCGTGCTCGGGCGGATCAAGCTCGGCACCGACAGCATCGCCGGCTTCCGCAACATCCTGATCGCCGACTGCGTTTGCGAGAATTCGCGCGGGCTTCAGCTCGGCGCGATCGACGGCGGGGTGCTCGAGGATGTGACCTTCCGCGACATCAACCTCGTCAATCCGGTCAACCATCCCGTCTTCCTGCGCCTGTCCGCGCGCAACCGTGCGCCGAAGGGCGCGGGCGTGGCGAAGGTGCGGCGGGTGCGCTTCACCGATATCCAGGTGTCGGGAGCACGTCGCGAATATCCATGCGGCGTGGTCGGGATCGAGGACGGGATCATCGAGGATGTGAGCTTCCGCGGCGTGCACGTGAGCGCGGCGGGCGGCGGCACTGCCGAGGATGCCGCGCGGCAAGTGCCCGAGCGGCGCAATTCCAGCCTCGAGCCGAGCTTCATGGGAACGCTGCCGGCGCACGGCCTCTATGCCCGGCATGTGCGCAACCTCGCCGTCACCGACTGCAGCTTCGACGTCGCGGCGCCCGATGCGCGGCCCGCGGTGGCGCTGGAGAATGTCGACGGTGCGGTGATCGACGGGCTGACCTCGCCCAAGCCGCGCGACGCCGCGGTGCGCGCGAGCGCCAGCCGCAACATCGCGATCGGATCGGTTCAAAGCTTCGCCTGAGCCGCGGCAGACCGACGGCTTCTGCTCACCCCCAAAGCGTGCTGCGATAGGCGTCGAAGCAGCGTGCGCCGCAGTAGAGCCGGATCAGCGCGCCCTCGGCGATCGCGGTGGCGCGTGCCGGATCCTCCTCGACCGCAGGCTGGATCGCTTCCTTGTTCCACGCCGCGCTGTGCTTGATGTCGAGCACGGCGTGGACCGAGAAATAGCGCCGCTCCTTGCCCGAGAAACCAAGCCGCTTGAGCCCCTCCGCGACCATCGCCGAGCGGCCCGGCGCGGTGAGCTCGATCGCGCCGAGCGCGCCGACCGAATGCCAGGCATAGCGCCGCGTGCTCGCCATCGCGGTCATCGCATTGGCGAGGCAGAGGCTCTCCCACACCGTGCGCTCGATCGAGGGATCGACCTTGAGCGTCTCGACCAGCGCGTCGAGCATCGGGCCGTGCATCCCCTGGAAGGTGCCGTGGCCCATCTCGTCCCAGTAATTGCGCGCGAGTTCGAGCTTGGGGCGGACCGGCAGCTTGACCTGAGTCATTGCGACGAGATCGTCGAACCCGGCCTCGCCCGCCGCCTCCTGCTCGAAGAACCAGCGGAACTGGTCGATATCGGCGGTGTCGCGCAGCCAGGGGAAAAGCGGGTCGCCCTGGCCGGGGCCCGAATGCTCCAGTTCCTCGAACCACGCCATGAAGCCGTCAGGGTCGGTCGGCGCGGCGGCGGCTTCGTCGATCACCTGCGCGCGCAATTCCTCGAGAAAGGCGCCTTCGAGCCGCTGCATGCGCGTGTCGCGCTCCAGGGCGCGCTGCCAGTCGGGGTCGGGAAGGCCGGGGCTCAGCCGCTCCCGGTTCCAGTGCGCAAGGCCGCGCTGGAAGCTCGAGGTGAGAAACTGCGATCCCGCGGGCATGTCGCCGCGGACGAATCGGGTTGCCATGTCGTCATGTCTCCTGTCGCGGGAAGAACCGGAGAGCGGCGCGGTTGTTCCACGGGCCCGACAGTTGGAGCGCGAGCTAGGTCATTGAGAAGGCGTAATTACCCGAACCGACCTCGACGATCAGCCGGCGGTCGCGCATGCCCTTCACCGCAACGTTCGCGGCGTGCGCCAGCGGCTGCCCGCCCTCGCGAACCCGCTCGGCCGACGTGGCCGGAAGGCGGAGCTCGGCCACCGTGTTGGCCGGCACATGCAGGCGCGCCGTGAAGCCGCCGCCCGCGGCGATCTCCCACGCCGTCTCGATCCGTCCCATCGGGCTGTCATAACGCGCGCCGCCTTTCGGCACGCGGGGGTCGAGCACCGGATCGAAGCGCCAGCGCGCGAAACCCGGCGCCACAGGATCGATCCCGGCGATGCGGCGGAACACGAAGCCGTTCACCGCGCCGAGGGCATAATGGTTGTACGAGTTCATCTCGGCATTGCTGGTGTCGGCGTTCCACCGCTCCCAGATCGTCGTCGCGCCGGCCGCGATCATGTGCCCCCAGGAAGGCAGCGCGGTGCGTAGCAGCAGGTCGTAGACCAGCGCTTCCTGCCCCGTGTCGGCGAGCGCGTCGAGGCTGTAGGGCGTGCCGAGGAAGCCGGTCGAGATCAGCGTACCGCGCCGGCGGATATCGGCGGCGAGCCTTCCCGCGGCGGCGGTGCGCAGCCCCTCCGGCACCAGCCCGAAATGCAGCGCGAGGATATAGCCGCAATGCGATCCGTTGCCGACGCTGCCGTCCGCGCGGACGAACTCGCGCTGGAAGGCGCGGGCGATGTCGGCGGCGAGCGCGGCATAGGCCTTCGCTTCGACCGCCCGGCCGGTGGCGGCCGCCATCTCGGCGAGCCTGGCGGCGGAGCGCTGCCACATCGCGGTGGCGATCAGCGCCTTGGGCGTGGTCTCGTCGCCCGCTTCCTTGGCGTCGAACGCGACCCAGTCGCCATAATCGTAGCCGCGCTTGTTGCGCCAGATCAGGTCCGGGTTGTTGGCGCGCAGATAGTCGAGATAGCGCGTCATCGACTGCCAATGCTCGCCGATGATCGCGGTGTCGCCATAGCGCCGCCACACCGTCCAGGGCAGGATCACCCCGGCATCGGCCCAGCCGGGCGAGGTGCCGTTCGAATAGTCGCGCCAGCCCGACGGGGCATAGTCGGGATACTCGCCCTGCGGCCCCTGCGCGTCGCGCACGTCGCGCAGATAGCGGCGGGTGAAGGCGGCGACGTCCATGTTGAACGCGGCGGCGTCCCAGAACACCATCGCGTCGCCGGTCCAGCCGAGCCGCTCGTCGCGTTGCGGGCAATCGGTCGGGATGCCGAAGAAATTGCTGCGCTGGCTCCACAGCGTGTTGCGCCACATGCCGGTGATGATCGGGTTCTCGACCCGCAGCACGCTGGTCTCGCCGAGATCGCTGGAGACGACGATCCCTTCGAATTCGTCCACCGTGGGCGCGCGGCCGAGCCCGGTCAGCTCGGCATAGCGGAACCCGAAATAGGTGAAGTGCGGCTCGTAGGTCTCGCCCGCCGGGTCGCCGCGGAAGACATAGGTGTTGGTCGCCTCGGCAGTGCGCAAATTCTTGCGGCTGACGCTGCCGTCGGGATTGAGGATCTCGGCGAAGCGCAGCGTGACCTTGCGGCCCGCCTCGCCCTTGGCCTTGATCCGCACCCAGCCCGCGAAATTCTGGCCGAAGTCGAGCGTGTAGCGGTCCGGCCCGACCTGCTTCACATTCTTGAGCGGCACCGTGCGGACGCGGCGCAGCGGCGGGCCGGCATTGGCCTTGACCTCGCACGGCGGCACCGCGCCGACCTCGGCCGGGCGCCAGCCGCGCTCGTCGAACCCGGCCGACGACCAGCCCGGCTGCGCGCGGCGGGCGTCATAATCCTCGCCATAATAGATCTCGCTCTTCACCACCGGCGCGCCTTCGGAGAGGCGCCAGCTGTCGTCGGTGGCGACGATCTGCGTCGAGCCGTCGGCATAGGTCAGCTCGAGCTGGGCGAGCAGGCGCAGCGGCGGCGGGCCGAAGGCGAAGCGGCCGGCGAGGCCGTGGAAGCTGCCGTACCAGCCGTCCGTGATCATCGCGCCGATCGCGTTGGCGCCGGGCCGCAGCAGCGGCGTCACGTCATAGGCGCGGTAGAGGACGGTATCGCGATAGTCGGTGCTCTCGGGCGTCATCAGCGCATCGCCGACTCGCTTGCCGTTGATCTCCGCCTCGAACGCACCGAGCGCGGTGGCGTAAAGCCGCGCGCGGGCGATCGGCTTGCTCACCTCGAACTCGCGGCGCAGCAGGAAGGCGCCGCAGCCGGGGAACGCCTGGAGCTGGTATCTGCTCGGTTCGGCGACCGGCCAGCCGCTGTCGTCGAACGCGACCGCCTGCCAGCCCTCGGGCGCGTGGAGCATGGTGCGCGCGCCCTTCGTGGTGATGCGCCGATCCCCAGCGCGGAGCATCAGCGCGGTGGCGCATTCGTGGAGCTTGCGTTCGTTGAAGCCGCGCGGATCCTTGACCGCGACGGCCACGACATGGCGGCCGGCGGCGAGCTGGTGCGTGGTGACAGCGGGGGGCTCGCTGCCCGAGCGCGTGTCGCGATTGGGGCCGCGATTCACCTGCTCGCCGTCGACCCAGACGGTCGCCGGGAAGTTGCACACCGAGATCAGCGTGACCGGTCCGGCCTGCGGCAGGTCGAAGGCGAGGCGGAAGTAGCGCGGCGTTTTGTCCTTCGAGCGGTCGCCGCGCACCCACAACAGCCCCGCCTCGCGGTCGCGCTTGGCCAGCGCGGTCTCGGCCGCGATCCACTTGGCCCGCCAGTCCTCCTTGGCGAGCAGCGCCATCTCCCACCGCGCCGCGGGACTGGTGGAACTGCGCCCGCGCGCATCGCGCACGGTGACGCGCCAGTGCACGATCGCGCGCGAGGCGAGCGGCTTGCCGGCATAGGGGATGTCGAGCGACGCGGCGCTCGCCACCTCGCCGCTGTCCCACAGATCGGGCTTGCCCGCGCGAAGCAGTTCGGGGCTGCTCGCGGCCTCGATCCGGTAGTGCGTCTGGCGCACGCCGCGATCACGGCTCTCGATCCGCCACGACAGGCGCGGCGCGCGGTCGTCGAGGCCGATCGGATCGGTCAGGCCCTGCGCCTTGAGTCCGGTCACCTCGAGCGCGCCCGGAGCCAGCGCTGCGGCGGGCGTGTGTGCGGAGAGCGCGGCCCCGGCGACCCCCGCGCCCTGCAGCAGGCGCCGCCGATCGATCCTCGTCCCAGCCATCGTCACCCCTTCCGCTTTGCCTGATCGCCGGCCCTCGCCTCGTCCCGCCCGGGGGATCGCTTTAGTTTCGTGGCCCCGCGTCCTCGATCACCTTGCGCGCCTCGGCCGGCCAGTCGCGGTCCGGCACCAGGAAGTTGCCGCGCGCGTCGTTGCCGATCTGGGGCAGCCAGCGCCCGCCGGTCGACATCGAATTGTGCCAGTTGCCCGAGGCCTTATTATCGGTCGAGATCTTGCGGCGGTACATCTTGCCGGCGGTGTTGATGTTGAGCCACTTGCCGCCGGTCTCGACGACGTTGCCGGTTACGGTGAAGTGCTTGCTGCCCTCGTCGAGATAGATGCCGATCCGGTTCGAGATGTCGAAGATGTGGTTGTTGCGGATCACCGAATTGGGGTTGGCCGAGAGGTTGTAGATCGCCCCGCCATCCTCGTACCACAGCTTCACGCCATGGATGCGGTTGCCCTCGACCAGCGTGTTCCTGAGTGTGGTCGGTGTGGTGAACTTGGGGTTGTGGACGTAACCCTTCTGGTTCTCGTCGTAATTCGGATTGCCGCCCGCGTCGTTATAGCCCCAGCCCCAGCCGACCGCGATCGCGTCGTACGGCGCGTCGCTGATGTCGTTGTGGCGGATCGTCGCGCCGTCGATGTACGTCGTCAGGATCGCGGCATTGTCCTTGTAATCCTGGCTGACGGTGACGACCGTGTTGTCCTCGATCACGAGGTCGCGGTTGATGAGGTTGGGGTCGGTCGGATGGTGCGCGTCGGTGCGCACGCCGCCGGCCATGATCGCGCCGCCGGCGAGCACCGAGAAGCGGTTGCGCGCCACGCGGATGCCGTTCGTCGCGAGGCCCACACCGGTCAGGTGCGCCACCGGCTCGTTGCCGATGCCGAGCGCGATCTGGCCAAGCTGAGTGAAATGGTTGCCCTCGAAGGTCACGTCGCGCGCCGCCGAGACCTGCACCGCGGCTGGCATCTGGTGCCATTTGAGGCGCATCGACTCGAACTCGACGCAGCCCCAGCCGCACTTCTCCCACGCGTCCTTCGGCCGGATCGGCGAGACGTCGCTCAGATAGGCGCCGCTCTGCTGGTTGGCATAGCCGGTCGGCTTGCTCGGCCCCATCCAAGAGGTGTGCGCGAAGGTCAGGCCACGGAAGGTCAGGCGCTCGACCGGCGCGGCAGGGGTGCCGCTGATCGACACCAGCGTCTCCAGCGTCGGCACCACGACCTTGAGGTCCTTGATGTCCTCGTCGATCCCGGCGCGCAGGTAGAGCTTGCCGGCCTGCGGATCGATCACCCACTGGTGATAGCGTGCATGCCAGTCGTTGGTCTTGCCGATCAGCTCGAGCGCGCCCACCAGGAACAGCCGCGAATCCTCGGGGAAGATCGGCTTGGTGATCGTGTCGTAGCCCCAGCTGTTATTGTCCCAGGCGGGCTGCTGCATCGTCACGGTCATGCCGCTGATCGACTTCACCGGCGAATAGCGGTCGGTGAAGAAGCCGGTCGCCTCGAGCTCGAGCCGGTCGGGGCGGGCGAGCTTGGCGATATAGTCGTATTTCGGATTGACGATCTCGAAGCCGCTGGGGCCGAACTTGACGTCGGACGACTTGAGCTCGACCCAGGGCCGCTCGGCGGTGGTGCCGTTGACCCAGATCTGGCGAGTGTCGAGCCCCTTGGGGGTCGCGGCGACATAGATGCGGCGTTCTTCGTCGTAGCTCGCGAAGCCGGTGACTTCGATGCCCGAGGAGATGACCGGCTTGGCACCGTCGGCGGCGCGCCACTCGACGCGCTTGCCGTTCTGGCCGCCGTCGGCGCGGCGGAAGACGAGCGGCTTGGTCAGCCTGTAAGTGCCGTCGGCGAGGACGACCGTCACGTCGTCCCTGGTGTTGCTCGCGCGGACCAATGCCTGGGCGCGTTCGAGCGTCTGGACCGGCTTGGCCTGCGTCCCCGGATTGCGGTCGTTACCGCCGGGCGCGACATGTACCGTCACCTGCGCCATGGCGGTCGACGCGCAGAGAAGGGCGGCGGCGAGGGCGACCCGGCGGGCCAAGCGTGCGATCATCGGAACCTCTCCTGCATCATTCTCAATCGTCCATTGGACTGCACTAACAACCGTCATCCCCGCGAAGGCGGGGATCCATTCCGGCTGCCCTCAAGGCAGGAACCGCACCGACATGGCGAATGGATTCCCGCCTGCGCGGGAATGACGAGTCGGGTGGTTGAATACATTCAATTCACCCAGCCGCCGTCGATCACATTGACGGTGCCGGTGGTGAAGGCGCTCTCATCGCTCGCGAGGTAGACGGCGAGCGCCGCCAGTTCGGTCACCCGGCCGAAACGCCCCATCGCCTGGCGCGCGGTGAACTCGGCATAGGCCTTCTCGAAATCGCCGGTGTCGTGCAGGCGCTGGATCAGCGAGGGCGTCTCGACCGTGCCCGGGCAGATCGCGTTGCAGCGGATGCCCTTGGTCACATAGTCGATCGCGACCGACTTGGTGAGGCCGATCACCGCCGCCTTGGTCGCGCCATAGGCGAAGCGGTTCTGCACCGCCTTGATGCTCGAGCAGACCGACGACATGTTGATGATCGACCCGCCGCCGCGCGCGATCATGTTGGGCAGGACGGCGCGGATCATGCGGTATTGCGCGGTGACGTTGAGCGACTGGGAGAAGTCCCACGCATCCTCGTCGCAATCCAGGATCGTGCCGGCATGGACGAAGCCCGCGCAATTGTAGAGCACGTTCAATTCGGGATAGTCGGCGGCGATCGCCGCGACCTCGTCCTTGCTGGTCACGTCGAGTTGGCGCGTCTCGGCGCCGTCCAGACCTTCGAGCGCCTCGGCGCGGACATCGGTGGCGATGACGCGCGCGCCTTCGCGGACAAACGCTTCGACGGTGGCGCGGCCGATGCCCTGGCCCGCTGCGGTCACCAGTGCGATCTTGCCTTCGAGACGGCCCATAAAATCTCCCAAGGGGTTGAATGCGACAGTGGACATCGCCGCACCTATTCGTATGATGAATTATGTTTGACGCACATGCAAGCTTCGACTCGTCCCTCGATCGCCGCTCGACGCTCGGACTCCTCGCACTGC
>NZ_JBCNMA010000089.1:0-13740 GCF_039595165.1 Sphingomonas sp.
TATTTCGATTCGAAGGACGCGGTGTTCCGCGCGCTGGTGCGCGACATGAGCGAGCAGGTGCGCGAGCATGTCGCCCCCGCGATCCGCGCCGCGCCCGAGCAGATCGCCGCCGAGCGCGCCGGGCTCGAGACCTTCATCGGCTTCGTGCGCAGGCACAAGGAAATCTACCGCATCATCGACGAGGCCGAGTTCGTCGATCCCGATAGCTTTCGCCTCCACTATGCCACCACCGCCGAGCGCATCGAGAAGCGCCTGCGCGCCGCCGCCGAGCGCGGCGAGCTGCGTGCCGACGTGAGCGAGGTCCATGCCTGGGCGATCATGGGAATGAACGTGTTCCTCGGCCTTCGCTACGGCGTGTGGAGCGAGGATCGGGACCCCGCAGACGTTGCCGATACCGTCGCCGAGATGCTGGCGCGAGGGCTGGGCGCCAGCCGCTGAAGAGCGCCGAACGATATTTATTTTATGTTTTGCGATAATTTTCTTGTGTAGCGCGCTATCGGCGCTAGAGAAGGTCATCCCCATGCAAGGATGACGCTCATGTCGATTCGATTGCTGACCTATCTCCTCCTGTGCGCGCAGATCGCGATCGGGCTGGCCGCGCTCATGCTGCTGCTCATGTTCGTGATCCCGATCGCGAGCGGCGAACCCTTCACCGCGAGCTGGCCGGTGGTCGCGAACGCGGCGACCGCGAGCTTTCCGCTGGCCGCCGGTCAAGGCGCGATCCGGATCGATCGCGGGGTGCTCGAGCTGATGACGCCGGACTGGAAACCGGCCTTCGTCCAGCTCGTCGCGTTCGGCATCCTCGCGACCGGCAGCTATGCCGCGATCGACCGGCTGAAGGCGGTGCTGGCCGGGATCGCCGCGGGCAAGCCCTTCGCCGAGGACATCGTTCGCAGCCTGCGGGTGATCGGCTGGCTGCTGATCGGCTGGGTCGCGCTGGATATCGTCCATGCGCTGATTGCGCAGCCTGTGTTCCTCGCCGCCGCACAGCCCGCCGGCGGAGTCGCGCTGGGTGCCAGCATCTCGTCGCTCGACGGCGCCGAGCCGGCGCGCGCGTTCCGGCTGGCGTACGAGCTCGACTGGACCAGGATCGTCGCCGGCCTGTTCGTGCTGGCGCTGGCGCGGGCCTTCGCGACCGGCAGGGCGCTGGCCGACGACAATGCGGCGATCGTCTGATGGGAATCGTCGTCACCCTCGACGTGATGATGGCGCGCCGCAAGATGCCGCTAGGCGTCCTGGCCGACCGCGTCGGCATCTCGGTGCCCAACCTCTCGCTGCTCAAGACCGGCAAGGTGAAGGGCGTGCGCTTCCAGACGCTCGCGGCGATCTGCCGCGAGCTCGACTGCCAGCCGGGGGATATCCTCGAATATGTGCCCGGCGAAGCGGACGACTTGGACGAAACGGACTAGTTCGCCTCGGCCAGCCACCCCTTCGCCGTCTCGCCGTCCCAGTCCATGTCGCCGGAGACGCGCCATACTTCGCGGCCCTGCGCGTCGTAGAGCACGGTGGTGGGGAGGTTGACGCCGTAATGCGTCGACAGCCCGACATCGGGGTCGAGCCAGGGCTGGAGCGCCTTGAACCCGGCCTTGGCGAAGAAGGGGGCGACCTTGGCCGCGCCCTCAAGGTCCTGGCTGACCGTCAGCACCTGGAGCCTGGCTCCCTCGCGCTGGGCGAGCCGGTCGAGCATCGGCATCTCGCGCACGCACGGCGCGCACCACGTCGCCCACAGGTTGAGCAGCAGCGGCTTGCCCTTGAACGCGGCGAGCGTCGTCGGCTTGCCGTCGGGGCTCTGGAACGTCACCGACGGCGCGGGCTCGCCCTTGTGGCTGCGGTCGAGCGTGCCGATCCGCTCGGCATCGCCGCCAGCGGCCGCCACGTTCGCGGGTGCAGCGGCGCTTTCGCCGGCAACAGCGGCGTTTGCTTGCTCGCCCGCCTGCTTGGGCTTATCGCAGCCGGCGATTCCGAGGGCAGCTAGGGCAAGGAGAAGCGCGATCGTCGAGCGCAAGACAGGCTCCAATTCGATGTGGGGCGGGCGCTTCGCCGAAGGCCCGTCGTCGGTGATGCGCGAGATTAACGCTTCCATCCCGTTCGACAAGCGCATGTGGCGTCAGGACATCGCGGGATCGAAGGCGCACGTCGCGATGCTGGGCAAGCAGGGCATCGTCGATGCGGCGGACGCGGCGACGATCTCCGCAGGGCTCGACGCGGTCGCGGCGGACTACGAGCGCGACGGCGTGCCCGAGGACCTCGCGCTCGAGGACATCCATATGCTGACCGAGGCGCGGCTGGCCGAGAAGATCGGGCCGGTCGCCGGGCGCCTCCACACCGCGCGCAGCCGCAACGACCAGGTCGCGACCGATTTCCGCCTGTGGGTGCGCGACGCGACCGACCAGGTGCTGGCGGCGCTCGCCGCGCTGCAGGAAGCGCTGCTCGCTCGCGCCGAGGAACATGCCGAGAGCGTGATGCCGGGCTTCACGCACCTGCAGAGCGCGCAGCCGGTGACGCTGGGCCATCACCTGATGGCCTATTTCGAGATGATCGGCCGCGACGTCTCGCGCTTTGCCGACGCGCGCGCGCGGGGCAACCGTTGCCCGCTGGGATCGGCGGCGCTGGCAGGGACCGGCTTCCCGCTCGACCGTGACGCGACCGCGGCGGCGCTCGGTTTCGAGGGGCCGACGCGCAATTCGCTGGACGCGGTGAGCGACCGCGACTTCGCCCTGGATTACCTGATGGCGGCGGCGCAGTGCAGCCTGCACCTCTCGCGCCTGGCCGAGGAGTTCGTGATCTGGGCGAGCCAGCCCTTCGGCTTCGTCAAGCTCTCCGATCAATGGTCGACCGGCAGCTCGATCATGCCGCAGAAGCGCAACCCCGATGCGGCCGAGCTGGTGCGCGGGCATGCAGGGCGGATCGTCGGCTGCCTCACGGCCCTCATGATCACGATGAAGGGCCTGCCGCTCGCCTATTCGAAGGACATGCAGGACGACAAGCCGCCGGTGTTCGAGGCGCACGACCTGCTCGCGCTGTCGATCGCGGCGATGACCGGCATGGTCGAGAGCGCGCAGTTCCGCACCGACCGCATGCGCGGGCTGGCGGAGAGCGGTTTTGCGACCGCGACCGACCTTGCCGACTGGCTGGTGCGCGAGGGCGGCATCCCGTTCCGCGAGGCGCACCACATCACCGGCCGCGCGGTAGCGGCGGCGGAGGCCAAGGGCGTGCGGCTCGACCAGCTCGAGCTTGCGGACCTGACCGCAATCGACCAGCGTATCGACGAGCGCGCGTTCGATGTACTCAGCGTCGATGCGTCGGTGGCGAGCCGGACCAGCTTCGGCGGGACCGCGCCGGTACGGGTGCGGGAAGCGATTGCGGCGGCACGCGCCGCGCTTGAAGTGAAGGCGGCGTCCGCCGCTGGAGGAGAATAGGAATGCGGACCCTGGTGGTATTCACGGCGCTTCTGTTGGCTGCTTGCGGCAACAAGGGCGACCTGAAACCGGCCGCCGGGGGATCGCTGCCGCCCAAACCCTATGGGGCGGTTGCCACGCCGACACCGGCAGATTTGGTGCAGGCGCCGCCCCAGACCCGACCGACGCGCAGCGACGAAGTGCTGCGCAGCTCCGAGGAACGCCGCGGCGACGAATTCGAACTGCCGCCGCAGTAATCAAAGAAGACCCAGGCTTCATGGATCATTTCAACCGCAGGAACGGCGTGCTCCACGCCGAGGACGTCGCCATTCCGCAAATCGCCGCGGATGTCGGCACGCCCGTCTATGTCTATTCGACCGCGACGCTCGAGCGCCATGCGAAGGTGCTCAAGGACGCGCTCGCCGACCTTCCCAACGTCCACATCGCCTTCGCGATCAAGGCCAACCCGAACCTCGCCGTGCTCGGCGTGCTGGCGCGCCAGGGCTATGGCGCCGACGTGGTCTCGGGCGGCGAGCTCAAGCGCGCGCTGGCGGCGGGGATGAAGCCCGAGGACATCGTCTTCTCGGGCGTCGGCAAGACCCGCGCCGAGCTCCAGCTCGGGCTCGACGAAGCGATCGGCCAGTTCAACCTCGAGCTGGAGGAGGAGGGCGAGGTGCTCGCCGATCTCGCGCACGCGCAGGGCAGGACCGCACCTGCGGTGCTGCGCGTGAACCCCGATGTCGACGCCGGCACCCACGCCAAGATCTCGACCGGCAAGGCCGAGAACAAGTTCGGGGTGGCGATCGACCGCGCGCCCGAGATTTTCGCCCGCCTCGCGGGCCGCCCCGGCTTGGACCTGCGCGGGGTCGCGATCCATATCGGCAGCCAGCTCAAGGACCTCGCCCCGCTCGAGGCAGCGTACAAGCGCGTCGGCGAGCTGGTCGCGCAGCTCCGCGCGGCGGGCCACAGCATCACCCATGTCGATCTCGGCGGCGGGCTCGGCGTGCCCTATCGCCCGGGCGAGACGGTCTCGTCCGCGGCTGATTTCGGGGCGATGGTCAAGCGCGTGACGCAGGGCTGGGACGTCACGCTGATGTTCGAGCCGGGCCGCTTCATCTGCGGCAACGCCGGGGTGCTGGTGACCGAGGTGATCTGGGTCAAGCCGGCCGCGGGCAATCCCTATGTCATCGTCGATGCGGCGATGAACGACCTCGCCCGCCCCGCGCTCTACGAGGCGTATCACGAGTTCGAGGCGGTCGAGCCGACCGGCGAGAAGTTCGTCGCCAACATTGCCGGGCCGGTGTGCGAGACCGGCGACACCTTCGCGATGGGACGCGAGATCGACGTCGTGCGCTCGGGCGACCTCGCGGTGTTCCGCACCGCGGGCGCTTATGGCGCGACCATGGCGTCGACCTACAACAGCCGCGCATTGGTGCCCGAGGTGCTGGTGTCGGGCGACAGGTTCGCGGTGGTCGCCGACCGCATCCAGCCCGACACGATCATGGCGGCGGAACGCGTGCCGGAGTGGATCCGGTGAAACGATCCGGGCTGCCCGTCTTCGTCCAGCTGGACGGGCGGCCCGTGATCCTGGTCGGCACCGGCGCGGCGGCGGAAGCCAAGCGCCGGCTGCTGGTGCGCGCCGGGGCGGTGATCCTCGGTGAGGCGAGCGATGCACGGCTCGCCATCGTCGCCTCTGACGACCCCGAGCCCGTGGCGGCACGGCTCAAGGCACGTGGCGTCCTGGTCAACGTCGCCGACCGGCCCGATCTGTGCGACTTCACCTTGCCCGCGATCGTCGAGCGCGAGCCGGTGATGGTGGCGATCGGCACCGGCGGCGCGTCGGCAGGCCTCGCCGCGGCGCTGCGGCAGCGGCTGGAGGGGCTGCTGCCGGCCTCGCTCGGCCGCCTGGCGGAAGCGTTGCAGCGAAGCCGCTCGGCGATCCGCGAGCGCTGGCCCGATGCCGGCGAGCGGCGGCGGGCGATCGGGACGGCGCTGGCCGGGCCGCTCGATCCGTTGCGTGATCAGCCTGGGGACGCGGTAGAGCGCTGGCTCGCCGCGCCGGTTGCGGAATCCGCCGGTGTCGTCCGCATCCTTCTGCGCTCCGCCGATCCCGACGACCTTACGCTGCGCGAGGCGCGGCTGCTCGCCCAGGCCGATCGTGTGACGCACCGCCCCGGCGTGCCGCAAGCGATCCTGACGCGCGCCCGCGCCGATGCCGAACGTATCACCTGCGATACACCTCCCGACAGCTTGCCGGGACTGACGATCGACCTGGAGATGGCGGAATGAGCGGCTTTGCCTATGTCGTCACGCGCAGCGGGGTGAGCGCCGCGGATCCGCACTCGGCGATCCGCGCCCGGCGAGGGTTCGTGTGGATTCACCTCACCTCGCGCGACGAGGAGGTGCAGGAATGGCTGCGCGACGTCGCGGGACTCGATCGTTTCACGATCGATGCGCTCACTGCCCTCGAGACGCGCCCGCGTTGCGACCAGATCGATGGCGCCGCGGTGCTCAACCTGCGCGGCATGACGCATGTCACGATGCAGAGCTCCGATCCGCTCGCGTCGATTCGGCTGCGCGCCGACGGGACTCGCGTCATTTCGGTGACGCGGCTGCCGCTCGACGCGCTCGACATCGCGCGCGCCGCGATCGAGGCGGGCAAGGTGCTCGACGCCGGCGACCTGATCGCCACCCTCGCCGAGGCGATCACCGAGCAGCTCGATCCGCAAGTCGCCGATCTCGGCGATTCGCTCGACAGCTGCGAGGAGCAACTCGACGCGCGCCAGGCGTTCGAGCTTCGGCGCAAGGTCAACCTCGTCCGGCGCCAGGCGATCGGCTACCGGCGCTTCCTGTTTCCGCAGCGCGCGGCGCTGGAGACGCTGGCGACGCTGCCGGTGCGCTGGCTGAGCGAGGAGGACCGGCTGCACATCTCCGCCGCAGCCGACCGTGCCGCGCGCATGGCCGAGGAGCTGGAGAGCATCCGCGAGCGCGCCGCGCTGATCCACGAGACGCTGACGGACCTGCGTGCCGAACTGATCGACCAGCGCTCGCTGCTGATCGCGGTGGCGGCGATGGTGTTCCTGCCGCTGACCTTCATCACCGGGCTGTTCGGGATGAACGTGCAGGGCATCCCCTATGACGACCATCCCTGGTCATTCTGGGTGATCACCGGGTTCAGCCTGCTCGTCGCGGCCGTCGTCACCTTCTATTTCGTCAGGCGCCACTGGTTCCGCTGAGACGTTCCACCTCAGCGTTCAAGGACTGGATCGAGCTCACCAGCCGCGCCCGGTCGGCGCGGGTGACCGCGAGCTCGGTGCGCGCCTCGCCAAGCTCGATCGCGCGCGCGGCGATGCGCGCATCGAGCGCGGCAACCGCACGCTTGAGCTCGCCGATCCGCGCCGCGCGGGCGAGCGTGCGCTCGATCCTCGCCACGAGGACGTCGAACTCGAACGGCTTGGCGACATAGTCGTCGGCGCCGGCGGCAAGCGCCTCGACCGTGGCGCCGCTATCGCTGCGCGCGGTGATCATGATCACCGGCAGATCGGCGGTGCGCGGGTTGGCGCGCAATTCGGCAAGCACCTCGATCCCCGACATGCCCGGCATCATCATGTCGAGCAGCACCAGGTCGAAGCCGCGGCCGGCGATCAGGTCGAGCGCTTCGCGGCCATTGTCACACAGCACCACCAGATAGCCCGCCTGGCCGAGCCGGCTGCCGATGACGTTGAGGTTGGTGCGGCTGTCGTCCACCACGAGCACGGTGCGGAGGCCGTGCCGGCGCGTTTCGGCGGAGAGAAGGCTCTGGCTCATGCGCGCGACCCTAGGCGGCGAGCGTCACGATCCGGTTAATGCGGCGGCAACCGCGTCTAACGCCGCAGGAACCCGAGGATCTGGTCGACCATCACTTCGAGCTGGCCCGAAGCGCCCGCCACCGCATCGCCGCCCCCACCAGTGTTGATCGCCACCCCCAGCGGGGTGGGCCAGCCGCGCAGCGCGTGGATCACCGTGCGCAGCGCCGCCAGCGTCGAGACCGCCGCTTGCCATCCCCCTGCCGTCGCGACCAGCCCGACGGGCATGCCGTCGAAATAGACGCGCTCATCGCCGCGCAGCAGCTCGACATAGTCGAGCGCGTTCTTGACCAGCCCCGAGAGCGAGCCGTGATAGCCGGGCGAGCCCACGATCAGCCCATCGGCCTCGCGCAGCACCGCGATGAAGTTGGTGATCGCGGGATCGCCGGTGGTGCAGCCGAGCTCGTAATGCGGGAAGTTGATCGCCTCGCCGGTCAGCAGCGTGGTGCGCGCCCCCTTCGCCTCCGCCAGTGCGAGGCAATGCGCGAGCGCGCGCCCGGTCGCCGATTCGGGGCGCGAAGTGCCGCCCAGGGCGACGATGTGCGGCTTGCTCATGGCGCGGCGCTAGCCGAAACAGGAGCGCTGGGCCACCCGCATCCTGCGGGAAGGCCGACGGGGAGGCGCAGGGGTGGAGCGACGCGGGCCGCTGGCGGGAGTGCGGATCGTCGAGATCGACGCGATCGGCGCGGTGCCCTTCGCGACGATGCTGCTCGCCGACCTGGGTTGCGAGGTGGTGCGGGTGGTGCAGCCCGGCTCGACCACCAGCGCGATCGTCCCGGCGCTCTATCGCGGGCGGCAGGACCTGGTGCTCGACTTTCGCGAGCCGGCGGCGCTCGCCGAAGTGCTCGAGCTCGCCGCCCATGCCGACGGGCTGATCGAGGGGATGCCGCCGGGCTCGATGGAAGCGCTCGGCCTCGGTCCCGACCGCTGCCGCGCGCGCAACCCGCGCCTCGTCTATGGCCGGGCGAGCATGTGGGGGCAGACCGGCCCGCTCGCCGGCCAGCCGGGGGCCGATATCAATGTGCTGGCGATGACCGGCGCGCTCCACGCGATCGGAACGGCCGAGGCGCCGGCGGTGCCGCTCAACCTGCTCGGCGACCATGCCGGCTGCGCGCTGTTCCTGGCGCTGGGGATGGTCGCGGGGATTCTCGGCACCCAGCTCGGCGAGGAGGGCCGGGTGGTCGACGCCGCGGCGATCGACGGGGTCGGCACGCTGATGGCGCTGACCCAGAGCCTGTTCGCGAGCGGGCGCTGGGCCGACCGGCGCGAGGCCAACCTGATCGATGGCGGCGCGCCCTTCTACCGCACCTATGCCTGCGCCGAGGGCGGACATGTGGCGGTGGGCGCGATCGAGCCCGTGCAGTTCGAAACGCTGTGCGCCGGGCTCGGCTTCGCCCCCGGCGCGTTCGCGCAGTTCGACCGCGCCGGCTGGCCCGAGATGGCGGCGCGCTTCGCCGAACGCTTCGCGGCGCGCTCGCGCGACGAATGGGTGCGCAGCTTCGCCAATGGCGAGGCCTGCGTGACGCCGGTGCTGTCGCTGGCCGAGGCCGCGCGCCATCCGCACGCGCTGGCGCGGCGGCCGGTGGCGGCCGGTCCGACGGGCGCGGCGACCGCGCCGCAGTTCAAGCCGGGGATCGGCGTCGCGCCGCCCGCGCGAGCGGTGTCGGTTCGCGAAATTCTTTCGCGCTGGGCGGATTAGGCCGCGCGCGCCTGGCTCCACGCGCCGGCGATATCCTCGAGATCGTCGGCGACGCGGCGGAACGGCGCCGGATCGTTGCCGATGCTGGCGTTGAGGACCTGCGCGCGCAGCCCGTGATAGAGCGTCGCCAGCGTGCGCGAGACTTCCCCGCCGCGCTCGAAGTCGAGGCCCGATTCGAGCGCGAACAGGATCGCCGTGGCCCGCGCGATGCGCTCGCTCTTGACCGGCAGCTGGCCCTTTTCCGCGGCGAAGGCGGCGGCGCGCAGCGCGGCGACGCATTCCTTGTACATGATCTCGACCAGCTCATGCGGGTCGGCGGCGGCGGTGCGGCCGACCGCATCGATCGAGCGATAGGTGGCGGCGGCATTGGTGCCGAGGCGGATCGGGGCCTTCACTCGCGTCAGCCCTGCTTGTTCCAGGCGTCGATCTGGTTCTCGAGGAAGGTCAGCGTCGACTGATAGGCGGCGACCTTCGCGTCCATGCTCGCGAACTGGCGCGTCATGCGCGTGCGCAGCGCCTCGGCCTTGACCAGCGCCTCGGTCTTGTCCTCGACCACGTCGGCCTTGGCGTCGGTGTAGCGGAGCTCGCTCGCGCCCAGCCCGCGCGTCGTGCTGGCGGCCGCGGTCGAGATCGCGTCGAGCACGGCGGAGAGGCCGTTGTTGTTCGTCGAGATGCCGTTGGGCTGAGCGAACATCTTCTCGACCTGCCCCGGATGGTTGACCAGCGCCTTGGTCAGCTTGGCCGAATCGAGGCTGAGCGTGCCGTCGCGGTTGGTCTTGACGCCGATGTGCGACAGCGTCGTCGGCACGTCGGTCGAGCCGGCGACGAGCGGGTTGAGCGTCAGCTCCTGGAGCTGGCGCTTGAGCGTCTTGGCCGCGAGGTCCTGGCGCAGCGAGCCGGTGACGGGGTCGAGATCGGTGCGCAGCGCGGTGTAGACCTCGTTATAGGTGTCGACGAAATCCTGCACCGCCTGCATCAGCGCGCTGGTCGGCAGCGTCTTGCCGATGTTGACCACCGTGCCCGGCTGCGCCGAGACGAGATCGAGCTTCACGCCCGGCACGAGGTCGGTGATCGCGTTGGTCTCGCGCCGCACCTGCACGCCGTCGACCGCGACGACCGCGTCGGCGGCGGCGCTGCCGATCGTGGTGCCGGCGCCGACGCCGATGTTGAGCGCGGCGAGCCCTTCATGCCCCACCGTCTCGGTCGCGGTGAGGGTGAAGGCGCGCGCTTCGCCCGTGCCGCCCTTGACCACCAGCCGCGAACCCGCGGCATCGCTGAGGATCGAGGCGGTGACCCCGGCATTGGCGGCGTTGATCGCGGCTGCGATCCCTTCGAGGCTCGAGACATTCTCGCCGATCGTGATGTCGACCGGCGTGCCGGCCCCCGGCGTGAAGCCAGTCATCGCGCCATTGGCGACGGTGGCGGTGCCGAAGGTGAGCGTTAGCTTGCCCTGGCCGATCGCCGCGGTCTTGTCCGCCACCGGGGCGGCCGAGACGGTCTGGCTCGAGGCAAGCTGGCGCACTTCGACCCGCGCGTTGAGCTCGGTGAGGTTGGCGCCGGCGACGCGCGACACGGTGAAGATGCCGGTGTTCGAGCTGGTCGGCTGAGTCGCGAGATTGCCGCTGCGCGACAGGCTGGAGAGCGCGCTGGCGAAGCTGGTGATGTTGCTCTTGTGAGTCGCCGACGCGCTGATCTGCGCGGTCAGCGTCTCCTCGCGCCTGGCCAGCGTCGCGTTGCGATATTCGAACTGCTTGTCGACCAGCTGCTGGACCAGCGCGGCCGTGTCGATGCCCGACCCGACGCCGAGCGCCTGGCCGATCGATGTCGTCGATGTCGTCGCTTCAGCCGCCACGTGAACGTCCCCCTCTAGGCTGGTTAACGGCCGTCATCGCGCGGCCTTTAGGCCGGTCTGCACGCCATTTTCGTCGAACAGCGCGGTCTCCGGCACGGTGATCGCCGGCATGCGCCCGCCCGCCTGCCTGTCGAGCCCGAACACGAAGGCGAGCACGGTCGCGACCGCCATGTAGAGATCGTCGCGGATCTCCTGATTCTCGCGGCTGGTGAAGTAGATCGCGCGAGCGAGCGGCGGCAGCTCGAGCCGCGGCACGGCGAACTCGTCGGCGAGCTCGCGAATCGCCAGCGCGATCTCGCCGCGGCCCTTGGCGACGACCACCGGAACCTGGTCCTTGCCGCTGGTGTAGCGCAGCGCGACCGAGAAGTGAGTCGGATTGGTCAGCACGACATGCGCATCCTGTACCTTGCTGCGCAGCCCGCCCTTGGCCAGCTCGCGCTGGCGCTGGCGCTGCGCCGACTTGGCCTCGGGCGAGCCCTCGCTCTCCTTGTGCTCGTCCTTCACTTCCTGAAGGCTCATCTTGAGCCGCTGCATGTGGCGGAAGATCTGGATCGGCAGGTCGATGCCCGCGATCAGCAGCAGCCCGCCGGCCATCACGAAGATCAGCGTCGCGAAGGTATCGCCGAGCGCCTTCACCGCGGTGCCGAGATCGGACGAGACCAGTCCCATCGTCGTCGTCGTCGAGCCCCACAGCATCCAGGCGCCGATCCCGCCGAGCAGCACCACCTTGAGCAGCGACTTGCCGAGCTCGATCCAGCCGGTCGGGCCGAAGATGCGCTTGAGGCCGGAGCCCGGGTTGATGCGGTTGCCCTTGGGCGCGAGCAGCTTGCCGTTCCAGTGCAGCGCGCCGAGCGCCGCCTGGCTGGCGATCGCGCCGGCGAAGGTGATCGCGAGCAGCGCGCCGAGCGAGGGCGCGAGCTTCCACCCGGCCGTGGCGAGCGGCTTCCACGGCTGGAAGCTCTCGATATCGGCGCGGCCGAAGCTGAAGCTCGCCGCCATCACTTCCTTGCACGCGCCGAGCAATTGCGGCCCCATCAGCACCATCCAGCCGCAGCCGAGCAGGATGATCAGCGCCGCGCCGAAGTCGCGCGACTTGAGCAGGTCACCTTGCTCGAGCGCCTTCTCCTTGCGCTTCGGTGTTGGTGCTTGTGTCTTCTCGCCTGCGCTCTCCGACATCAGCCGAGCACCAGGGTTTGCGCCGCATCGAGCGCCTCGCGCACGATCACGAGCATGTAATCGCCCATTGCGGGCATGCCGACGAGCAAGGCCAGCACGCCCATCGCCAGGCTGGCGGGAATGCCGATCGCGAACAGGTTGAGCGCAGGCGCCGAGCGCGAGAGCATGCCGACGACGATGTTGAGGCAGAGCAGCAGGAAGCCGACGGGCAGTGCGAGCAGCAGGCCCGCGAGGAAGGCATAGCCGCCGAACAAGGCGATGTTCTGGAGCTTGCCCGGGGCCAGCCAGGCCTGGCCGGGCGGGAGCAGCTCATAGGAGCGCACCACCAGCTCGACCAGCACGAGATGGCCGTCGACGGCGAGGAACAACAGGGTCAGCAGGATCGTCAGGAACTGGCCGAGCGCCGGGGTCGACTGGCCGGTCTGCGGGTTGAGCGCGGTGGCGAAGCTGAGGCCCATCGACACGCCGATCACCTCGCTCGCCACCAGCGGCGCGGCGAAGGCGATCTGCAGGATGAAACCGAGCGCGAGCCCGACGAGCACCTCCGCCGCAACAGCGACGAAGGTCGCGAGCGCGAATACCTCGCCCGGCGCGTCGATCGGCACCGCGTTCATCGACAGAATGCCGATCGCCGCGGTGAGCAGGATGCGCACGTTCAAGGGCACCGACACCGCGCCGAACACCGGCGCCGCGACGAACGCCGCCCCGACGCGCACCATCGTGAACAACAGCGCCCACAATTGCGGCTCGATCGAGAGGCCGAAGCCCAACATGATTAGCGGACGAGCTCCGGGATGCGTTCGAAGATGCTCGTCGTGAAGTCGCCGAGCAGCGTCATGATCATGCCGCCGAAGATCACGAGCGACACCCCGACGATCGCGAGCTTGGGCACGAAGGTCAGCGTCTGCTCCTGGATCGAGGTCGCGGCCTGCACCATGCCGAGGATCAGGCCCGCGAGCAGCGCCGGGATCAGGATCGGGGCCGAGGCGAGCGCGAGCACCCACATCGCCTCGCGCGCGATCGACAGGAAATAGTCGGCTTCCATTTTTAATCCTTTGCGGCGCCGGCCCGCATCAGGTGGACAGCGCCCCGCGCTGTCCAGGTCATGCCGGGGGCATGACCGACCGTGATGCGCCCCACCCGGCCACCCATCGAGAGTACCGTGTGGGTGGCCGGGTGGGGGAGCGGGCCGGTCCCGAGCATTGGCGCGCTAACTCACAAAGCTCGAGGCGAGGCTGCCCATCGTCAGCGCCCAGCCGTCGACGAGGACGAACAGCAGCAGCTTGAAGGGCATGGCGATGATCGTCGGCGACATCATCATCATGCCGAGGCTCATCAGCACGGTGGCGACGATCAGGTCGATGACGATGAAGGGCAGGAAGATCAGGAACCCGATCTGGAACGCGGTCTTGAGCTCGCTGGTGACGAACGCGGGCAGCAGGATCGAGAAGGGCGTGTCCTTGGGATCGGCGATCGGCCCGGTCTTGGCGATCTCGGCGAACATCGTGATGTCCTTGACCCGGGTCTGCTTGAGCATGAAGGCATGGAGCGGCGCCCCGGCCTTCTCGATCATCTCGGTCGCGCCGATGCGGCCCTCGGCATAGGGCTGGATCGCGGCGGTGTTCATCTGGCTGATCGTCGGCGCCATGATGAAGAAGGAGAGGAACAGCGACAGCCCGACCAGCACCTGGTTTGGCGGCGTCTGCTGGAGCCCCAATGCCTGGCGCAGGATCGTGGTTCCGCGCGCGGGCGTTCACCCCAATGGCGTAC
>NZ_JBCNMA010000090.1:0-13727 GCF_039595165.1 Sphingomonas sp.
CGTCGAGCACCTCGACCGGGATCTGCTCGCCCAGCCCCTCGACCGCGCAATAGGCGCCCGCCGCGATCGATTCGCGCGTCGCGGGCATGTTGGTGCCGATCAGGAAGACCTGGTCCTCCTCGATCTGCCCGCCATAGCGGCTCGGCAGCATCCCCTTCACGGTCGGCCCTCCGGCATCGACCTTGAAGCTCTGCGATCCGGTGACGGCATAGCCCGACAGGCTCTTCAGCTTCTCGTTGAGCTGGAACTCGCATACCGTCCCGCCGGGGAGCGGGGTCGCGAACTCATGGACGAAGGTCTGCTGGTCCACCCAGCGCCCCTCGCCGCCGACCGGGCAGCTGACCTTGGCCGGCGCTGCCGCGCGCGGGTCGCCCAGCGGCACCATCGGCTGGCTGAAGCGGATCGTGAAGCGCTCGATCGCACCGTCGCCCATGCCGGGGGTGGCGAGCACCACTTGCGGGCTGGCATCGCCCCAGGCGGCGAGCGGCGTGAGCGCCAGTGCCAGGACCGCCGCGGCGCGTACGAGGTGCTTCATCGGACCCTCCCCCTGCAGGACGCGGAAGCGTAACGAGACCGGCGGCCAAGTTCCAGTGTCGGCATCGCCGAAGCGCGCGCTGGCGCAGCATTTCCGAAACGCCGCTCTGCCTTTCCTGACACATGAATTTGCCAATGGGCCGCGGATGCCGGCGGCTCGGGGCAAGTCGGATGATCGGCAAGACCATGCGATCCGGTCTGCCCGTGCTCCTGCTGGCACTGGCGAGCCTGTCGATGGCTGCGGCGGCCCCTATACCTGCGAAGGCGTGGCGATCGAGGGCCGCGACCTCCATCTCGTGCCCGAGGACGGCCCCAGCCGCATGTTCCATTTCAGGCTCGACGATCGCGGCGGGCCGCCGCCCGCCTGGGCCGCGACCGCGTCCACCTGATCGACAATCATGTCCGGGGGACGGACGCGCCGAATATGCGAATCGCCAACATCGTCTACGACATGTTCCACTTTCGCGTTTCGGCGCGGTGGCGGATCGGCCCGGATTCGCCGGATGCGGTCCAGCGGCAAGCATTCGGGTCGGCGGGCAACCATCTGTCAAATCACGACAAATTCCGCCCGCTTTCCTACGCAAACCTAATTGGATATACTTGCACTTCAATTAGAACCAAGTTGACGAAAGTGGAAACATGTCGCCCGCAAATGCAACGGAAAACGGGAACCCGGCCCCGCTTGGGTCAATCGTCTGCCGGGTCGGCTGTTGCGCGTCCCTTGAACCCCTGCGCCACCACGAACCATTCGACCGATCCCTTGCGGCTCGACGGCGGCTTGGCGTGCTTCACGCTGGCGAAGTTGCGCTTCATCTGCGCGACGAACTTGCCGTCGCCGCCGCTCGCGAACACCTTGCTGACGAAGGTGCCGCCGGGCGCGAGATTCTCGATCGCGAACTGGAAGGTGGTCTCGACCAGCCCCATCGTGCGCAGCGCGTCGGTCTGCGGGTGGCCGACGGTGTTCGCCGCCATGTCCGACATGACCAGGTCGGGCGCGCCGCCCAGCGCTTCCATCAGCCGCTCGGGCGCGGCGTCGTCCATGAAGTCCATCTGGAAGATCGTGACGCCCTCGATCGGGTCGACCGGCAGCAGGTCGATGCCCACCACCGCCGCCTTGGGGCATTTGCGCCGCACCACCTGGCTCCACCCGCCCGGCGCCAGGCCGAGGTCGACGACACGCTTCGATCCCTTGAGGAAGTCGAATTTCTCGTCCAATTCCAATAGCTTATATGCCGCTCGGCTGCGATAGCCCTCGGCCTTGGCCTTCTTGACATAGGGATCGTTGAGCTGGCGCTCGAGCCAGCGCACCGATTGCGAGGTCCGCCCGCGCGATGTCTTGACCCGGGTATGCCCGCGCGTGCCGCCCCTGCTCATTGCGCGCGGCTCCCCATCAGGCGGCGCAGGATGCCCTCGCGGATGCCGCGGTCGGCGATGCCGAGCCGCTCGGCGGGCCAGATGTCCATGATCGTCTCCAGGATCGCGCAGCCCGCGACGACCAGATCGGCCCGCTCCGCGCCGATGCAGGGAATAGCCGAGCGGCCCTTCATGTCGAGCCCCGCGATGCGCTGGCTCACCGCGCGCATCGACGCGGCCGGCACGATCAGCCCGTCGACCGCCGAGCGGTCATAGGAAGGGAGCCCCAGATGCACGCTGGCGAGCGTGGTCACCGTCCCGCTGGTGCCGAGCAGCCGCGGCGTGCCCGAGACCGCGGGCAGCCGCGCGATGAACGGCGCGAACGCCTCGGCCACGCTCTCGCGCATCCGCGCATAGCCGGCGGCGCGCAGCTGCGGATCATGGTCGCCGGTGATGCCGCGCGCCTCGGTCAGCGAGACCACGCCCCAGGGCGCGCTGTGCCAGTCGAGGATGCGGGGATGCTCGCCCGCCGAATCGACCAGCACCAGCTCGGTCGAGCCGCCGCCGATGTCGAACACCAGCGCCGGGCCGTCGCCCGGTTCGAGCAGCGCGTGGCAGCCGAGCACCGCCAGCCGCGCCTCCTCCTCGGCGGTGATGATGTCGAGCACGATTCCCGTCTCGCGATAGACGCGCTGGATGAACTCGGGGCCGTTCGCCGCCTGGCGGCACGCCTCGGTCGCGACCGCGCGCGACAGTGCGACATGGCGGCGCTTGAGCTTGTCGGCGCAGATCCGCAACGCGGCGATCGTACGCTCGATCGCCGCGTCGGACAGCCGCCCGCTCGAGGCGAGCCCCTCGCCCAGCCGCACGATCCGCGAAAAGGCGTCGACCACGGTGAACCCCGACCCTTGCGGGCGGGCGATCAGCAGCCGGCAATTGTTGGTGCCCAGGTCGAGCGCGGCATAGTGCCGGGCCTCTGGCCAGCGTGCCCGCCCATGGGGCGGAGACGGATTCGGGGCCGGGCGGGCCGGTTTCGGAGCCGGCGGGCGCGGCATCCTGGCGGAGCCTTCCCCCATCGCAAACCACTCACTTATGTTCTTCCGTCACGGCCAAGCCGGCCGCCGGTGCTTGTGGAGAAAGCTAGCGCATGGCGGGGACAGGGGCAAGGCGAGCGGATCGCCGGCCCGGACAACCCCTCTTGACCCCCGCCCGGCGCCCGCCTAGATGCCCCGGCTCCAACGGCATTGCCCTGTCGTCTAATGGTAAGACTACGGACTCTGACTCCGTCAATCGTGGTTCGAATCCACGCGGGGCATCCAATTTCCACCACCGCCGAAGCGAAGACGCCGCCAGCACGAAGCCGACGGCGCCTGGAGATCACTGAGTCGGGAACCCGCGCCGCTTGAACAGCGCCTTCACGTCCGGGTCACGCCCGCGGAAGGCCTTGTAGGCCTCCTTGCGGTCGGTCTCGTTGCCCGTCGCCAGCAGGATGGTGCGGAACTTGTCGGCGGTCGCCTTGTCCCACACATTGCCGGTCTCCTCGAACGCCGCCCAGGTGTCGGCGTCCATCGTCTCCGACCACAGGTAGCTGTAATAGCCCGCCGAATAGGCGTCGGACGAGAACAGGTGATTGAACTGCGGCAGGCGGTGCCGCATCACGATCTCCCTGGGCATCTTGAGCTCGGCCAGCGTGTCGCGCTCGAAGGCGTCGGGATCGGCGACGGGTGTGTCGCGGTCGTGCAGCTTCATGTCGACGATCGCCGAGGAGAGATACTCGACCGTGTCGAAGCCCTGGTTGAAGGTCTGCGCCTTCTGGATCTTGGCCACCAGCGCCGCCGGGATCACCTCGCCGGTCTTGTAGTGCTTGGCGAAGCGGTTGAGCACGTCGGGGGTGAGCAGCCAGTTCTCGTTCACCTGGCTCGGATACTCGACGAAGTCGCGCGGCGTGCCGCCGAGACCTGGGTAATAGACATTGCTCAGCAGCGCGTGCAGCGCATGGCCGAATTCGTGGAACAGCGTCGAGGCGTCGTCGATGCTGATCAGCGTCGGCTCGCCCGCCCCGCCCTTGGTGAAATTGTTGTTGTTCGAGCCGAGCACGATGTTGTCGCCGCGCAGCCCCGAACGGCTGCGATAGGCGGTCGCCCAGGCGCCCGAGCGCTTCCCCGCCCGCGCGAAATTGTCGAGGTAGAAGACGCCGACGGTCTTGCCCTCGCGCGTCACCTCGAAGGTGCGGACATCGGGGTGGAAGACCGGAATGGCGCCGGTATTCTCCTTGAACTGCAGGTCGTAGAGCCGGCCCGCGGCATAGAACATGGCGTTGACCATGTTGTTGAGCTCGAGATACGGCTTCACCTCGCTCTCATCGAGATCGTATTTCGCCTTGCGGACCTTCTCCGCATAATAGCGATAATCCCAGCCCTCGATCGTGATCTTGGGCCCCTTGCCCGCCGCGGCCTCCGCATCGGCGAGCTTCTGCATGTCGGCGACTTCCTCGAGCACGCGGGCGCGCGCCGCCGGCCACACCGACATCATCAGCTTGGTCGCGTTGGCGGGGGTCTCCGCCATCGTGTCGTCCATCCGGTATTCGGCGTGGTTCTTGAAGCCGAGCACCTTCGCGCGCTCCTGGCGCAGCTTCAGGATCGCGGCGATCGTCGCGTTGGTGTCGTTGGCGTCGCCATTGTCGCCGCGGTTGATGTACGCCTTGTAGACCTTCTCGCGCAGGTCGCGGCGCGTCGAGTACATGAGGAACGGCTGCATCGAGGAGCGGGTGTTCTTGACCGCCCATTTGCCCGCCTGGCCGCGCGCCTTGGCCTCCTCGGCGAGGCTCGCCTTGAAGCTGTCGGGCAGGCCGGCGAGATCAGCCTCGCTCGCCAGGATGATCGCGGTCTCCTCGTCGGCCAGCACGCGCTTGCTGAACTCGGTGTAGAGCTTGGCGAGTTCGCCGTTGATGCGCTTGACCTCGGCCTTCTGCGCCTCGTCGAGCAGCGCGCCCGAGGTCACGTAATCGCGATATTCGCGCTCGAGCAGGCGCAATTGCTGCGCGTTGAGGCCGAGCGTCTGGCGCTTGTCGTAAAGCGTCTTCACGCGCGCAAACATCTTGGGGTCGAGGCTCAATTCGGTGAAGAAGGCGGAGAGCCTGGGGCTCCATTCGGCGGCGATCTTCTGCACCTCGGGCGTGGCGAGGTTGCTGGTGTAGACGCCCCAGACCGGGAAGACGCGGCTGAACGCGCCGCTGGTGCGCTCGCTCGCCTCGATCGTGTTGGCGAAGGTCGGCGACTCGGGATTGTCGCGGATCTTGACGAACTGCGCGCGCGCCTCGGCCATCGCCTTCTCGAACGCGGCGGGGAACATCGCCGGGGCGAGCTTGTCCCACTGGGGCACGCCGTCGAACGGGCCCGGCCACTTGTCGAGCATCGGCGCGGGATCAGGGGCAGGAGCGGCGGCGGCAGGCGCCGGGGCGGTCTGTTGCATGGGGGCGGCCTCCACATTGGTGGCGAACAGCGAGGTGGTGGCGAGCAGGATCGCGCCGGTGACGGGCTTCATCAAATTCCCCCGGGATAATGGTGTGATAGCCGAATGATACGCAGCCGCCGGCACTATTGGCAAGCGGTTGACTCTGCCTACCAATAGAACAAAATAGGAACGATCTATTCCGAGTCGGAGCTTGCAGGCAGGAACATGGCCGATCCCGCGGTCATCAGGCAATTGCGCGAGACGCTGAGCGCAATCGAGGGCAGCGGCTTTCGCCGCCGTCCGGTGCTGCCGTTCGGACTCGGCCGGCTCGATGCACGGCTGGCGGACGGGGGACTCAGGCTCGATGCGTTGCACGAGGTGGCGGCGGCGACGGCCGACCTCGGCGACGATGCCGCGGCGACATTGTTCACCGCGGGGATTGCGGCGCGCGCGTGGGGGCCGGTGCTGTGGGTGGTGCGGCGGCGCGACCTGTTCGCCCCCGGCCTCTACCAGTCGGGCCTCGCGCCCAAGCGCGTGCTCTATGCCGAAGCGGCGGACGATGACGAACTGCTCGCGATCATGGAGGAGGGACTGCGGCACCGCGGGCTCGGCGCGGTGGTGGGCGAAGCGCGGCGAGTCGGCATGCCCGCGACGCGGCGGCTGCAGCTCGCGGCGGAGGGCGGGCGCACCATAGCGCTGCTGATGAAGCGACATCCGCGCCAGGCGGGCGATCCGCTCGGCGCGCCCTCGGCGGCGGTGACGCGCTGGCGGGTGGCGTGCGCGCCCTCGACGCCGCTGCCGGTGGAGGGCGTGGGCCGGGCACGCTGGCAGCTCGGTCTCGCACGGCAAAAGGGAGGCGATCCTTTCGATATCCTAGTGGAGGCATGCGATGAAACGGGTCGCTGCGCTCTACCTGCCCCTCTGGCCGATCGAACGGCTGCGGCAGGCGGAGCGACGCGCCGGCGCGCGGCCTGAGCCGGCGTACGGCGCCCTTCCCCCGCCCGCCCCTCCGCTGCGCAAACCGGCTCAGCATGAGGGCCATTGGCGTCCCGGCGCGCGCTGGGCGGCGGATGAAGGTGAGATATCTCCATTATCCTCCCCCGCCAGGGGGAGGTGGCAGGCGAAGCCTGACGGAGGGGGAGGAAGCACCACGGTAATTGGTCGCCGTCCTCCCCCTCCACCGCCTGCGGCGGTCCCCCTCCCCCTGGCGGGGGAGGATAGGCACGCGCCCCTCATCACCTCGATCCGCAACGGCAGCCGGATCGAGATCGCCGCCGCCTGTCCCGCGGCCCAGGCATTGGGGCTGCGGCCCGGCATGGCGGTCACCCAGGCGCGGGCGCAGGTGCACGGGCTCGACATCCGCCCGGCCGATCCCGAGGGCGACCTCGCCGCGCTCCGCCGCCTCGCGATCCTGGCCGCACGGCGCTGGTCGCCGATCGTCGCGCTGTCGGAGGCGGACGGGCTGTTCCTCGACCTCACCGGGACGGCGCATCTGTTCGGCGGCGAGGAAGGGATGGCGCGGCATGTCGTCCGCCTGCTCGCGCGCGCCGGCTTCACCGCGCAGGTGGCGGTCGCCGACAGCCCGGGCGCCGCCTGGGCACTGGTGCGGCATGAACGCGATCGGATCACGGTCTGCCCGCCCGGCGGACAGGCAGAGGCGCTCGCCGGTCTCCCCATTGCCGCGCTACGCATCGACGAAACCGCGGTCGAGCTGCTCAAACGCCTCGGCGTCGAGCGGATCGGCCAGCTCGCCGCGATGCCGCGCGGCCCGCTCGTCCGCCGCTTCGGTGCGGCAACGGTGCTGCGCATCGACCAGGCGCTGGGCCGCATGCCCGAGCCGCTCGACCCGGTGATCCCGCCCGAAGCGATCGCCGTCTGCCAGCGCTTCGCCGAGCCGATCGCGACCCCCGAGGCGATCGAGCATTGGCTGGGCGAACTCGTCCCCCGGCTCGCCATTGCGCTCGAGGGCGAGGGGCTGGGCGTGCAAGCGCTCGAATGCATCGCCGACCGGGTGGACGGCGTGCCCCAGCGCATCCGCATCGGCCTCGCCCGCCCGAGCCGCGATCCCGCGCATCTGCTCCGCCTGCTCAAGCGTCGGATCGAGGATGTCGAACCGGGCTATGGCATCGACGCCGTCACCCTACATGTCCGCCGCGCCGCACCGCTCGGACCCGAGCCGATGGTCGAGCGGCTCGACGAGGAAGCGGCGCCAGATATCGCAACGCTGGTCGACACGCTGGCAACGCGGATCGGCCTCAGGCGGATGTGGCGGATGCGCGCGGTGGAGAGCGACGTTCCCGAACGCGCGGCGGCGCGGATGGCGGTGCTCGACCCGCCCGAACGCGGCGGCGCGCGGCCCAGGATCGACGATGTCGGGCAGCTCGACCGCAACCCGGCGCTGCATCCCTGGCACCCCGAATGGCCCAAGCCCGCGCGGCTGCTGCGCCGCCCCGAACGCCTCGACCATGTCATCGCCGAATTGCCCGACCATGCCCCGCGCCGCTTCACCTGGCGCGGCCAGCCGCACCGCGTGGTGCGCGCCGACGGGCCCGAGCGAATCCATGGCGAATGGTGGAAGCGCACCGCCGAAGCCGAGCAGGTTCGCGACTATTTCCGCGTCGAGGACGATGCAGGTCGCCGTTATTGGCTGTTCCGCCGCGGTGACGGCGAACGGAGTGCGACAGGGGACTTGAGCTGGTACCTCCACGGGGTGTTCGGATGAGCTACGCCGAGCTCCAGGTGACGACGCATTATTCGTTCCTGCGCGGCGCCTCCTCGCCCGAGGAATTGTTCCGCCAGGCGGCGCTGCTGGGCCTACCAGCGCTCGGCATCGTCGACCGCAATTCGGTGGGCGGCGTGGTGCGGTCGCTGGTCGCGGCCGAGCAGTTCGCCGCGCTCGGCGCGCCGATCCGCATGATCGCGGGATGCCGGCTCGACCTCACCGATGGCAGTTCGGTGCTGGTCTGGCCCGAGGACCGGCCGGCCTGGTCCAGGCTCACGCGCCTGCTCACGCTCGGCAAGTCGCGCGCCGACGCGCAGCGCGGCGAAAAGGGCAAGTGCTTCCTCCATTGGGAGGATCTCGCCGAAGCGGCCGAAGGACTGGTCGGGGCGCTGGTGCCCGGCATGGCCGATCCGGGAGATCCGCTGGCGCTGCGCTGGATGGCGGACGCGTTCGGCGGCCGCGGGCATGTCTGCCTGACCCAGCACCGCCGCCCCGGCGAAGCGCTGCGGCTGCACCAGCTCGACACCGCGGCCCGGCGCTTCGGCCTCACCCCGCTCGCCACCGGCGACGTGCTCTATGCCACGCCCGGCGAGCGCATGCTGCAGGACGTGGTCACCGCGATCCGCGAGAAATGCACGATCGACGAGCTGGGCTTCCGCCGCGAGCGCAGCGCCGACCGGCATCTCAAGTCGCCGCAGGAGATGGCACGCCGCTTCCGCGACCATCCCGAAGCGCTGCGGGCGTCGCTGGAGATCGCCGAGCGCTGCACCTTCTCGCTGCGCGAGCTTCAGCACCAATATCCCGAAGAACATGTCATTGCCGGACGCAGCGCGCAGGAAGCGCTCCACGCGCTCGCCTGGAACGGGCTCAAACAGAGATTCGGCGGGAAACCTTCACAGGCCCATCAGGACCTGCTGACCCATGAGCTCGGGCTGGTCGAGCAGATGGGCTACGCGCCCTATTTCCTCACCGTCAATTCGATCGTCCAGTTCGCCTTGAGCCAGCAGATCCTCTGCCAGGGGCGCGGCAGCGCGGCCAATTCGGTGATCTGCTTCGCGCTCGGCATCACCTCGATCGACCCGATCGCGCATCAATTGCTGTTCGAGCGCTTCATCTCGACCGAGCGCAAGGAGCCGCCCGATATCGACGTCGATTTCGAGCATGAACGGCGCGAGGAGGTGATCCAGTGGATCTACGAGAGCTATGGCCATGACCATGCCGCGCTGACCGCGGTGGTCAGCCGCTTTCGCTCGCGCGGGGCGCTGCGCGAGGTGGGCAAGGCGCTGGGCCTGCCCGAGGACCTGACCGCCGCGCTGTCGAGCCAGGTGTGGGGCTCATCGAACGACGTCGATGACAAGCACGCCGACTCGCTCAACCTCGACCGCGGCGACCCGCGCCTCGCGCTCACGCTCGATCTCGCACGCCAGCTGGTCGGCACGCCGCGTCACCTGTCGCAGCACCCCGGCGGCTTCGTGCTGACCCGCGACAAGCTTCACGACCTGATCCCGGTCGAGCCCGCCGCGATGGTCGATCGCCGCGTGGTCGAATGGGAGAAGCTCGACATCGAGGAACTAGGCTTCATGAAGGTCGACATCCTCGGTCTCGGCATGCTCGGCTGCATGCGCCGCGCATTCGACCTGCTCGCCGGGCACAAGGCGACGCATCTGACCCTTGCCTCGCCGCTGATGCAGGAGGACGACAAGCTCACCTTCGAGATGATCCGGAAGGCCGACACGCTCGGCGTGTTCCAGATCGAGAGCCGCGCGCAGATGTCGATGCTGCCGCGCATGAAGCCGAAGAATTTCTACGACATCGCGATCCAGGTGGCGATCGTCCGCCCCGGACCGATCCAGGGCAACATGGTCCACCCCTATCTCAAGCGGCGGCAGAATCCGGCGCTGGTCGATTACCCCTCGCCGGCGCTCAAGGGCGTGCTCGAGAAGACGCTGGGCGTGCCGCTGTTTCAGGAACAGGCGATGCAGGTCGCGATCGTCGGCGCCGGCTTCACCCCGGCCGAGGCCGACCGGCTGCGCCGCGCGATGGCGACGTTCAAGTCGAGCGGCGACATCGGCGAGTTCCGGCCCAAGCTGATCGAGGGCATGCGCGCGCGCAACATCAGCCTGGAGTTCGCCGAACGGTTGGTCGCGCAGATCGAGGGGTTCAGCAATTACGGTTTCCCCGAGAGCCACGCCGCGAGCTTCGCCAAGATCGCCTACGCCTCGTCGTGGATGAAATGCCATCACCCGGACGTGTTCTGCACGGCGCTGCTCAACGCGCAGCCGATGGGCTTCTATGCGCCCGCCCAGCTGATCCGCGACGCGCGGACGCACGGCGTGGAGGCACGCCCGGTGTGCATCAACGACAGCGACTGGGATACGCGCATGATCGCCGGGGCACCGAATGCGCGGGCGCGGCACGAAGGATTCTGCGGGACCGATGCGGATTGGGCCGGCCTCCAGCCGATCCGGCTGGGCATGCGGATCGTCCAGGGACTGGCCAAGGAGGATGGCGAGGATATCATCAAGGCCCGTATCGCCGACGGCCCCTTCACCTCGATCGAGGAGGTCTGGCGCCGTTCGGGCGTGAAGCCCGCTGCACTCGAACGGCTGGCGCGGGCGGATGCCTTCCAGTCGCTGGGGCTCAACCGCCGCCAGGCGTTGTGGGCGATCAAGGGGCTGGCGAACAAGCCGCTCGACCTGTTCGCCGCCGCCGACGCGCGCATGGGCAAGGCTAAACCGGAAAGCGTCGAGGCGCCGGTGACGCTCTTGCCGCTCTCGCAAGGGCGCGAGGTGGTGGAGGATTATCGCGCGACCCAATTGTCGTTGCGTGCGCACCCCGTGGCGTTCCTGCGCGATCGCCTCGCGACGCAGCGGATCACGCGATGCGCTGACCTCATGCAGATGAAGGACGGCCAGCGCGTCGAGGTCGCTGGCCTCATCCTCGTGCGCCAGCGCCCGGGCAGCGCCAAGGGCGTGGTGTTCGTGACGCTGGAGGACGAGACCGGCATCGCCAACGCCGTGCTGTGGGCCGACCGGTTCGAGGCCAACCGCCGCACCGTGATGGCCGCGACGATGCTCGCGGTGCGCGGGCGGGTGCAGCGCGAGGGGATCGTGATCCATGTCGTCGCCGAGCAGCTCACCGACCTCACCGACTGGCTGCGCGAGGTGGGCGACCTCGACATGCCCAACCTCACCATCCCCGGCGACGGCGCGACGCATGGCGGCACGATCGACCCGCGCGACCGGCCGCTGCCGCGCCGCAGCCTCAAGGCGCCGGACCTGATCCCGGTGCGCTCGCGGGACTTCCACTGAGATGGGCGGGCAGACGAAGCGGCAGTGGCGCAGGCCGCTCTATCTGATGATCAAGCCGCGGCTGCTCGAGCGCACCGCGATGATCCGCCTCTGCGCGGCGCTGGGCATCGAGATCAGCTACGCGCCCGAACGCTGGCACAGCACCTTGCTGCCGATCGGCGAGAGCACGGAACCGGCGATCGATGCGATTCATCGCGCGATGCAGGCATTCGACGCCGAACCCTTCCCGGTCGCCTTCGACCATATCGAGGGCGATACGCTCAAGCCCCGCAAGGGCCAGCGCGCGCCCGGATATTTCCAGCGCGCCCTCGTGGCGCGCATCGCGCGTTGCGGCGTCCCGCTACCGGACTATGCGTTCAGCCTGCACCTCAACCTGGCTTATGGCGGCAGCTCGACCCGGCGCGCCGCGATCCCGCCGATCGAATGGCCGGTCGACGAAATCCTGCTGATCGAAAGCGGGAACGGCCGCCACATCGATCACGGCCGCTGGCCGCTGATCGACCGGCAGGGCGCGTTCGCATTCTGATGCTCAGAACCCCAGCCCGAGCTGCGGCAGGTCGCGGGTGACGACGCCGTCCCTGACCTCGACCCCTTCGATCTCGAGCATGCGCGCCTTGGACAGCGAGCCGCCGGGTGCCGAGAAGCCGCCGATCCGCCCGTTCGCGGCCGTCACGCGATGGCAGGGGACGATCAGCGGCACCGGGTTGGCCGCCATTGCCTGGCCGACGTCGCGCGCGAATTCCGGCCCCGCCTCGAGCATCTTGGCGATCGCGCCATAGGTCGCCGTCTCGCCCCAGCCGAGCTGGCGCACAAAGGCATAGACGCGTTCGAAGAACGGCTCTTGCGTCCCGAGATCGACGGGCACGCTCGCGAAGTCGACGCGCTCCCCGGCAAAATAGCGCAGGGCGTCGTCAATCACGGCTTGCACAGGTTGCGGTGGCGTGGCCGGTTTCACGTCGGGCAGCCGCCGCAGGAGCGACCGCTCCACCTCCTGCGCCGTTCGCGCCGGCAGCCGGAAACTGTTGATGCCCTTCGCGTTCCAGCCGATCGCCGCGAAGCCCGCTGCGGTCTCGAACACGTGATAGCCGCTCTCGACAGTCATAGTGCCCAGATCGGAACGCCGTCGGGCATTCGCAACCTATCCCCCGACGGTCTGCTCGATCGTCCCGAAGATCGGGTGATGCCGGTCGTCCTCCGCCCAGATGCGGATGGTGTCGCCGGCCTTGAGGAACGGCGTCGCCGGCTTGCCGCCGTTGATCGTCTCGACCGTGCGCAGCTCGGCGAGGCACGAATAACCGACGCCGCCCTCGGCGATCGGCTTGCCCGGACCGCCCCCCGCATCACGGTTCGAGACGGTGCCCGAACCGATGATCGTGCCCGCGCCCAACGCGCGCGTCTTGGCGGCATGCGCGATCAACGTGCCGAAGTCGAAGGTCATGTCCTCCCCCGCCTCGGCGCGGCCGAAGGGCTGGCCGTTCAGATCCACCATCAGCTTGCGGTGGAGCTTGCCGCCCTGCCACCAGTCGCCGAGCACGTCGGGAGTCACGAACACGGGCGAGAAGGCGCTCGCCGGCTTGGACTGGAAGAAGCCGAAGCCCTTGGCGAGCTCGCCCGGAATCAGGTTGCGCAGCGACACGTCGTTGGTCAGGCCGACCAGCCGGATCGCGGCGAGCGCGTCCTCGCGGCTCGCGCCGAGCGGCACGTCGCCGGTGACGACCACCACTTCGGCCTCGAGGTCGCAGCCCCATTCCTCGTCCGCCAGCGGGATCGGGTCGCGCGGCCCGAGAAAGCCGTCGCTGCCGCCCTGATACATCAGCGGATCGTGCCAGAAGCTCTCGGGCATCTCCGCGCCGCGTGCCTGCCGCACCAGCGCGACATGGTTCACATAGGCCGAGCCGTCGGCCCATTGATAGGCGCGCGGCAGCGGCGCCGCGGCTTCGCGCTCGTGGAAACGCTCGCGCGGGATCACCTCGTGGTCGAGATCGGTGGCAAGGTTGCGCAGGTCGGGCTCGAGCCGGTCCCAATCGTCGAGCGCCGCCTGCAGCGTCGGCGCGATGTGCCCGGCATCGGCATACCAGGCGAGGTCGTTGGAGACGACGACCAGCTTGCCATCGCGGCCCTGCTTGAGGCTTGCCAGTTTCATTCGTTTCTCCTTTTTGTCTTCGCCAACCCTAGCGCAGCCGCCCGACCGCGCAACGCCCCTTGACGCGAACGCCCGTCGGGGCCATTCGCGCCCCCGCATTTCCGAAAAGCCCGGTCGCCGAGTCCTGTCGAAGGGCGGCCTTGGGTCTGCCTGGCAGGCGGAGACGTGTATCCATGGCAAATGTCGCAGTGATCGGCGCCCAATGGGGCGA
>NZ_JBCNMA010000091.1:0-13515 GCF_039595165.1 Sphingomonas sp.
CGCCATATTTGGCAGGGTCGCGCGGCCGTCCGGCGCGGCGCGGCTCCACCGCAGTGGCGGGCTGTCCGGTCCCGCTCAGCGCTCGTACGCCTTCGGCAAAGCGCCCTCCTTCGGATCGAAATAGCGTTGCTTGAGCTTGTCCTGGCGCGTGTCGAGCGGCTGTTCGACGCCGTCGATGAACACGCGCACGGCCTCGCTGCCGATCTCGAGCGGGTCGCCGTCCCAGATCACCACGTCGCCGCGCCGTCCGGGCTTGAGCGATCCGAACTCGCCGCCCATCCCCATCGCCTCGGCCGGCTTCGAGCTGATCGCCGCGAACGCCTGCCCCCAGTCGAGGCCCGCCGCACCCGGGATCTTGCCCAGCGCCACCAGGTTGCCGGCATATTGCTTGACCAGCCGCGCCTGGCGCGACTCGTCGTCGTTGATCATGCCGATGCCCACGGTCACGCCCGCCGCCTGCAGCCGCCCGATGTTCGACTGAGTCGCCGCGAGCTGCTCGAACGAGGCCGGCAGGTCGGCCAGCGCCGAGGCCAGCACCGGCACCTTCGCCGCCGCGATCTGCCGCGCCACGGTCCAGCCCTCGGTCGCGCCGACCAGCACCAGCTTGAGCGCCGGCATCTCGCGCTTGAGGTCGAGCATCACCAGGATGTCCGACGCGCGCTCGACATGCACCAACAGCGGCACCGTCCCGTTCACCACCGGCACCAGCGCCTGCGCGTCCGCCCGCGTGAGCAGCGCATCCTTGCCGCGATCGGCGAAGCTGCCCGGCGCGCGGGCATAGTCGCGCACCTCGAACAGGATGTTCCTGAGCATGGCATAGGCGGCGGGCCGGCTGCCTCCCGCCCGCGCCGCGCCGGTCTCGCCATATTCCATGAACTGGAAGGCGCGCGGCTTGGTCACCGCATCCAGATCGGCGCCGAGATCGATGATCGCGCCCTGCCCCCCGAAGATCGACCCGCGCGCCTGCGGAGCGACCACCGCGCGCGTGATCCCCTCGGCACGGTTGAGGATGATCGCGCTGGTTCTCGGGTTCACCGCCGGCACCACGTCGATCGCCGCGTTGAACGGCGATCCGCTCGCGCCGGCATCGTTGGTCTCGTCGACCCCGTCGACCTCGACGATGCCCATCCGCGTGAAGCCCGCGAACAGCCCCGGGGTCACCCAGCGCCCGCCGGCATCGACCACCGTCACGCCCGCCGGCACCGCGACCCCGCGCCCCGCCGCGACCACGCGCCCGTCGCGCACCACCACCGTGCCGCCTTCGACCGGCGCCGAACCGTCGCCGGTCACCAGCCTGGCATTGGTCACCGCCACGGTCTGCGCCGCCGCCGGGACCGCCGCGCCGAGCGCGGCCGCTGCCCAAAGAACCGCCTTGACTCGGAGCGCCTTCATTTCACGTCTCCTTCGCCGGGCTGGCCCAGCTCGAAGTCGGATACCGGGCGTCGTCTGGGATCATTGGCGTCATATAGGAGCGCGCCGTCGATCCACACCTTCTCGGGCCGCGTGTACACGCTGAACGGATTGCCGTTCCACAGCACCACATCGGCCATCTTGCCGGGCCTGAGGCTGCCGGTGACCTGATCGATCCCCAGCGCCCGGGCGGGGGTGATCGCCGCCCATTTCCACGCGATCTCCTCCGACACCTCGAAACCCGCGCGCTTCGCCGCGGCGCGCACCTTGGCGATCTCCTGATTGAGGCGCTGGATGCCGTTGGCGTCGTCGGAATGGATCATGCCGCACGCCCCCTCCCGCTCGAGGATCGCGAGGTTCTCCTTGATCGCGTCATAGGACTCCATCTTGAAGCCCCACCAGTCGGCCCACACCGCCGCGCACGTCCCGTTGGCCTTGAGCAGATCGGCGATCTTGTAGGCCTCCACCGCATGGTGGAACGTCCCCACCTTGTACCCGAATTCCTTGGCCATATCGAGGACGATGGCCATCTCGTCGGCGCGGTAGCAGTGGTTGTGGACGATGATCTCGCCGTCGAGCACGCCGCGCAGCGTGTCCATCGCCAGGTCGCGGGCCGGCGCCTCGCCGCCCTTCTCCTCGTAGCGGTCCCAGCGCCGCTTATACTCCTGCGCCTTGGCCCAGGTGGCGCGGTCGAGCGCGATATTGCCCATCCGCGTCGCCGGCATGCGCTGGCGCGCGCCATAGACTCGCTTGGGGTTCTCGCCGCAGGCCATCTTGAGCCCATAGGGCGCGCCGGGGAACTTCATCCCCTGCATGGTGCGCGAATAGACGTTCTTGAGCGTCACCGATCGCCCGCCGAACAGATTGGCCGAGCCCGGCAGGATCTGCAGCGTGGTCACCCCGCCATTGGTCAGCGCCCGGCTGAACCCGGGGTCTTGCGGCCACACGCTGTGCTCGGCCCAGACCTCGGCGGTGACCGGGCCGGTGATCTCGTTGCCGTCCGAATGCGCCTGCACGCCCGGGCTCGGATAGTCGCCGAGATGGCTGTGCACGTCGATCACGCCCGGCGTCACATATTTGCCGCGCCCATCGATGACCTGGGCCCCCTCGGGCGCCGCGATCGACTGGCCGACCTCGACGATCTTGCCGTCGCGGAACAGCACCGCGCCATTGTCGATCCGCCCGCCCTCGCCGTCGAGGATGGTGACGTTGGTCAGCAGCGTCGGCACGCCGGGATAGGCCTTGTAGGTCGAGGGATAGGGATCATGCGCATATCCCTTGCCCTTGCCTGGCCCGCGCTGCGCCGGCGCGTCGGACGCGGCGCTCTTGGGCTTGTCCTCAGCGCTGGCCGAGCACGCGGCCAGGCTAGCGGCGGCGGTGGCGCCGATGATGGTACGGATCAAGTCGCTGTGCCCCTCTCTCGTTCGATTCCGGTCATACAGCCCGGTTCCCAACCGTTATGCGCGAAAAGCGTTGCGCGCAATTTGGCGATTTGCTCCAACGCTCCCAGCCATGGGGGAAATCGCGTGACGGCACCGGGCGCAGGCAGCGCCGCACAGCAGGGGGCCGCCGCCTTTGGCGATCCGGCGCGCATCGACGCCGCGCATCGTGCGGTGCGTGCCGATCCGTCGATCCAGTTCGACCTCCCCTGGCACCAGCCCGAGATCAACCCGCCGCCGCGCTGGCTGATCGAGCTGTTCGACGCGCTGCGCCGCTTCGTCGACTGGGTCGGCGGCGGCTGGACCGTGCTGATGTGGATCGCGATCGCGGCGGTCGTGATCGCGATCCTCCTCGCGCTGTTCCCTACGGTCCGCGAGTGGATCAGCGCACGCCTGCTCGGCCGCGGCGAAACGGCCGTCGCACCCGCCGGCTGGGCGCCCGATGCCGGCGCCGCCCGCGCGCTGCTCGACGAGGCCGACCGCCTCGCCGCGGCGGGCCGCTATGCCGAGGCGGTGCGCCTGATCCTCCACCGCAGCATCGAGGATATCGAGCGCTGGCGCGGCGATTCGCTGCGTCCGTCGCTCACCAGTCGAGATATCGCGGCGTTCGATACCCTCCCCGATGCCGCCCGCACCGTCTTCCGGCGAATCGTCGCGGACGTCGAGCGCAGCCTGTTCGCCGGCAATCCCCTCGGCGAGGCGGACTGGACCCGTGCCCGCGCCGACTATGCCGGATTCGCGCTAGGGCGCCGATGAGCACCGCCACCACCAGCCCCTTCCGCGCGCGCACCGTGCTGCTGCTGATCGCGGCCGGCGTGGTGCTGATGTTCGGCTTCCTGCTGGTCAGCGGCTATGGCGGGCTGGTCGACCGCCAGCGCGGCAATGCCCCCAGCCCGACCTCGCGCTTCGCCACCGGGTTCCGCGCGCTCAACAATCTGATCGAGCAGTCGGGCGGCACCGTCACGCTGTCGGGCGACGCCACCGCGCGGCCCGAGCGCGGGTTGCTGATCCTGACCCCCAACCTCCAGACCAAGCCCGCCGAGATCGAAGCCGCGCTCGAGGACGCCGCCGGCGAGACGGCGCCCGTGCTGATCATCCTGCCCAAATGGACGACCGCGCCGCAGCAGCTCAAGCGCAACCGCGAGGAACGAGTCGCTCCGGCTCCGGCGCAGCTGCTGGTGCGCATGCTCGCGCCGGTCACCCCGGTCACCGTTCGCCATGGCCCGAAGGTCAAGCTGACTTACCCCACCAGCCTCGATCTTCGCCCGTTCCGCACGCCGGACAGCGTGCAATCGCTCGACGGCGACAAGATCTACTCGCTGATCGCCGCGCCCGACGGCAGCGCGGTGCTCGGTGAGGTGCCGGGCAAGCACATCTACATCCTCGCCGATCCCGATCTGCTCAACAATCATGGCCTGGCGCAGCGCCAGAACGCGCAGGCCGCGATCGCGCTGCTCGCCGCGCTCGATCCCGACAATCCCGGCACGATCAACTTCGACACGATGCTCCCTTACGGGGCGGGCGGGCGCAACCTCATCCAGCTGATGTTCGAGCCGCCGTTCCTCGGCGTCACGCTCGCGCTGTTCGCCGCGGCGCTGCTCGCCGGCCTCGCCACCTGGGCGCGCTTCGGCCCGCCGCGCCGCGAGCCGCGCGCGCTCGACTTCGGCAAGCGCGCCCTGATCGAGAACATCGTCGGCCTCGCCCGCCGTGCCGGCCGCACGCGCGAAGGCGGCGGCGCCTTTGCCGATGCGGTGCGCGATTGGGCGGCGCGGCGCTTGGCGCTGCCGCGCGGCCTGCAGGGCGAGGCGCTCGACGCGCATCTCGACGCCCTGCCCACGCAGACCTCCTACGCCGCCTCGGCCTCGCAGGTTCGCACCGCGAAGACCGAGGCGGAGCTGCTCCACGCGGCGCAGAAACTCGACGATTGGCGAAAGGAAGTGAAGGCATGACTCTCGAAGACGTCCGCGCGCTCGGCGCGGCGATCGATGCCGAGGTGGCGAAGGCGGTGGTCGGCCAGTCGGCGGCGACGCGCCTGCTCACCGTGGCGCTGCTCTCGGGCGGCCATGTCCTGCTCGAAGGCGCGCCGGGCACCGCCAAGACCCTGCTCGCGCAGAGCTTCGCCCGCACGCTCGGCCTCGACTTCGGCCGCATCCAGTTCACCCCCGACCTGATGCCCGGCGACATCCTCGGCACCAGCCTGTTCAACTTCCAGACCTCGACCTTCGAGCTCAAGCGCGGCCCGGTCTTCACCGAGCTGCTGCTCGCCGACGAAATCAACCGCACCCCGCCCAAGACTCAGGCGGCGCTTCTCGAAGCGATGCAGGAACGGTCCGTAACCATCGACGGCGGCACGGAAAAGCTCTCCGATCACTTCACCGTCGTCGCGACCCAGAACCCGATCGAGCAGCAGGGCGTCTACCCGTTGCCCGAGGCGCAGCTCGACCGTTTCCTGTTCAAGCTCGCGATCGATTATCCCGACGAGGCGGCCGAGCGCGCGATCGTCGCGCAATACGGCACGCGCACCGGCTCGCCGCGGCCCGAGGACAGCGGCGTCGCGCAGGTCGCCGACCACGCCGCGCTCGCCGCCGCGAGCCAGGCGGTGCTCGGGGTGCGCCTGGCGGACGAGGTGGTCGCCTATGTCGTCGCGCTGATCCGCTCGACGCGCGGCCATCCCGACTTCGCCAATGGCGCCTCCCCGCGCGCCGCCTCCGCGCTCGCCGCCGCGGCGCGCGCCGCCGCCGCGCTCGAGGGCCGCGACTATGTCATCCCGGACGACGTCAAGCTGCTCGCCCAGCCGCTGCTGCGCCACCGCGTGGTGCTCTCGCCCGCGGCCGAGATCGACGGCCGCCGCGCCGACGACATCGTCGCCCAGCTGATCGACCGGGTCGAGGCGCCGCGTTGATCGTTCCCACCCAGCGCGCCGTGGCGCTGGTGCTGGCGGCCGCCCCGCTCGCGCTGGTGCTCGGCGTCGTGCGTCCGGGCGGCTGGCTGCTCGCAATCCTGTGGATCTTCGCGGTCCTGGTGCTCACCGCGCTCGACGGCGCGCTCGCCCCGCGGCTGCGCGACGCCGATCTCGCCGCCGCTTTTCCGGGTTCGGTCGAAGTCGGCGACACCGTCGAGCTGGTCCCCGCGGGCGGCCCCGCCCTGCGCTACGCCGCCGACGTCTCCGCCCCGCTCGACCCCGCCGCGACCCCGCTCGCCTACACCGCCGCCCGGCGCGGCACCGCCCGGATCGCGCGCATCTGGGGCCGCGTCGCCGGCCCGCTCGGGCTCGCCTGGCGGCAGCGCAGCCGCCCGCTCGACGGCGAGGTCCGCGTCCTCCCCAGCCTGCGCCCGGTGCGCGAGCAGGGCATGCGCCAGTTCCTGCGCAGCCGCCAGTTCGGCACGCGCATCCGTCCCGACAGCGGCGACGGCACCGAATTCCAGTCGCTCACCGATTTCCAGCCGGGCATGGAGCGCCGCGCGATCGACTGGAAGGCCTCGGCGCGCCACTTCTCGCTCCTCGCCCGCGAGTTCCGCACCGAGCGCGACAACAGCACCGTCTTCGCGATCGATTGCGGCCGCGCGATGAGCGAGCCGGTCGACGGTCTCCCGCGCATCGACCGCGCCGTCTCCGCCGCGCTGCTCGCCGCCTTCGTCGCGCTGAAGTCGGGCGACCAGGTGCGCCTGTTCGGCTTCGCCGGCCGCCCCAGCGCGGATTCCGGCAGCGTCAGCGGCAGCAGCGGCTTCGCGACGCTCCACCGCACCGCCGCGGGCATCGATTACGGCACCGACGAGAGCAACTTCACACTTTCTCTCGTCACGCTCGACCAGCGGCTCCAGCGCCGCAGCCTCGTCATCCTGTTCACCGAGTTCACCGATCCGACCAGCGCCGAGCTGATGATCGCCGCCGCCGCGCGCATGCTGCGCCGCCACCGCGTCCTCTTCGTGCTGTTCCACGACACCGAGCTCGACGCGATCCTCGACGCCCGCCCCGCCGAAGCCGATGACGTGATCCGCGCCAACATCGCGCACACGCTGATCCGCGAGCGCCGCATCGTCATCGAGCGATTGAAGCGCCTCGGCATCGACGTGCTCGAGGCCAACCCCGACGACCTCGCCCTCGCGCTCGCCGAGCGCTATGTCCGGGACCGCGAACGCCCATGAGCAGCAGTCCAGACCCGATCGGCGGTTCCTACCTCAATCCTCCCCCGCCAGGGAGAGGTGGCACGCGAAGCGTGACGGAGGGGGCGGATGCCAGAACCATTGTTGGGAGTCCTCCCCCTCCGTCAGCCTATGGCTGCCACCTCCCCCTGGCGGGGGAGGATTGGTCGGAGAACTGAGATGATGTCCCCGCAAACCCAACCCGCCTTCGGCGTCCGCCACTTCCGCGCCGAGCGCGAGGCCGACTGGCAGCGCCTCGAGCAACTGCTCGACCTGGTCGAGAACAAGTCGCCCAGGCGCCTCACCAACGACGATCTGGTCGAGCTCCCGCGCCTCTACCGCGCCACGCTCTCCGCGCTGTCGATCGCGCGCGAGACCTCGCTCGACGCGTCGATGATCGCCTATCTCGAAAGCCTTTCCACCCGCGCCTATTTCGTCCTCTACGGCTGCCGCGAGCCGCTGGGACGCCAGATCGGCGGCTTCTTCGCGCATGGCTGGCCCGCCGCGGTGCGCGGCATCTTCCCGGAGACGCTGCTGATCGCCGCGTTGTTCCTCGCCAGCGCGGTCGCCGGCTATTTCCTCGTGCTCAGCGATCCGGCCTGGTTCAACGCGATCATCCCGCCCGAGATGGCGAGCGGACGCGACATGAACGCGACCGCCGACTATCTCCGCTCCACCCTTTACGACCGTCCCAAGGAGGGCGGGCTCGAGGTGTTCGCGACCTTCCTGTTCACGCACAACGCGCAGATCTCGATCATGGCCTTCGCGCTGGGCTTCGCCTTCGGCGTCCCGACGCTGTTCCTGATCGCGAGCAACGGCGTGCTGCTCGGCGCGATGTACGCGGCGTTCCTGCCCAAAGGGCTCGGCGTCGGTTTCACTGGATGGCTGCTCATCCACGGCTCGACCGAATTGAGCGCGATCATCCTCGCCGGCGCAGCCGGCCTCCATATCGGCCGCGCCGTCGCCTTTCCCGGCACCCGCACGCGCCTGGCCGCCGCGGGCGAATCCGGGCGCCGCGCCGCGCTGGTGATGATCGGCGTGGTGATCATGCTGCTCGTCGCCGGCCTGCTCGAAGGCTTCGCGCGCCAGCTGATCACCGCCGACGGCGCGCGCTTCGCGATCGCGGCGGCGATGTTTGCCCTGTGGGTCGGCTATTTCGCGCTCGGCGGCCGGCGCGCCCATGGCTGACGCGCGCGACGCCGCCGCCAAGCGCGAGCGCCGCCTGCGCGAGCTGGTGACGCCCGAGGGCGTGACGCTTCACCTGCGCCTCGCCAGCGCCGGTTCGCGTGCAGGCGCCTTCACGATCGATGCGGTGATCATGCTCGTGACGCTCATCGTGCTCACCGTCCTCGCCTTCTTCATCATCGGCGGGTTCCGCACCGCAGGTCCGGCCGCGATCATCTGGCTGCTCGGCTTCTTCCTGCTGCGCAATTTCTACTTCACGCTGTTCGAGAGCGGCACGCGTGCCGCCACGCCGGGCAAGCGCATGCTCAAGCTCCGCGTCGTCGCGCGCGACGGCGGGCGCCTCACCGGCGGCGCGATCCTCGCGCGCAACCTGATGCGCGAGGTCGAGGTGTTCCTGCCCTTGATCTTCCTGCTCACCGCCCAGGCCGAGGGGTTCAGCAACCGCTGGCTCGCGCTGTGCGGGTTCGGCTGGACCGCGATCTTCCTGTTCATGCCGTTGTTCAACCGCGACCGGCTGCGCGCGGGCGACCTGATCGCGGGCACCTGGGTGGTGGAGAATGAGCGGCCGAAGATCGCGCCCGACCTGCTCGCCGCGAACGACAGCGCCCGGATCGACGCCTGGGGCTTCACCCCGCACGAGCTCGAAACCTATGGCCAGTTCGAGATCCAGCGGCTCGAGGACGTCCTCCACCGCGACGATCCCGACACGCTCACCACCGTCGCGGGCGTGATCCGCCGCAAGATCGGCCGTCGCGACCAGGGCGGCAGCTGGAGCGACGATCGCGCCTTTCTCGAAGCCTATTACGCCGCCGCGCGCCTGCATCTCGAACGGCGCCTGCTGTTCGGCCAGCGCAAGCGCGACAAGTTCGATTCGACGGGTTAAGGGACCGCCATGACCGACACCAAGCGCGACATTTCCCCGGACACGGCTGGCGTCATCGCGCCGCCGCCCCTGATCTATCTCGGCTTCCTGATCCTCGGGCTCGTGCTCGAGTTCCTGGTGGTGCGCACCCAGGGCCTCGACATGCCCGGCGCGCTGCGCTGGACCGTCGTGACGGTGCTCGCGCTCCTTGGCATCGCAGCGATCGCCGCGGCGGTGCTGCGCTTCCGCCGCGCCGGAACCCCCGCCCCGCCGTGGCAACCGGCCACGGCGTTCGTCGCGCAGGGCATCTACCGCTTCACGCGCAACCCGATGTATCTCGGCATGACGCTGATCTATTGCGCGATCGGCGTCGCCGCGAACGCGCCGGTGGTGTTCTGGATGCTCGTCCCGCTCGCGGTCACGATCCACTATGGCGTGGTGGTACGCGAGGAGCGCTACATGGCCGCCAGGTTCGGCGAGCCCTATATCGACTATGCCAACCGCGTGCCGCGCTGGCTCTGAGCCGCTGGCGCACATCGCATGTGACGCGTTCGCTGGGGGAAGCCCGCGCCCGGCCAAATCTGCTCTTGCAATGTTGGAATTGCTTTGCTTGCATCGACCGGTCGCATGGCGACTGCTCTTTGATCCTGTCGGCCAACACATGCTGAACGACCAGACGCAGGTCCGCGAGACAAGGGCGAGAAATTGACAGAATGAATCGCGTTCCGCGTAACTTCGTCAACTTCCGGCGGTAGGGGCCGCTACCCCTCGCGCTTCCCGAAGAAATGCTCGACGATATGCTCGGCGATCCGCGCCGGGCGCAGCGTCTTCGCGTCGACGCAGCACCAGCTCGACTTGACCTCGGCCAGCACCTCGTCGCCGCGGCGGATCACCGTCTCGTAGAAGGCGCGCACGCCCTGCACCTTCTCGAGCAGCACGGTCGCCACCACCTCGTCGTTCAGAAAGGCGGGTTTGCGATAGGTGATCTCGTGCTTGAGCGCGACCCACAAATGCTTGGCGACCTCTTCAGCCGGCGCCAGCTTCTGCCAATGGCTCAGAACAGCTTCCTGCACCCACTTGAGATAGCTGGCATTATTCACATGCCCCATGAAGTCGATATCCGCCGGATCGACGGGGATCGGAACCTCGAACGGGGCAGCGGTCTGGGTCATGGAGTTCACCTTAACGTAAACCGCCCGCACAAGCGAGCGGATTATGGTGCGGCCGTCAGCTTGAACGATTTTTAGAAATCGCGGTATGGTCGCTGCGAACAGGAGGATGCCAAGATGACCGACCTTCCCGCGCAGGCCCGCCAGCTCTTCTCGACGGTCACCGAAGCGGGGCAGCTCCAGCTGTCGATCCGCGACGTCCCCGTCCCTACGCCCCAGGGCGAAGAAGTGCTGGTCCGGGTCGAAGCGACACCGATCAATCCCTCCGATCTCGCCGTAATGCTCAGCGCCGCCGACAGCAGCGCGTTCACGGCCGGCGCGGATGGCGCGACTGCGGCGATCCCCGAAGCCGCGCGCCGCGCCGTCGCCCCGCGCGTCGGCACGCCGATCCCGGTCGGCAACGAGGGCGCCGGCACCGTCGTCGCGGCTGGCGACGATCCGGCCGCCCGCGGCCTGCTCGGCAAGACCGTCGCGGCTGCGGGCGGCGGCTTCTACACCCAATATCGCCTGCTGCGCGCCCGTGACTGCCTTCCACTTCCCGAGGGGGTTTCCGCGGAGGAAGGCGCCTCCTCCTTCGTCAACCCGATGACCGCGCTCGGCATGGTCGGCACGATGCGCCGCGGGGGCTTCAGCGGCCTGGTCCACACCGCCGCCGCCTCCAATCTCGGCCAGATGCTGGTCAAGCTGACCCGCAGCGAGGGCATACCGCTGGTCAACATCGTGCGCAGCGAAGCACAGGCGGCCTTGCTGCGGGGACTTGGCGCCACCCATGTCGTCGACAGCAGCGCGCCCGATTTCATGCCGCAGCTGATCGAGGCGATTGCCGAGACCCGGGCGTTCCTCGCCTTCGACGCGATCGGGGGCGGCAAGCTCGCCGGACAGATCCTCGCGGCCATGGAGGCAGCCGCCGTGCGCACCAATCCCGCCAACGGCCCTTATGGCTCCAGCACGATGAAGCAGGTCTATATCTATGGCGGCCTCAACACCGCGCCGACCGAGATTGCGCGCGGCTTCGGGATGCAATGGGGCGTCGGCGGCTGGCTGCTCACCCCCTATCTCCAGTCCGTGGGCATGGAGGAGATCGTCCGCATGCGCGCCAAGGTCGCCGCCGAGATCCGCACGACCTTCGCCAGCAGCTACACCCGCCGCATCACGCTCGACCAGGCGGTCCAGCCCGACATCATCGCCGCCTACAACCGCCGCGCGACCGGCGAGAAATACCTGATCCTGCCCAACGGCTGAGCGCTCAGCGCTGCTGCGTGAAGCGGAAATGGTCGCGGATGCGGCGGTTGAAATAGCTGCCCTTGGAAATCGCCTTGCGCATCCCCTGCGCGACGCGGTCGGGCACCTCGTGATAGCTGTAGCGCCGCCCGCTCACGAACACGATGTCGAGCCGGGCATCGTCCGGATCGTAGTTCCAGCTGCGGATCACGCTCGAAGGCATGCCCCTTCAACGCACGAGTAGGGCTCGGGGTGCCCGCCCCCAATCCTCCCGCCCGGGAGAGGATTGGCGCACTTATCCCGCCAATTCCTTGAGCGGCGTCCCCGCGTCCGCCAGCCGCGCCGGGTCGATCGTCATCCGCTCGACCACCAGCTTGCGCCCCTGGACATAGTCCTTGGTCGCATTGACGCAGTCGAGCGCGATCACTTGCCCGTCCTTGAGGTAGATCACCGAGAAGCTCCGCGCCGCCGGATCCCCGCGCACCACGGTCGCGTCGTGCCCGGTCGACAGCCCGACCGTCTGGAGCTTCAAGTCGTACTGGTTCGACCAGAACCACGGCACCGCGTCGTAATGCGCCTCGATCCCTGCGATCGCCTTCGCCGCCACGGTCGCCTGGTCGTGCGCGTTCTGCACCGACTCGAGCCGCACCGGCATGCCGTCGGCGAAGGCGTTGGCATGCAGCGCGCAGTCGCCGATCGCGAAGATGTCGGGCAGCGAGGTGCGGCAATGGCCATCGACCGATACGCCGTTGCCGCCTTCCGCCCCGGCCGCGATCAGCGGCTCGACCGCGGGGACGATGCCGATGCCGACGATCACCAGCTCGGCCAGAATCAGCTCGCCGCCGGCGAGCCGCACGCCGCCGGCCTTGCCGTCCCGCGCCTCGATGCAATCGACGGTCACGCCGAGCCGCACGTCCACGCCATGGGTGCGGTGCTCGGCCTCGAAGAAGCGCGACAGCGGCTCGCCCGCGACGCGCGAGAGCACGCGGTCGAGCGCTTCGAGCAGCACCACTTGCTTGCCCGCCTTGGCCAGCACCGCGGCGGCCTCCAGGCCGATATAGCCGCCGCCGATCACCACTGCGCGGTTGACCTTCGGCAATTCGGCCAGCATCCGGTCGGCGTCGGTGCGGGTGCGAACGGTGTGGACGCCCACCGCGTCTCCGCCCGCGCAGGCGAGGCGTCGTGGCGAGCCGCCGGCTGCCCAGACCAGATGGCCATAGCCGATCGTCGCGCCGGTATCGGTGGTCACCTGATGCGCCTCGGGATCGACCGCGGTCACCTGCGTCGAGGTCAGCATCGTGACGTTGCGCTCGTCCCAGAAAGCCGCCGGGCGGATCAGGATACGCTCGAACGTCTTCTCGCCCGAAAAATACTCCTTCGACAGCGGCGGTCGCTCATAGGGCAACTCGGGCTCCGCGCCGATGATCGCGATGCTCCCCTCGAACTTGGCCTGGCGCAGCGCGATCGCCGCCTGCGCACCGCCATGCCCGGCTCCCACGATCACCACGTCATAGTGCATCGGTCTCTCCCCAGCGCTTTTGCGGCGGGTAGCAGCGGCGGGGCGCATCGGCAAAGCCGAACCCCTACGGGTCGCCAAAGCCCGGCTTGCCGCTCAGGCCATCGCCATCAGGCTGGCATTGCCTCCCGCCGCGGTGGTGTTGATCGAGGTCGACACCTCCTCGACCAGCCAGTCGAGCCGCGGCGTCCCCGCCTGCGCCAGCACGATCGGCCCGGACAGCTCGGCGATCGCCTGGAGCGCTGCGGTCCGTGCCGCGGCGTCGCCCTCGATCAGCGCTCCGCTGAACGGCCCGGCCTTGCGCCAGTCGTCCGCCCAGGACAGTCGCGTCGCCACGCGCTGGGGCAAGCCCTCCAGCTTCAGCGCGCCATTGCCGATCACTGCGCGGTTGCCCGTCGCCAGCACCGCCGCGACCTGCTCGATCAGCCCCGCGCGCGTCTGCGGCAGCAACAGGATGCTCCCGCGCGGATGCAGCGCATAGACGTTGCGCTCCCCCACCGGCCCGGGCAACTCGACCTGCACGCCCAGCAACGAGACCTCGCCCACGATCCGCGCGACCTCACCCTCATC
>NZ_JBCNMA010000092.1:0-13439 GCF_039595165.1 Sphingomonas sp.
CGAGCTGCTCGCGAACGAGGGCGAGCGCGACGACATTTCGGGCCTGGGCCAGACCAAGGCGGCGCTGACGATCGCGACCAAGCTGCCGGCGAAGATGAAGAAATACCATATGGCCCCGGCCGTGGGCCATTACGGCATCTTCAACGGCAGCAAGTGGCGCACCAAGATCGCGCCGGTGCTTGAGGACTGGATCGCCGCGCACGGGTGAGGCGCGCGCCGCTCAGAGGCGCATTCCAAGCCAGATGATTGCCTCGGTCGAGATCGCGACGACGTGATCAATGATCTGTTCGAAGGCGCCGCGCCGGTCGAGGCGCGCCGCCGAGCGATCGTGATGTTCTTGTTCTTCCGCGACGATCTGCCGGATCGTGCTTGATGCGGCTGGGTCGCTTTCGCCAATCTCGGCCAACTGTTGCGTGAGGTGGGCAAGCACGACGCGCTCGATTGCCACCGTAGTGGCCGCGATGGCGCGGCTGCCGAGCAGTCCGGTCGCAATGCCCAGCCCGAAGCCGCCGAGCGCGCAGAGATGATAGCTGCGGCAGCGCCGCCGGCCACGTGCCGCGAGTTGCGCGGCGAACAGCGCGCGATGCCGGCGTTCGTGCGTCAGGAATTCGCCGAGCTCGGCGACCATCGCGGGCGCACGCCAACGGGCGATCCAGCGCTGCGCCGTGTAGATGCAGATCGCGCAGTGCTCGCCCGCATGATCGACCTTCATGATGCGATCGGCCAGCGTCTCCCCGGCCCTGAGCCGGGCGCCGAGCGGCGTCGTGCCGTGAGCATCCGTCATGAAGCCCGGCTTCGCGGCCGCCGGAGCCCGCGTCAAGCTGCGTCGTGGCCAACCTTGTGCTATGACGCCGCGTCATTTCGGGAGGATGCGATGCGGACGGCATTTGTGATCGGCTTGATGGCGACGACAGGCACCGCGGTCGCTGGGGTGGCGCTCACCCAGTCGGACGTGTCGGGCGGGACGAAGGACGCCTGCGTGCTCGCCAAGGGGACGCCGACGCCCAGCCCCACGCCGCGGCCGAGCGGATCGGGCAAGCACATCCCCAAGGCGACGCTCACGGTGCGCAAGACCGGCGACGACGGGCGTCTCGATGCCAGGCCCGGCAATACCAAATGGGGCAATATCGTGCTCAAGCGCGGCGCCGACGCCACGAACTGCCCCTCGGCGGAGTGAGCCGGGCGCCTGCCTCAGGCGGGGGCGTGGCAGACGAACTCGATCAGGCGGTCGTCGGGATCGCGCAGATAGCCGGCATAGTAATTCGGATGGATGTGCGGCGCGAGCGCGGGCTCGCGGTCGAGCGTGAAGCCGGCCTTGCGCCCGATCGCGTAGATCGCGTCAACCGCGCGGCGATCGGGCGCGGTGAAGGCGAAATGCACGTTCGCCGAGGCGTTGCCCTCGGTCAGGAAGAAGTCGAGCCGCTCGCCGTCGCCGAAGCCCTTGCCGGCGCCGTCCACCATCTGCCGATAGCCGAGCGGAGCGAGCAGGGTTGCGTAGAAATGCAGCGTACGCGCGAGATCCGGGGTCTTGATTTCGAGATGGTCGAGCATGGTTGCCTCCTTGTGTGGAAGCGTGCAGATAATGTGGAATTGGCAACGTAGAGGCGCAGTTTTCAGTCAATTTTGATTTGAATTGATCAAGAAAGAGGAATATTTGACTGATATAGCTCATGGCGAATGAACTGGACCCGCAGGATCGCAGATTGCTGTCATTGCTGCAGGCGGATGGCGGGACGCCGATCAACGCTCTGGCGGACGATACGGGCCTGTCGCCGGCCTCGGTGCAGCGGCGGTTGCGGCGGCTGCGCGAGAGTGGAGTGATCGCGCGCGAGGTCGCGGTGATCGATCCGCTGGCGGTCGGGCTCGGGATGAGCTTCATCGTGATGGTCGAGCTCGAGCGCGACCGCATCGACCAGCTCGACGCGTTCCGCCGCAAGGCGCTGCGCGAGGCCAACGTCCAGCAATGCTATTATGTGACGGGGGAGGCGGATTTCGCCCTGGTCTGCGTGACGCGCGACATGGCCGATTTCGAGGCGCTCACCCGGCGGCTGTTCTTCGGCGACGAGAATGTGCGGCGCTTCCGCACCTCAGTGGTGATGGGGCGGACCAAGGTCGGGTTGACGCTGCCGATCGAATGAATCGCAGCGCGATCGATCATTGCCTCCCGGAATGATATAATGTATCATTACATCTCCCTGAGAGGAGAGAGCATATGAAATCGATCGTGGCAACCCTTCTGCTCGCCGGCACCGCGCTGGCGGCCCCGGCCTCCGCCCCGGCGACGCCCGCCTCGCCGTTGTTCGGCAGCTGGGCGGTCGATCTGTCGCGGCTGCCGATGCCGCCCGAGGCGCGGCCGAAGCGAGTCACGATCACCTACGGCGACGCGGGCGGCGGCAAGTGGCGGACCGATGTCGAGGTCCTGGGCCAGGATGGCGCGCGCAGTCATGCGACGGGGACTTATAGGCCCGACGGCACCTCCTATGCGGTAGAAGGCAATCTCGAGGCCGATACCGCGGCGGTGAGGCTTCCCGCGCCCAACGTCATGGTGCAGGCGCTGGCCAAGGGCGGCGTTCCGGGGTCGATGCGCACTTATACCGTCGCGGCGGACGGCAAGACGATGACCGAGACGGTGGTGTTCTTCACGCCCGACGGCAAGCCGGTGATGCGGACCAATTATTTCAACCGCGTCGGGTAGACGGCCAGCGGTCGGCTGCGCAATTTGAAAGGATTGCGGGGTAGGGGTCCGTATGAGCTTTCGCATGCCGGTCTTCGTTGGATGGGAGCTGTTCAAGGCGCGACGGCGCGGCGAGTGCTGGCCGCCGCCTGTTTCGCCCGAAGCGATCCTTGGCATTTGCGCCGAGCCTGGGCGGATCCTGATCGACATCGCCGACCGCGGCCGGCGCAGCCACTATGATCGCAGCGTGCTGGCGCAAACACTCGCGCACTTGTTCGCCATCTCGAATGGTCAGCGCCACCGCGTGATCGGACGCATTCCGATGATCGGCAAGCCGGTCGGCAATTTCCGCTACGTGCTGCGCTACCCCTTGCCGTTCGAGATGCGCCGTGAGGACCAGCGCTTTCGCCACGGTTTCGACGCGCTGGTCGCCGAACTCGGCGAGGCGCCCCGCAGGATGAGCCCGCTCGAGTTCGGTCAGGCCGCGAAGCGCGCGGTCGAGGCCAATCTCGAGGCGGACGGCATGTCGGCGCACGAATATTTCATGGCCTATCTCAAATAGGCCGCGTTGCGGCGCGAATAGCCCGCCACGCCCAAGCCGCCGCGACTATCGACGTGCGGCGGGTGGCATCCCGCGATGCCTCGCCACGAATGCGACGAGCGCGGGGTCGTCGATCCTGTCGGCCGCGATCGCGTCGATCAGCGTCTTTTCCGACAGCGGCCCCTTGCGCGCGAAAAAGACATAGAGGTTGCTCGGCGTGCTCAGCGAAGTGTCGCCGACACTCATCACGCCGCAGGTGGTCATCGAACGCTCGATCCGGAACGACGCCCGCGTGCGCGGGCCGCGGAACCAGTCGATTGGCTTGAAATAGGCCGGAGGCGGGTCGACGAAACTGACGGACTTGATCCGCGCCGGCGGCCGGGGTGCGCCTCCTCGGTGGGCTCTCGCCTGTGGACGGGAAGGGGGCGGCCACACGGTTTCGCGGGCGATGAAGATCGTATCCGCACGCTGCAACGCGTCGGTCTGCCGATTGCGCAGCCATCGTTCGGCCTGCCTGCGCTGCTCCTCCGCGATGCGCGCCTTATAGGCTTGCTGGCTTTCGCCGGGCAGGGGCGGCGGCATCGGGACCGGTGAGCACGCCCATGCAGGCCAGGCGAACAGCGCTGCGCTTAGAGCAGCCGCCAGTATGAACCGTTCCGTCATCCCGCTCTCCCGCGCCAATGCACGACCATCATAGGATGATACAATATCACGCGCGAGCGTGACAATGCGCCAGGGAAAAGAAAAGGCCAGCGGATCGCTCCGCCGGCCCCTCGTCCAATCGACTTGGCTCAGAGGACTTCGAACAACCCCGCCGCGCCCATGCCGCCGCCGACGCACATCGTGACGACGACATATTTGGCGCCGCGGCGCTTGCCCTCGATCAGCGCGTGGCCGGTGCAGCGCGCGCCGGTCATGCCATAGGGGTGGCCGATCGAGATCGAGCCGCCATTGACGTTGAGCAGCTCATTGGGGATGCCGAGCTTGTCGCGGCAGTACAGCACCTGCACCGCGAACGCCTCGTTGAGCTCCCACAGGCCGATATCGTCCATCTTGAGGTTGAAGCGCTCGAGCAGGGCGGGGATCGCGAAGACCGGGCCGATGCCCATCTCGTCGGGCTTGGTGCCCGCGACGGCCATGCCGACATAGCGGCCGAGCGGGGCGAGGCCGCGCTTCTCCGCGAGCTTCTCCTCCATCAGCACCGAGGCGGAGGAGCCGTCGGAGAGCTGCGACGCATTGCCCGCGGTGATCACGCCGTTGGGGACGACCGGCTGGAGCGCCTGGAGACCCTCCAGCGTGGTGTCGGGACGGTTGCCCTCGTCCCTGGTGAGGGTGACCTCCTTCTGCGAGACTTCCTTGGTCTCCTTGTTGACCACGTTCATCGTCGCGGTGACGGGGATGATCTCGTCGTCGAACTTGCCCGCGGCCTGCGCGGCGGCGGTGCGCTGCTGCGACTGGAGGCCATATTCGTCCTGCGCCTCGCGGCCGATATTGTAGCGCGCGGCGACGACTTCGGCGGTCTGCAGCATCGGCATGTAGACGTCGTTGTGCATCGCCAGCAGCTCGGGATCGGCGGCGACGCGCATCTGCGGGGTCTGGACCAGGCTGATGCTCTCGACGCCGCCGCCGATCGCGATGTCCATATTGTCGCAGACGATCTGCTTGGCGGCGGTCGCGATCGCCATCAGGCCGCTGGCGCACTGGCGATCGATCGACATGCCCGCGACGCTGACCGGCAGCCCGGCGCGGAGCAGCGCCTGGCGCGCGATGTTGCCGGCCTGGTGCCCCTGCTGGAGCGCGGCGCCGAACACCACGTCCTGCACCTCGGCGCCGTCGATCCCGGCGCGCTGGACCGCGGCCTCGATCGATTTGGCGGCGAGCGTCTGGGCGGGGAGCGCGTTGAATGCGCCGCGATAGGCGCGGCCGATCGGGGTACGGGCGGTGGAGACGATGACGGCGGAACGCATGGGTGGCTATCCTCTTATGATCGTTAGACGAAAATCTGGCTGATCCATTCGGCGATCATCGCGGGCTTGTCCTCGCCCTCGATCTCGACGGTGAACTCGACGGTCTGCTGCCACTGGCCGGGACGCTTCTCGGCCAGCTCGAGCGTCTTGAAGCGGCCGCGCACGCGCTTGCCCGAGCGCACGGGCTGCAGGAAACGGACTTTGTTGCCGCCGTAATTGACCCCCATCTTCACCCCCTCGATGCGGGGCTGGGGCGTCAGCGAGTTGAGCAGCGGCATCAGCGAGAGGGTGAGAAAGCCGTGCGCGATGGTGCCGCCGAACGGAGTCATCGCGGCCCTGGCCGGATCGACATGGATGAACTGGTGGTCGCCGGTCGCGTCGGCGAACTTGTCGATCATCGCCTGAGTCACCTCGACCCAGTCCGAGACGCGCTCCTCGCCGATCCGCGTGGCGAGCTGCTGGATCGTGATCGTCTCGACGTCGGCCATCCGGCTCCCTCTCGCATCCTCGCACGCATGTAGGCGCAACCTGACGTGCACGGCAAGAGGGGCCTACTAGGAACGCGAAAAACGTTCCCTCCTTAAGGGGATACGACGCCGACGGGTCCAAACCCGATATTCGAATCGAGCGGGATTTCCACCTCGGCTTGACGGAATCGGCTAATCCTGTCCTGATCGTCGCCGGGGAACAGGGGGGAATGTACATGCGAACATCGAGTCGCGCGATTGCGCTGTGCGTCGTGCTGGCTGCGGCTGGAGCCGCTCCAGCCCATGCGCAGCCCGCGGCGGCGGCAGGACCCGCCATCGCGATCGACGAGAAGCTTCCGGCCGAGGCCAAGACCTTCCTCCGCGGCCTGCATCCGCAATCGGGCGATGTGCGTATCGCGGCGGCGAAGGCGGTGCTCCACCTCGGCGACCGCTATTATTTCCTGCCGGCGGACGAGGCGAAGCGGGTGCTGACCCAGTTATGGGGCAACCCGCCCGAGGTGGTGTCGGACGTGCTCGGCCTGGTGATGGAGAAGGGCAAATCGCCGACCGATGACGCGTGGGGCGCGGTGATCACCTATCGCGACACCGGCTATGTCTCCGACGAGGACGCCACGACGCAGGACTATGACGCGGTGCTGGCGTCGCTCAAGGAAGGCGAGGCGGCGGAGAACGAGCAGCGCAAGGCCGCGGGGTTCCCGACGCTCTCGCTGGTCGGCTGGGCGCAGCCGCCGTCCTACGACGCCGGGGCGCACTCGCTGATCTGGGCGCGCGAGCTCGCTTCGAGCGACAGCAAGGTCAATGGCCTGAACTACGACGTCCGGTTGCTGGGCCGGACGGGCGTGCTGAGTCTCAACATGGTGGCGACGATGCCGATGCTGGCGCAGGTGCGTCAGGCCGCGACGGAGTTCGGCCGGTCGGCGGACTTCGAGTCCGGCGCGCGCTATGCCGATTACGACGCGGCGACCGACAAGGCCGCCGGCTATGGCCTTGCCGGACTGGTCGGCGGCGGCGCGGCGGTCGCGGTGGCGAAGAAGGTCGGGTTCCTCGCGCTGCTCGCCAAGTTCTGGAAGCTGATCCTGGTCGGGATCCTGGCGTTCGGCGGGGCGATCGTCGGGGCGTTCCGCAAGCTCTTCGGCCGCCGTAACGAGGACGGGGAATAGGCCCGACTCAGGTCGCGCCATTCTCCTGGCCGACGCTGACGACCGGCTGCACGTCGGGATAGGGATAGATCAGCGTGCCGTCGGGCGCGGCGGTGAAGGCGGTCTGGGTCGGGTAGGGGATGGTGATCTTCTCCGCCGCGAACTTGCGCAGGATTTCGATCATCACGCGGTCGCGCGTGGCGTGCGCGGTGTCCCAGTCGTTGCCGGGGAGGTCGAACTCGAGCACGAGGTCGACCGAGCTCGCGCCGAACGCGTTGTAGCTGGCGCGGGCGACGTGCGCACCGGCGCCCTCGACGATCTCGCGCAGCATCGCGGGGATGCGCTCCAGCTTGTCGGGCGGGGTCTCGTAGGCGATGCCGATGGGAAGCGCGATGCGGATGTGGTCGCGCATCGACGCGTTCTGGATCTCCTTGTCGAGCAGCTGCTTGTTGGCGATGATCCGCTCCTCGCCGGTGAACGCGCGGATGCGGGTGGACTTGAGCCCGATCGCCTCGATCGTGCCCTTGGTCTGGTCATAGGCGATGCTGTCGCCGCGGCGGAACGGGCGGTCGAAGATGATCGCGAGCGCGGCGAACAGGTCGGCGAAGATGCCCTGCGCGGCGAGACCGATCGCGATGCCGCCGACGCCGAGGCCGGCGACCAGGCCGGTGACGTTGACCCCGAGATTGTCGAGCACCACCACCAAAGCGATCGCGAACAGCGCGAAGGTGACGAGCAGGCGGATCAGGCCGAGCGCGGATAGCAAGGCCTCGCCATGATAGTTCTCTGATTCGGTGCGCTTCTCGATCGCGCCGAGGATCAGCTCGCGCGCCCAGAGCGCGGCCTGGAACACGGCGGCGAGGGTGAAGAGGAAGTCGATCGTCTTCCCCAGCATCTCGGGCGGGTTGGCGTAGCCGCTGACGAGCTTGGCCGCGACCATGACGATGAAGAAATTGCCGGTTTTCGCCACCGCGCGGCCGAGGATCGTGCCCCAGCCGGCCGGGCCGGTCGAATGCTCGCACAGCTTCATCCCCCAGCGCCGCAGGACATGGAGGAGCAGGACGATCGCGGTGGCGATGCCGACCGCGATCAGGATCTGCAGCCAGTGGCTGCCGAGCCAGGCGACGCTGTCGTTCCACAGCGTCTGAACCTGAAGCTGGAAGCTCTCCGAGGTGGCGTTCGCGGTCTTCTGCGCCGCGGCGGCGTTGTTGTTGTTGACGGTCATGATTGGTCCTTCAGGCAGCTTTGGCGGTAACGCCAGCGCTTTCGAGAAAGGCGATCAGGCCGCGCTCGGCACGGCTGAGATGACGCGTGGCGCGGGGCAGGCGCAAGGTCTTGCGGAAGGCGGCCTGGGCCTCGCGGTCCTTGGCCAGCGCGATCAGGTCGGGATGCACGTAGGATTTGCGGGCGATGGCGGGGGTGTTGCCGAGCGCGGCGGTGACCGGCTCGAGCAAGGTGTTGAGGCCGACATAGCCGTCGGCATCGGCCAGCGCCTCGAACGCGATCACGCTCGCGCCCCAGGTGCGGAAATGCTTGGCGGTGAATTCGTCGCCCATCGCCTCGCGGATATAGTCGTTGACGTCGGTCGAGGTCACGGGGCGCGCCTCGCCGGCGTCGTCGAGCCAGCCGAACAGGTGCTGGCCGGGCAGGTCCTGGCACTTCTTGACGAAGTTGAGCAAGCTGCCGTCGGTGAGGACGAGCGTGCGCAACCGGCCCGACTTGGCGCGATATTGCAGCTTGAGCGTGCTGCCCTTGAGCTTGGCGTGGCGCTTGCGCAACGTGGTCGCGCCGAAGCTCTTGTTCGCCTTGGCGTAACCCTCGTTGCCGACGCGGACATGGCCGCGGTCGAGCAGGCGGACGACCGCGGCGACCGCACGCTCCTTCGACAGCGAGCGCTTGCGCAGGTCGGCCTCGATCCGGGCGCGAAGCTTGGGAAGGAGATGGCCGAACTGGACGCAGCGGTCGTATTTCGCGGCTTCCTGCGCGGCGCGGAATTCGGGATGGTAGCGATATTGCTTGCGCCCGCGATCGTCGATGCCGGTCGCCTGGAGGTGGCCGTTGGGGTGCGGGCAGTACCAGGCGTCGGCATAGGCGGGGGGCAGGCCGACGGCGTTGAGCCGGTCGATCTCGTCGCGATCGGTGATGCGCTTGCCCTCGGCGTCCCAATAGCCCCAGCCATGCCGCACCTTGCGCCGCGTGATGCCCGGCCGGCTGTCGTCGCAATATCGCAGGCCGCGCTTCATGTCCCTTTGAATGCCCGTCCCGGCGGATCGTTCCGGAACCGCTGTCCGGCGGACTGGTTGAGAGGTTTGAAAAAGCTGGGAGAAACGAGATGGCCGACCTCTCGCAGGCGCGCGTGCTGATGATCGCGACCGACGGGTTCGAGGAATCCGAGCTGATGAAGCCGCGCCAGGCGCTGCTCGACGCCGGCGCGAAGGTAACGCTGGCCTCGCTCGCGGCCGATCCGATCCAGGGCGAGAGCGGCGGCGAGAAGGGCGCGACGATCACGCCGGACGCACTGGTCGCGGAGATGGACAGCGACGATTTCGACGCGCTGGTCCTGCCCGGCGGGGTCGGCAATCCCGACAAGCTGCGGCTCGACCGGCGGACGGTCGAGCTGGTCCGGGAGTTCTTCGACGACGGCAAGGTGGTGGCGGCGATCTGCCATGCGCCGTGGCTGCTGGTCGAGGCCGACATCGTCGACGGCAAGCGCGTGACGAGCTGGCCCTCGGTGCGCACCGACCTCGCCAATGCCGGCGCGACGGTGGTGGATGAAGAGGTGGTGGTCGACGGCAACCTGATCACCAGCCGCAAGCCCGACGACATCCCGATGTTCGTGGACGCGATCAAGTCGCTGCTGGCCGAGGAGCGGGAAGCGGCGGTGGAGTGACGAGATGATCGAATTCCTCCCCCTCCGGAGGAGAGTTAAGGGGGTAGTGACACCTTCTGCCGCATAAGCCCGCGAAACCTTCGCGGAGTTCGTCCATGCGCCTCGCTTTCGCCGTCGCCGCCCTGCTCGCCACCACCGCGCCTGCGCTGCCGCAGGGGCGGAACGGGCCGTTCACCGTGCAGGAGACCGGGCGCGGCTATGCCTCGCTGCAGGAGGCGGTGTCGGCGATCGGCGAAGGGCGCGGGACGATCCGCATCGCGCCTGGCCGCTATGGCGACTGCGCGGTGCAGGAAGCGGGCGAGGTCAATTTCGTCGCTGAAGTGCCAGGCAAGGCGATCTTCGATCGCGCGGTCTGCGAGGGCAAGGCGACGCTCGTGCTGCGCGGGCGCGGGGCGAAGGTCGACGGGATCGTGTTCATGCGCACCCTGGTCGAGGACGGCAACGGCGCCGGCATCCGGCTCGAGACCGGCGACCTCCACGTCACCAACGCGATGTTCATCGACGGCCAGTGCGGCATCCTCACCGCAAGCTTCCCGCAGGGCCGGATCACGATCGAGCGCTCGACCTTCGCGGGTCTGGGCAAGGACCCCACGGGCAATGGCGCGCATGCGCTGTACATCGGCGATTATGGCTCGCTGCGCATCTTCCAGTCGCGCTTCGAGCGCGGGACCGGCGGGCACTATGTCAAGGTGCGGGCGCCGCGCGTCGAGATCCTCGATTCGAGCTTCGACGACAGCCAGGGGCGCAACACCAACTATGCGATCGACCTGTCCAACGGCGCGACGGGGCGGATCGCGGGCAACTCGTTCGAGCAGGGGCCGAACAAGGACAATTACTCGACGATGATCGCGGTGGCGCCCGAAGGGCCGAAGCACAGCTCGGCGGGGCTGGTGATCGAGGGCAACAAGGCGTGGCTCTCGCCCGCGTTCAAGGAACGCACGACGTTCGTCGGCAACTGGTCGCGCGATGCGCTGGTGGTGCGCGACAACGACCTCGCCGACCGGATCGCGCCGATCGCGCAGCGCTGAAGCTGCCGGAAGCAATCATATTCCGCTACTAACCCTCCCCCTGGCGGGGAGGATTGAGGAAAGACCTAAAGCCCCACGCCGCCGGCGACGTTGAGTTCGACCTGGCTGTCGAAGCCGGCGATCAGCGGGCGGCCCCTGGCGATCGCGGCCTGGACGGCGGGAAGCTGGAGCGAGGCCTTGTGGCTCTCGGCCTTGTCCCACACCTCGGTGATCCAGATCGCGTCGGGCTCCTTCATGTCCTCGGCGACGATATAGGCCTTGCAGCCGGGCATTTCGCCGGTGCCCTCGAGCAGGATCGCGATGAGTTCCGCGCGCTTGCCGGGTTGGGCGCGCATTTTTCCTAGCAATCCGAACATGTTGGTCCTCTCCGTCGCGGTGGCGTGCGGCGCAAGCAGGGCGATCGCCAGGCCTCCGGCGACCGCCTGCCGGCGCCCGATCGTCATTTTGCGAGGTTCCGCAGGACGTACTGCAGGATGCCGCCATTGAGGAAGTATTCCAGCTCGTTGACGGTGTCGATGCGGCAGCGGGTGAGGAAGGTCTCGCTCGAGCCGTCGGCGCGGGTCAGCTTGACCTCGACGTCCTGGCGTGGGCGGAGCTGTGCAACGCCTTGAATCGTAAAGGTTTCCGAGCCGTCGAGCTTGAGCGTCTGGCGGTCGACGCCCTCCGCGAACTGGAGCGGGAGCACGCCCATGCCGACCAGGTTCGAGCGGTGGATACGCTCGAAGCTCTCGGTGATCACCGCGCGGACGCCGAGAAGGTTCGTGCCCTTCGCTGCCCAGTCGCGCGAAGAACCGGTGCCGTATTCCTTGCCCGCGACGATGACCAGCGAAGTCCCGTCTGCCTTGTGACGCATCGCGGCGTCGTAGATCGGCATGATATCGCCATCATACTTCGTCATGCCACCTTCGACGCCCGGCACCATTTCATTGCGAATACGGATGTTCGCGAAGGTGCCGCGGACCATGACATTGTCGTTACCACGGCGCGCGCCGTAGCTGTTGAAGTCGGCGCGGGCGACCTGACGCTCCATCAGCCACTTGCCCGCGGGGCTGTCGGCCTTGATCGAGCCGGCCGGGCTGATGTGGTCGGTGGTGATCGAATCTCCCAATATTGCCAATGGCTTGGCGTCGATGATGTCGGCGATCGGGGCGGGAGTCATCGTCATGCCCTCGAAATAGGGCGGGTTGGCGATGTAAGTGCTTGAAACCGGCCAGTTATAGGTCGCCGAACCCTCGACGTTGATCGCCTGCCAGTGCTTGTCGCCCAGATACACGTTCGAATAGCGGGTACGGAACATGTCGGAGTCGATGTTGGCGTTGATCACGCCCTGGACTTCCTCGTTGGTGGGCCAGATGTCCTTCAAGTAGACCGGGCCGTCCGAACCCTCGCCGATCGGGGTCTCGATCATGTCCTCGGTCACCGTGCCCTTGAGCGCATAGGCGACGACCAGCGGGGGCGAGGCGAGGAAGTTGGCGCGCACGTCGGGCGAGACGCGGCCCTCGAAGTTGCGATTGCCCGACAGGACCGAGGCGGCGACGATGTCGTTGCCGTTGATCGCCGCGCTGATCGGCTCGGCGAGCGGGCCGGAGTTGCCGATGCAGGTGGTGCAGCCGTAACCGACCAGGTTGAACCCGATCGCGTCGAGATCCTCGGTCAGGCCCGCCTTGTTGAGATAGTCGGTGACGACCTGCGAGCCCGGGGCGAGCGAGGTCTTGACCCACGGCTTGCGCGTCAGGCCCTTGGCGCGGGCCTTGCGCGCGACGAGGCCGGCGGCGATCAGCACCGAGGGGTTGGAGGTGTTGGTGCACGAAGTGATCGCGGCGATCACCACGTCGCCGTCGCCGATGTCGTGGTCCTTGCCCTCGACCGGGACGCGGTGGCCGTTCTCCTTGCCATAGACCTTGAACAGGTCGCCGTTGAACACCTCGTCGACCTTGTTGAGCGATACGCGGTCCTGCGGGCGCTTGGGGCCGGCGAGCGAGGCGGTGACGGTCGCCATGTCGAGCTCGAGCGTGTCGGTGAACACGGGGTCGGCCATGTCGTCGTGGCGCCACATGCCCTGCGCCTTGCAATAGGCCTCGACCAGCGCGACGGTCTCGTCGCTGCGGCCGGTGAGGCGCATGTAGTCGAGCGTCTTGTCGTCGATGCCGAAGAAGCCGCAGGTCGCGCCATATTCGGGCGCCATGTTGGCGATGGTCGCGCGGTCGGCGAGGGTCATGCTGGCGAGGCCGGGGCCGAAGAACTCGACGAAGCGGCCGACCACGCCCTTGGCGCGCAGCATCTGGGTGACCGTCAGCACCAGGTCGGTGGCGGTGATGCCCTCCTGCAGCTTGCCGGTGAGCTTGAAGCCGATCACCTCCGGGATGAGCATCGACACCGGCTGGCCGAGCATCGCGGCCTCGGCCTCGATGCCGCCGACGCCCCAGCCGAGCACGCCGAGGCCGTTGACCATGGTGGTGTGGCTGTCGGTGCCGACCAGCGTGTCGGGATAGGCGACGGTGGTGCCGTCAGGTCCTTCCGAGCTCCAGATCGCGTCGGCGATGTATTCGAGGTTGACCTGGTGGCAGATGCCGGTGCCCGGGGGGACGACCGAGAAATTGTCGAGCGACTTCGAGCCCCATTTGAGGAAGTCGTAGCGCTCCATGTTGCGCTGATATTCGAGCTCGACATTCTCCTCGAACGCCTTGGGCGTGCCGAACTCGTCGACCATCA
>NZ_JBCNMA010000093.1:0-13256 GCF_039595165.1 Sphingomonas sp.
CGCTGGCGGCGACGAGACGAACGACGAACAGACGGGAATTTGAGTTGAGCGATACCGAAAACGACAAGCCGAAACTGGGCATGCGCCAGCCGCTGGGGCTGAAGCGCACGGTCGAGACCGGCAAGGTGAAGCAGAGCTTCAGCCACGGGCGCTCGAACACCGTCGTGGTCGAAGTGAAGCGCCGCCGCGTGCTCGGCCCGCAGGCGGGGCAGCCCGAGGCTGCGCCCGAGCCTGTGGTCGAAGCCGCACCGCCGCCGCCCCCGGCCCCCGCCCCGCGTCCGTCTGCTCCTGCGGGCGAGACCGCACAGGAGCGCCAGGCCCGCATGCTGCGCGAGGCCGAAGAGCAGCGCATGCACGCGCTGGAGGAAGCGCGCCGGCGCGAAGAGCGCGAGCGTGCCGAAGCCGCCGAGGCCGAGCAGCGCCGTGCCGAGGAGCGCGCGCGCGCCGAAGCCGAGGCTGCCAAGGCCCCCAAGGAAGAGCCGAAAGCGGAACCCGCGCCTGCACCGCGGCCCGCGGCGGAAGCGCCGCGTCCCGCACCGGCCGCGCCCGTGCGGCAGGAACCGGTCGCGGTGCAGCTCGATCCGGGCCGCCCGGCGCCGCGCCAGTTCACCCCGGTGCAGCGTCCCGAGATTCCGCGCCCGGCGCCGGCGCGTCCCGAGCCCAACCTCGCCGCGACCGGCAATGCCGGCGGCGGCGCCGCGCCGCGACCCGCGGGCGGCGCCAATCTCGGCCCCAATCGCGCGCCATCGCGCCCGCCCGAGCCGCAGAAGCCGCAGCAGCGCGACCGCAAGGGCGACGAGCGGCGCGGCGGCAAGCTGACCGTCAACCGTGCGCTCGGCGGCGACGACGGCGCGCGGGCGCGCAGCCTTGCCGCGCTCAAGCGTGCACGCGAGAAGGAAAAGCGCTCGCACATGGGTCCGCGGGAGCCGCAGGCGAAGCAGGTCCGCGACGTCCAGGTGCCCGAGGCGATCACCGTTTCCGAACTCGCCAATCGCATGGCCGAGAAGGGCGCCGATCTGGTCAAGGCGCTGTTCAAGATGGGCATGCCGGTCACGCTCACCCAGACAATCGACCAGGACACCGCTGAGCTGCTGGTGACCGAGTTCGGCCACAACATCGTCCGCGTCTCGGATTCGGACGTCGACCTGGCGACCGATGCGGTCGAAGATGCGCCCGAGACGCTGCGGCCGCGTCCGCCGGTGGTGACGATCATGGGCCATGTCGACCATGGCAAGACGTCGCTGCTCGACGCGCTGCGCGGCACCGATGTGGTGCGCGGCGAGGCCGGCGGCATCACCCAGCATATCGGCGCCTATCAGGTGACGCTCAAGGACAAGTCGAGGATCACGTTCCTCGACACGCCGGGCCATGAGGCGTTCTCGGAGATGCGCGCGCGTGGCGCGAACGTCACCGACATCGTCGTGCTGGTGGTCGCCGCGGACGACGGGCTGATGCCGCAGACGATCGAGGCGATCAACCACACCAAGGCGGCCGGCGTTCCGATGATCGTCGCGATCAACAAGATCGACAAGCCCGAAGCAAATGCCCAGCGCGTGCGCGAGCGCTTGCTCGAGCATGAGATCGTGGTCGAGGAGATGGGCGGCGAGACTCAGGACGTCGAGGTTTCGGCGCTCAAGAAGACCGGTCTCGACGAGCTGATCGAGAAGATCCAGCTCCAGGCCGAGCTGATGGAGCTCCAGGCCAATCCCGAGCGCGCTGCCGAGGGCAATGTGGTCGAGGCCAAGCTCGACAAGGGCCGCGGTCCGGTGGCGACGGTGCTCGTCACGCGCGGCACGCTCAGGGTCGGCGACGTGTTCGTCGTCGGCGCGGAAAGCGGCAAGGTGCGCGCGCTGGTCGACGACAAGGGCCGCCAGCTCAAGGAAGCCGGTCCCTCGATGCCGGTCGAAGTGCTCGGCCTGTCGGGCGTGCCGATGGCGGGCGACCTGCTCCAGGTCGTCGAGAACGAGGCGCGTGCGCGCGAGGTCGCGGAGTATCGCGCCAGCGTCATCCAGAACAAGCGCACGACCAATGCCCCCGCCAGCCTCGAGAGCATGTTCAGCGCGCTCAAGGAAAAGCAGGCGATGGAATATCCGCTGGTCGTCAAGGCGGATACCCAGGGCACGGTCGAGGCGATCGTCGCGGCGATCAACAAGATCAGCACCGACGACATCAAGGCGCGCGTGCTCCATGCGGGCGTCGGCGGCATCACCGAGAGCGACGTGAACGCGGCTGCGGCCTCGGGCGCGCCGATCATCGGCTTCAACGTCCGTCCGAACGCCAAGGCGCGCGAGATCGCCGATCGCCACAAGGTCGCGTTCAAATATTATGACGTGATCTACGAACTCACCGACGAGATCCGCGCCGGCATGGCCGGGCAGCTCGGTCCGGAAGCGTTCGAGACCGTGGTCGGCCGTGCGGAGATCCGCGAGGTCTTCTCGGCGGGCAAGCACGGCAAGGCGGCCGGTCTGCTCGTCACCGACGGTGCGATCCGCAAGGCGCTCAAGGCGCGCATCACGCGCGACGACGTCATCATCTATCAGGGCGAGATCGCATCGCTGCGCCGCTTCAAGGACGATGTCGCCGAAGTCCGCGCGGGCCTGGAGTGCGGCGTGACGTTCAGCCAGAACTTCACCGACATCAAGCCGGGCGACTATCTCGAGACGTTCGAGGTCGAACTGCGCGAACGGACGCTGTAAGTGAATCGCCGCCCTGACCCGGGTCGGGGCGGCGGAACCTGGTCATGAAACACAACGAAACCGCCGAAACCCGCTCCGTCCGCCTGCTGCGCGTGGGAGAGCAGGTGCGCCATGTCCTGTCCGACATCCTCGCGCGCGGCGAGGTGCATGACGATGTGCTCGCCAGCCATATGGTGAGCGTCACCGAAGTGCGCATGTCGCCCGACCTGCGCCACGCCACGGTGTTCGTGAAGCCGTTGCTCGGCAAGGACGAAGAGGCGGTGCTCAAGGCGCTGCGCACCAACACCGCCTATCTCCAGCGCGAGGTGGCGAGCCGGGTGAAGATGAAATATGCCGCGCGGCTCAAGTTCCTGGCGGACGAGAGCTTCGACGAAGGCAGCCATATCGACCAGCTGCTGCGCGACCCCAAGGTGGCGCGCGACCTCGATCAGCCGGAAGACTGATCCACAGCCTTTTCCACATATCCGTCCACGGCTTTGCCGCGGGAATGGATGAAAGCGGCGGGATCATCCGCCAAGGTCGGCGGTGATGGCCAAGCTCTATTTCTACTATGCCTCGATGAACGCGGGCAAATCGACCAATCTGCTTCAGGCGGACTTCAACTATCGCGAGCGCGGCATGCGCACGATCCTGTTCACTGCGGCGGTCGACGATCGGGCGGGCGAGGGGCGGATCGCGTCGCGCATCGGCCTTGCAGCGGAAGCGATCGGTTTCGATCCCGATATGGACCTGCGGCTGCGCGTCGAGCGTGAGGCCGATGCCGGGCCCGTGCATTGCGTACTGGTCGATGAGGCGCAGTTCCTCACCGCCGCTCAGGTCGACCAGCTTGCCGCGGTCGCCGATGTGCTCGGAGTGCCGGTGCTCGCTTATGGCTTGCGCACCGATTTCACCGGCGCATTGTTCGAAGGTTCGGCGCGGCTGCTCGCGCTCGCCGACGCGCTGGTCGAGATCAAGTCGGTGTGCCGCTGCGGGCGCAAGGCGACGATGAACCTGCGCGTCGATGCCGAGGGCCGCGCCGTGGCGCAGGGGGCGCAGACCGAGATCGGCGGCAACGACCGCTACATCGCGCTGTGCCGCCGCCATTTCGTCGAGGCGATCGCCGCGGCAGATTGAGCGTTGCGCTGGTGAAACGCTGCGGCCGACCCTAGATCACAGGCATGAATCCCGATTCCATCGTCTATCGCGTCGCCGTCTGGCTGATCCCGCTGGTGATCGCGATCGTCTTCCACGAGGTCGCGCACGGCCTCGTCGCGCGTGCGCTGGGCGATCCGACCGCGGCCGAACGCAAGCGCCTCTCGCTCAATCCGATCCGGCATGTCGATCCGATCGGCACGGTCGCGCTGCCGCTGATCCTCGCGCTCGCCAAGGCGCCGGTGTTCGGCTGGGCCAAGCCGGTACCGGTCGACTATGCGCGGCTGCGCAACCCGCGGCGCGACATGATGCTGGTGGCGCTGGCCGGGCCGGGGATGAACTTCGCCCTGGCGCTGGTGGGCGCGATATTGCTGGGCCTCGCCGTCCTCGGCGCGGACGGCGCGCAGCCGGGGAGTGTGATCGGCTTCGTGATCGAGAACCTGTTCAACTTCATCGCGGTGAACATCTTCCTGGCGCTGTTCAACCTGCTGCCGATCCCGCCGTTCGATGGCGGTCATGTGGTGCAGGGCCTGCTGCCGCCGCCGCTCGCCGAGCGCTGGGCGGCGTTCGGCCGGTTCGGCTTTCCGCTGCTGTTCATCCTGTTGCTCGTCGTCCCGTCGATCTGGCCCGAAGCCAATATCGTCGCGCGGCTGATCGCCCCGCCGGCGCAGGCGGTCACCGGCTGGTATCTCGCCGTCACCGCGGCGATCGCGGGCTGATGCATGGCTGGATCATTCTCGACAAGCCGCTGGGACTCGGTTCGACCCAGGGGGTGAGCGCGGTCAAGCGCGCGCTGCGCGAGGGCGGTTACGGAAGGTACAAGGTCGGCCATGGCGGCACGCTCGACCCGCGGGCGACCGGGGTGCTGCCGATTGCGGTTGGCGAGGCGACCAAGCTCGCCGGGCGGATGCTCGACAGCGACAAGATCTATGACTTCACCATCCGCTTCGGGAGGGAGACCGACACGCTCGATCTCGAGGGGCAGGTGATCGCCGAATCCGAGGTGTGCCCGTCGCCGGCCGAGGTCGAGAAGATCCTGCCGCGCTTCACCGGCCCGATCGATCAGGTTCCGCCCGCCTATTCCGCGCTCAAGGTCGACGGGGAACGCGCCTATGACCTTGCCCGCAAGGGCGCCGAGGTGACGCTGGCCAGCCGCGCGGTGACGATCCGCGCGCTCGCCCTGCGCGATTCGGCACCGGACAGCGCGACGCTCACCGCCCGTGTCTCCAAGGGCACCTATATCCGCAGCCTCGCGCGCGACATCGCACATGCGCTCGGCACGGTCGGGCATGTGACGATGCTCCGCCGGGTCAAGGCGGGCCCGTTCACGCTCGATTCCGCGATTTCGCTGGACAAACTGGCCGATGCCGCTAAGGGCCAGCGGCTTGAAGATTGCCTCCTGCCGTTGAGGGCGGGGCTGGACGACATCCCGGCTCTATCCCTCACCCCCGATCAGGCAGGACTGCTCCGCCAGGGGCAAAAGCTGGTCGGGATCGCCGCTGTCGATGGCCAACACTTCGCGCTGGACGGCGACACGCCGGTTGCGCTGGTCGAGGTTTCGGACGGAGACGTCCGTGTCGTCCGCGGCTTCAACCTGTAAGCCATGATGTCGAAGGAAAACACATGTCGATCACGCCCGAGCGCAAGGAAGCGCTCATCAAGGAACATGGCCGCGCTGGCGGCGACACCGGCAGCCCCGAAGTCCAGGTGGCGATCCTCACCGAGCGGATCCAGAACCTGACCGAGCACTTCAAGGGCCACGCCAAGGACAATCACTCGCGCCGCGGCCTGCTCATGCTGGTCAACAAGCGTCGCAGCCTTCTCGACTATCTTCGCAAGAAGGATGGGGAGCGCTACACCGCACTCATCGCGAAGCTCGGCCTTCGCAAGTAACCGGAAAGGCGGCCTTCGGGTCGCCTTTTTGCAATGCCGGGCGCATGCCCGGAACCCTTGGGGCCGAGGCGATCCGGCCGAAGCCCTGAAAAGGGGTGAAATCACCCCGCACCGCGCGAGCCGGACAGCTCGCACACAGGCCCCGGGCGCATAGGGCGTCCGGTCCAAAGGAAATCAAATGTTCGACAAGAAGACCGTATCGATCGAGTGGGGCGGACAGACCCTGACACTCGAAACGGGCAAGGTTGCCCGCCAGGCCGACGGCGCCATCATGGCGACGCTCGGCGAGACCGTGGTGCTGTGCGCCGTCACCGCCGCGAAGACCGTGAAGGAAGGGCAGGACTTCTTCCCGCTCACCGTCCACTATCAGGAGAAGTATTCGGCCGCGGGACGCATCCCCGGCGGCTTCTTCAAGCGCGAGCGGGGCGCGACGGAGAAGGAGACGCTGGTCTCGCGTCTCATCGACCGCCCGATCCGCCCGCTCTTCCCGGAAGGTTTCTACAACGAGATCAACGCCATCGCTCAGGTGCTGAGCTATGACGGCGAGAACGAGCCGGACATCCTCGCGATGGTCGCCGCCTCGGCGGCGCTGACCATCTCGGGCGTCCCCTTCATGGGCCCGATCGGCGCCGCGCGCGTCGGTTACCTGAACGGCGAGTATATCCTCAACCCGACCGACGAGCAGGTTGCCGAGGGCGACCTCGACCTCGTCGTCGCCGCCACCTACGACGCGGTGATGATGGTCGAATCCGAAGCCAATGAGCTGTCGGAAGAGGTCATGCTCGGCGCCGTGCTGTTCGCGCACGATGCGTGCCGCGAGGTGATCAAGGCGATCGTCAAGCTCGCCGAGCAGGCCGCCAAGGAGCCGTGGGAGCTGGACAAGGTCGAGGACAAGTCCGCGACCATGAAGAAGCTGAAGGACGCGATCGGCAAGGACCTCGCCGCCGCGTACAAGCTGACCAACAAGTCGGCTCGCCAGGACGCGATCAACGAAGCGCGGACCAAGGCGCGCGAGCTGTTCGCCGACCTCAAGGAAAGCGACCCGGCCCAGTATCTCGGCACCCTCAAGCTCGTGAAGAAGCTCGAGGCCGACATCGTCCGCGGCGCGATCCTCAAGGACGGCATCCGTATCGACGGCCGCTCGACCACGCAGATCCGCCCGATCGTGGCGGAGACGCACTTCCTCCCGCGCGCGCACGGCTCGGCGCTGTTCACCCGCGGCGAGACTCAGACCATCGCCACCTGCACGCTCGGCACCAAGGACGCCGAGCAGATGATCGATGGCCTGAACGGGCTCAGCTACCAGCATTTCATGCTGCACTATAACTTCCCGCCCTATTCGGTCGGTGAAGTCGGCCGCTTCGGCGCGCCGGGCCGCCGCGAAGTCGGCCATGGCAAGCTGGCGTGGCGCGCGCTGCACCCGGTGCTGCCGACCAAGGACGAGTTCCCCTACACGATCCGCCTGACCAGCGACATCACCGAGTCGAACGGCTCGTCGTCGATGGCGTCGGTGTGCGGGGGGTCGCTCGCGATGATGGACGCCGGCGTGCCGATCAAGCGCCCGGTCTCGGGCATCGCGATGGGCCTGATCCTCGAGGGCAAGGACTACGCGATCCTCAGCGACATCCTCGGCGACGAGGATCACCTCGGCGACATGGACTTCAAGGTGGCGGGCACGTCCGAAGGCATCACCACGATGCAGATGGACATCAAGATCGCCGGCATCACCAAGGAGATCTTCGAGGCGGCGCTCAACCAGGCCAAGGAAGGCCGCGCGCACATCCTGGGCGAGATGGCCAAGGCGCTGGGCGAAGCCCGCACCGAGCTCTCGGCCCACGCGCCGCGCATCGAGACGATGCAGATCGACAAGTCGAAGATCCGCGACGTCATCGGCACGGGCGGCAAGGTGATCCGCGAGATCGTCGCCACCACCGGCGCCAAGGTCGACATCGACGACGAGGGCGTGATCAAGATCAGCTCGTCGGACGTGTCGCAGATCGAAGCCGCGATGAACTGGATCAAGGGCATCGTCGAAGAGGCCGAGGTCGGCAAGATCTACAACGGCAAGGTCGTCAACCTCGTCGATTTCGGCGCGTTCGTGAACTTCATGGGCGGCAAGGACGGGCTCGTCCACGTCTCGGAGATCAAGAACGAGCGCGTCGAGAAGGTCTCGGACGTCCTCAGCGAAGGCCAGGAAGTCAAGGTCAAGGTGCTCGAGATCGACCAGCGCGGCAAGGTCCGCCTGTCGATGCGCGTCGTCGACCAGGAGACCGGCGAAGAGCTCGAGGACACGCGCCCGGCGCGCGAGCCGCGTGAACCGCGCGGCGATCGTGGCGACCGCGGCGACCGCGGCGACCGTCGCCGTGACGGCGGGCGTGGTGGCGACCGCGACCGTGGCCCGCGCCGCGAAGGCGGCGGTGATCGTGGCCCGCGCGGCGACCGCGGTCCGCGGCGCGAGCGCTCCGAGAGCAAGGACGAAGGCGGCGAGGACATCGGTCTGCCGGCGTTCCTGACCGGCGGCGACGACTGAGACCCACAAGCCTCAGGCTGAACCGAAAAGGGCTCCGGGAAACCGGGGCCCTTTTTCTGTCGGCGCCGAGAAGCGGCCAAAGGTTCGATCCGCGCGACCAGCGGATTCAATAACAAGTTGGTCGCGTTCGACGCTTGTTTGCGAGCGAAGTCTTGTCATTCCGGACATGAATCGACGGGGTCGCGACACCCGACTTCATGTCCCTTTGGCCAACTGGTTGGCACTTACCGGCGCGACTAGAAGCGATCTCGATCTAGGGCACGGGAAAGTTGTGGGTACATAAGATGGCACGATCCGATCTACGAAGGGATCGGCTTGCGGGGTTGCACGTGGCGCTCGCGCTCGTCTTGCTCCTGGCCGGCTGCAGCGGTGGCGGCGGAAGCGACAGCAACTCCGGCGGCGTGGTGACGCCGGTACCGACCCCCACCCCCTCTTCACCGACGCCGACGCCGACCGGCACCGTCACCCTCACGGCCTCGCCCGCCACCGTCGCGCCCGGTGCGTCGACCACGCTCAGCTGGACCAGTTCGGCCGGCGCGACCAGCTGTACCGCCAGCGGGGGCGCCGGATTCAATGGCGCGCAGGCGGCGAGCGGCAGCGTCACGGTCAGCCCGGGCGCGACGACCAACTATACGCTGAGCTGCACCTTCGGCTCGGGCCCGGTCGCGGGAACGGCGACGGTGACGGTGCAGGGTGCGCCGCCGGTCACCGGCGCCGCGGCGGCCTTCGCCAACCCCGACGATGGCGGCATCCCCGACCGGGGCCTGCATCCGCTCGCCTTCCCCACAGCAGTCGGCTTCGGCCGCGCCACCAGCGTCCGCGCGACCAATGCCGTGGTCTACAAGATCGACACGCTCGACGACGTCGCCAACCCCAATGACGGGAAGATCAGCTATCGCGAATGCGCGCTCGCGCTCGCCGTCACCACGCCCTATGCGATCCCCGCCGGGCGGCCGCGCTATTGCGTGTTCGACGTCGCCGGCGCGATCGTCCTGCAATCGCCGGCGCAGATCACCACGCCCAAGATCTACATCGCCGGCCAGACCTCGCCCGGCGGCATCGAGTTCCGGCTCGGCGCCAGCTACAATCCGGTCGATTCACTGATCGACACGCGGCGCGGCGGCAATCACATGATCCTGCGCCATGTCCGCACACGGCTCGGCGAGCATCCCGGGCGGTCGTCGGACAACGGCGATCCGATCCGGCTGCAGGGTACCAGCTTCCAGATCATCGACCATGTCTCGACCATGTTCGGCACCGACGAGAGCCTGGACACGGCGTGCGAGAATTGCACGATCCAATGGTCGATCATCGGGCCCAACATCTGCCTCAACGCGGGGCACAGCTCGTCGCTGCACTGCAAGACGTTCTTCCTCAAGCCGGCCAACAACGTCACCATCGCGCACAATCTGACTCAGCATGGCGACCAGCGCGGGATCAACATCGCGGTGGGCACCAACCCGGCGGCCGCGGGCAATACCGGCCAGACCGACGTCTTCAACAACGTGGTCTACGACTTCATCTCGGAGAGCGGGCTGATCTCCAACCAGTTCGGCAGCGTCTACGCCAATTACATCGGCAACGTGAACTTGCGCGGGCCACGCTACAATGCGAGCGACGGCAATTATCTGATGGCGCTCTACACGCCGGGCGGCGCGTCGGGCTTCGGCTTCAGCATCTACGCCCGCGACAATGTGACGCCGCGCACACGGATCGCCGGCCAGTTCGGATCGACCGTCACCGATCCCTTCGTCAATGCCGCGGGTTTCATCGACCATGTCGCGCCCTCGACGATCTGCGCGGTGACGCCGGCGGGGATCGCGGATTGCTCGCGCAACGGTCTGGGCGTGGTGCAGAACACGAGCTACGCGCTCGCGCCCGGCCGGTCGCTGATGTTCGACCCCGCCAAGATCACATCGCCCGAGCAGGCGTTGCGCGACGTGATGGCCTATGCCGGGGCGGACCGCTGTCGCGACGGCGCGTGCCGCGACAATGTCGACGCGCTCTATATCGACGATCTGCGCACCTGCGACGCATCGCCCTGGCTGTTCGCGTCGACCTGGGCGTCGAGCGTGGCGCAGGCCGGCGGCTGGGCGAGCCTGACGCAGGGCGCCGCCAAGACCGACACCGACAATGACGGCATGCCCGACGACTGGGAGCGCCGTTTCACCAACACCAACCCCAATGTCTGGGACGCCAACGACGACAAGGATGGCGACGGCTATCCCAACATCGAGGAATATCTGAACGCGCTGGCGCAGGACGACGTGCGCTATTCGGGTTTCGTCGGATCGGGCACGGGCCGGGTGCCCGCCTATAACTGCGGACGCCCGATGTACTGAGCGCCAGGGAGCGGACGGGCATGGCGCGGGCGCGATTGTTTTTTATGCAACCGTGCCCGCGCCTCTGGCGTGGTGACGGGGACGTACCGATATGCGCCGCCGCCCCATTCCTCCGACAAAAAGGGACCTTCCCATGCCCAGCCCAGCCCTGGCCTATGCCGCGCAATCGGCGACCACCCCGCTCGTCCCGTTCAGCTTCGATCGTCGCGACGTTCAGCCCGACGACGTCGCGATCGACATCCTGTTCTGCGGCGTCTGCCATTCGGACCTGCACACCGCGCGCAGCGAATGGGACGGCACGCTGTTCCCCTGCGTCCCCGGCCATGAGATCGTCGGGCGGGTGACCGCGGTCGGCGGCGCCGTGACCAAGTTCGCGGTCGGCGACCTCGTCGGGGTCGGCTGCATGGTCGACAGCTGCGGCGCCTGCCCGTCGTGCCACGACGGCGAGGAGCAATATTGCGAGGGCACCGGCTTCGTCGGCACCTATAATGGGCCGGACGCGCATCTCGGTGGCCACACCTTTGGCGGCTATTCGGACAAGATCGTGGTCAAGGAGGGCTTCGTGCTCCGGATCGGCCATGACGAGAAAGATCTCGCCGCGGTGGCGCCGTTGCTGTGCGCCGGCATCACCACCTATTCGCCGCTCAAGCATTGGGGCGCTGGGCCGGGCAAGAAGGTCGGCGTGGTCGGCATCGGCGGGCTCGGCCATATGGGCGTCAAGATCGCCGCGGCGATGGGCGCGCATGTCGTCGCCTTCACCACCTCGGAGAGCAAGCGCACCGACGCGCTGGCGCTGGGCGCGCACGAGGTGGTCGTGTCGCGCAATGCCGAGGAAATGGTCGCGCACGCCAACAGCTTCGACTTCATCCTCAACACGGTGGCGGCGAGCCACGATCTCGACGCCTTCACCGCGCTGCTCAAGCGCGACGGCACGCTGACGCTGGTCGGCGTGCCCGAGCATGCGCACCCCTCGCCGTCGGTGACGAACCTGGTGTTCCGCCGCCGCGCGATCGCGGGCTCGTTGATCGGCGGGATCGCCGAGACGCAGGAGATGCTCGATTTCTGCCAGGAACACGGCCTGACCGCCGACATCGAGATGATCGCGATGCAGGACATCGACGCCGCCTATGACCGGATGGTCAAGGGCGACGTCAAATACCGCTTCGTGATCGACATGGCCTCGCTCAAGGGCGCCGCCGCCTGACGCATGCGCAGGGGCTGGCGAGGCGCGCCGGCCCCCGCCATCATCGCGCGATGCGCCATCTGCTCCTGTTGCTCGCGCTGGCCGGCTTCGCCGCGATCTCCAGGCCCGCCGCTGCCGCGCCGGCGGAAGTTCGGGTCGCCTTCGACTTGCGCGGCGAGACCGGCGTGCATGCCTCTGGCGCCGCTGACCGGGCGACCGGCCGTCACGTCACGGCCGACGATCCGGTGCGGGTCGCGAGCATTTCCAAGCTGGTCGTCGCGCTCGGCGTGATGCGGATGGTGGAGGCGGGGCAGCTCGACCTCGACCGCGACGTGAGCGAGGTGCTGGGCTGGCGCGTGCGCAACCCGGCCTTTCCCGATGCGGCAGTGACGCTGCGGCAGCTGCTCTCGCATCGCTCCGGGCTGATCGATCCCGCTGAGTATCGCGTGCCGCTCGGCGAGCGGCTGGCCGGCATGGTGGTGCGGCCCGAGGCATGGGACGCGGGGCATCGGCCGGGGACCTATTTCCGCTATGCCAATATCGGCTTCCCGGTGATCGCGAGCGTGATGGAGAAGGCGGGCGGCGAGCGCTTCGACCGGCTGATGCAGCGGCTGGTGCTGGCGCCGCTCGAGCTCGATGCGTGCTTCAACTGGTCGACCTGCAGCGACGCGAAGATCGCCCGGCACGTTGTGCTGTATCGTTCGACCGGCGAGGTCGCGCTGGACGATCTCGGCGGCAAGCGGCCGCACTGTCCGGTGATCGTCAAGACGGGGTGCGATCTTGCCGGATACCGGCTGGGGGAGAATGGCGCGCTGTTCTCGCCGCAGGGCGGGCTGCGTGCCTCGATGCGCGACCTCGCGGCGATCGGGCGGATGCTGCTGCAGGGCGGCGGGCGCTTCCTGAAGCGGGGATCGATCGCCGAGCTGGAGCGCGTGGCGTGGCGGTTCGATGGCGCCAATGGCGACACCTCGAATGGCTTTTACTGCCAGTACGGGCTGGCGGTGACGACGCTGCCGACCCGCCGCGAAGGGTGCGCGGATGACCTGTTTGGCGACGGCCGCGTGCATGTCGGCCATGCGGGCGAGGCCTATGGGCTGCGGTCGGGGCTGTGGATCGACCGCAAGCGCGGCACGGGCGTGGCGTTCTTCGCCACTGCGACGCAGCCGGACAGCAAGGGCGTCACGGCGTTCAGCCGGGAGGAGGAGCGGCTCGCACGAGAAAGATGAGTGGGGAGCTTCTGTTGCCCGGTGCTCCCCGTACCGCTGGAATCCGCTTCTGTTGCCCGGTGCGGTCCAACCGCGCATTTTAGAGTAATCTTAGGCCGTTAAGCCGTGGGATTACGCCGCAATAGCGAGTGCTTCGTTATCGTTGGCACTTGTGTGTATGGGCCGTCGCGGTGGTCCCATTCCGAACGAAAACAGCGCTTTTCAACACACGTCGATCCTGGTTCGGCCCCGTCAGAAACGGTGTCCAGTACACCA
>NZ_JBCNMA010000094.1:0-13238 GCF_039595165.1 Sphingomonas sp.
GGTTGGCGAGCTTGGTCACCACGCCCTGCAGGTGCACGAGTTGCTGGTCGAGATAGGCGCGCAGCCGCTCCAGCTCCTCCTCGTCGCACAGCTCGGTCGCGGCGATCACCTCGTCATATTGCGTGGTGAAGGTCTTGTAGTCGAACTGCGGCGGCAGGTCGGACCAGGGACGGTTGGGGCGGACGGGCATCATGCCCTCCTCGCCCTCGTCGCCGGGCTCGCCGTCGGTATCGTCGAACTCGCCCTGTTCCTGCTCGCTCTCCTGGCCGTCCTCGGTCTCGGCCTCGCGCTGCTCGCCGCGCGCCTCGACGTCGCCCTCGCCGGCGTCGCTCTCCTGCTCGCCGTCCTCGCCCTCGTCCTGCTCCTGCTCCTCGGTCCCCTCGTCCTCGCCGCCGCCTTCATCGGCTTCGTCGGGAAGCAGTTCGCCCTCGGTCAGCTCGAGATCCTCGAGCAGGTTGCCGACCAGCCGGGCGAACGCGGCCTGGTCGTCGATCGCCAGCGCCAGCGCATCGAGGTCGGCGCCGCCCTTGTCCTCGATCCAGTCGCGCACCAGCGCCAGCCCCAGCGCCGCGTCACCCGGTGCCTCGCGTCCGGTCAGCCGCTCGCGCACCATCAGCTGGATCGCAGTCGACAGCGGCACCTCGTCGCGGGTCCGCGCCCGGCTGATCGGGTCGGAGCGCATGCGCATCTCGAGCGCGCGGTCGAGATTGTCGGCGATCCCGGCATAGCCGCGCGACCCCAGCGCTTCGACGCGGGCCGTCTCAACCGCATCGAACACCGCGCGCGCCACCGCTTCCTTGGGCGCGGCCTTCAGATGCGTGGCGCCGTCGTGCAGCCGCATGCGCAGCGCGAAGCCGTCGGCGAAGCCGCGCGCCTCGGCGACCTGCTCGGGCGGCAGGTTGCGGCCGGGCATCGGCACCTTGATGTTGCGCCCCGACTGCGCCGGCGCGTCGGCGGTGAAGGCGAGCTCGATCTCCGGCTCGTGCGCGATCGCGCGCGAAGCCCCCGTGAGGACGGATCGGAACTGGTCGAGGGGGGAGTCGCTGGCCATGGGCTGCGACCCCTATCAAAGCGCGCGCCGGTCCAAAAGCCGTCACCGCCCGAATTGACCGTTGCGCTTCCCGACTTATCCCAATAATCAGACAAATATTCCACTATATGATGAAGAACCGAGGGGAGATGGAGATGGCGTATCGATCCGGCCTTGCCGCGCTGCTGCTCGCGGGGCTCGTGATTTGTCCAACTATTCCCGCGCTCGCGCAGCAGGCGGCACCCGCGTCGCCCGGCGCCACCGCCACGTTGCGCGCCGACAAGCCGGGCGCCAGGATCGATCGCCGCATCTTCAGCCAGTTCGCCGAGCATCTCGGCACCGGCATCTATGGCGGCGTGTGGGTCGGCCCCAAGTCGAAGGTTCCCAACACACGCGGCTATCGCAACGACGTCGTGGCCGCGCTCAAGGACCTGCGCGTGCCCGTCGTGCGCTGGCCTGGCGGCTGCTTCGCCGACGAATATCACTGGCGCGAAGGCATCGGCCCGCGCGGCCAGCGCCCGGTCAAGGTCAACACCCATTGGGGCGGCGTGACCGAGGACAATGCCTTCGGCACGCACGAGTTCATGGACTTCGCCGAGCTGATCGGCGCCGAGGCCTATGTCTCGGGCAATGTCGGCAACGGTACGCCGCAGGAAATGGCCGAGTGGGTCGAATATATGACCGCGCCTGCCGGGACCCTCGCCGACCTGCGCGCGAAGAACGGCCGCAAACAGCCGTGGAAGCTCCCCTATTTCGGCATCGGCAACGAGCTATGGGGCTGCGGCGGCAGCATGCGTCCCGAATATGCCGCGGACCTGACGCGGCGCTATGGCGAGTTCATCAAGGCGCCGCAGGGCAACCGCCCGGCCAAGATCGCGAGCGGCGCCAACTCGTTCGACTATAACTGGACCGAGGTCATGATGCGCGAGGCCGGGCGCAAGTTCGACGGCATCGGCGTCCATTACTACACCGTCCCCGGCACCTGGCAGAAGAAGGGATCGGCGACCCGTTTCGACGAGGAGGAATATGCCCGCACCCTCCACAAGACGCTGCAGATGGAGGAGCTGGTCACCAAGCATTCGGCGATCATGGACAAATATGATCCCGAAAAGCGCGTGAACCTCGCGGTCGATGAATGGGGCACCTGGTACGATGTCGAGCCCGGCACCAATCCCGGCTTCCTCTACCAGCAGAACACGATGCGCGACGCGATCGTCGCGGCGCTCAACATCAACATCTTCACCCGCCACGCCGATCGCGTGCGGATGAGCAACATCGCCCAGATGGTCAACGTGCTCCAGGCGATGATCCTGACCGATGGGGCGAAGATGGTGCTGACGCCGACCTATCACGTCTTCCACATGTACCGCCCGTTCCAGGACGCCGTGTTCCTGCCAATGGAGGTCAAGACCAGCTGGTATCACAAGGACCAGTGGGCGCTGCCCGCGGTCAGCGCGACTGCGGCGCGGGGCACCGACGGGAAGGTCCATGTCGCGCTGGTCAACACCGACCCCAACCGCCCGGCGAGCGTGACCAGCGCGATCCAGGGCCTCGCCGCGACGCGCGCGAGCGGCCTCGTCCTGACCGCGCCGCAAGTGACGGCGCACAACAGCTTCGACGCGCCCGACCGTGTCCGCCCGCAGCCGTTCGACGGCGCGCGGATCGATCAGGCCGGGCTGTCGGTCACGCTGCCGCCGGCATCGGTGGTGGTGCTGACGCTTGAATAGGCGTTTTCAGCTTCGCTGAGGCGGCGCCGGCCCGCTCCCCCACCCGGCCACCCATAAGATACTGCCGTTGGGTGGCCGGGTGGGGGAGCGGGCCGGTGCCGCAACCGTTTCAGCTCTGCTGAAACGGACAACCCAATCTCAATTCGCCTTCCCCACCACGCTCTCGGGCAGGTCCTTGCCGAACACGCGCTGGTAGTATTCCGCGACCAGCGCGCGCTCCGCCTCGTCGCACTTGTTGAGGAACGACAGACGGAAGGCGAAGCCCGGATCCTTGAAGATCTCGGTGTTCTGCGCCCAGGTGATCACGGTGCGCGGGCTCATCACGGTCGAGATGTCGCCGTTGATGAAGCCGCGGCGCGTCAGGTCGGCGACGCGCACCATGTTCTCGACCAGTTCCTTGCCGCCCGGCTTGTCATATTCGCCGCTCTTGGCGAGCACGATCTGCGCCTCGGTCGCGGCGGGGAGGTAGTTCAGCGTCACCACGATGTTCCAGCGGTCCATCTGGCCCTGGTTGATCTGCTGCGTGCCGTGATAGAGCCCGCTCGTGTCGCCCAGGCCCACCGTGTTGGCGGTCGAGAACAGGCGGAACCACGGGTTCGGCCGGATCACGCGGTTCTGGTCGAGCAGGGTCAGCTTGCCCTCGGTCTCGAGCACGCGCTGGATCACGAACATCACGTCCGGCCGGCCCGCGTCATATTCGTCGAACACCAGAGCCGTCGGCGTCTGCAGCGCCCAGGGCAGCAGCCCCTCGCGGAACTCGGTGACCTGCTGCCCGTCCTTGAGCACGATCGCGTCGCGCCCGATCAGGTCGATGCGGCTGATATGCGCGTCGAGGTTGATGCGGATGCACGGCCAGTTCAATCGCGCCGCCACCTGCTCGATGTGCGACGACTTGCCGGTGCCGTGATAGCCCTGGATCATCACGCGGCGATTGTGCGCGAAGCCCGCCAGGATCGCGAGCGTGGTGTCCGGGTCGAACACATAGGCCGGATCGAGATCGGGCACGCGCTCGTCCGCCTCGCTGAACGCCGGCACCTCCATGTCGATGTCGATGCCGAACAGGTCGCGCACCTGGACCTGCTTGTCGGGCGCTTCGAGGATCGTGGTTTCCCGGCTGTCGGGCTGGGTGTTGGGGATGTCGGTCATCACAGGGCTTTCGCAGAGTCGCCGCAGTCCCTAGCCCCGTGCGCGGTGCCAAGTCGAGATGCTTGTGCCACGCAGCATCATTCGCGCGACGGCTTAGTCGCTCTGACCGAGCTTTTCGGGCAGCGCGAACAGGTCGACGAACTTCTGCGCCAGCGCACGGTCGCCGCCGAGCCGCAGCCGGCCTTCGGCCTCCGATTCCTCGAAGGGCCACTTGCCGTACATCAGGGTGACGAACCGCGTCGGATCGGTCTCGAACACGACATCGGCGTCGCTGGTCTCGCCGCGCTCGATCACCAGATCGTCCTGGTCGAGACGGCCGATGAACGAGGCGGTCGGGAAGCGGAACACCAGCGTCATGCGCAGGTCCGCCGGCCGGTCGCGGCGGATCATCGTGCGCAGCGACAGCATCGCCGACACCGGCGAGAGCGGCAGCGTCGGGTCGTGCCGCGGCGAGCGCGTCGCCCAGCGGCCCATCGTCTGGAAGATCGGCTCGCTTTCATAGCCCCACGGCGTCAGCTCGTAGACCTGCACATTCGCCGGGGGCGGCAATTTGCGCCGCGTCAGGATCTCGGCACGCTCGAGGCTCTCGAGCCGCTGGGTCAGCACGTTGGCGCTGATTCCCGTGAGGTCGGCCTTGAGCTCGCCGAAGCGGCGCGGCCCCAGCATCAGCTCGCGCACGATCAGCATCGACCAACGCTCGCCGAGGAATTCCAGCGCCAAGGCGGTACCGCACGCATCGTCGTACCAGCGCTTTTCCGCCATTTTTTCCTCTTGAGTCACTTTTTCTAACTTCATGGTTGCTTTTTATAACTGAGTCGCGCATCAAGATCAAGCAAGCGATTCGCGGCCCCTCCGCCGCCCCCGAATGGAGAAGTCCGATGCGCAATTTGTTCCGCGAGTATCTGCCGGTCGCCCAGAGCGTCGCCATCGGCGTCGCCGCATTCTGCATCACCACGGCGGCGATGCTGGGTCACGGCGCGCTCAACAGCACCGGCCCGTTCGCCTGACCGCCCGCTTCGGCCGACCGACCTTCGCCCGACCGCAACGCCGGGCCGTTCATCGAAAAATATTGGCGGAATACCCCCGCCGAGTCCGACACGTTTTCGGCACTGGATTTCAAGGAGAGAGACGATGACCAAGCTCGTGACCTGTATCTGGTACAATCATACCGCCGAGGAAGCCGCCAACTTCTACGCCTCGGTACTGCCCGACAGCCGCGTCACCGCGGTGCAGAAGACTCCGGCCGACACGCCTTCGCAAAAGGCCGGCGAGGTGATCACGGTCGAGTTCGAGGTGGCGGGCCAGAAGTTCATCGGCCTCAACGGCGGCCCGATCTTCCCGCAGACCGAGGCGGTCAGCTTCATGATCATGACCGAAGATCAGGAAGAGACCGACCGGCTGTGGAACGCGATCGTCGACAATGACGGCAAGGAAAGCGCCTGCGGCTGGTGCAAGGACAAATGGGGCGTCAGCTGGCAGATCACGCCGAAGCGCCTGATGGAGCTGATCTGGCAGAACCCCGATCCCGCCGCCAGCAAGCGCGCGATGGACGCGATGATGACGATGCAGAAGATCGACATCGCCAAGGTCGAGGCCGCCGCGGCCGGCGAGAGCGTGCCCGCCTGAGCGCTGCGCGCCGAACAAGGAGAACGACCATGACCGTGGAGATCACGGGCTTCGACTGGGTGCCCGATTTCGCCAAGGGCTTCGTCCGCGACCTGCGCCCGCGCTGGGCGTGCGCGGAGATCGGGCTGCCCTATTCGATGCGCCTGCTCAATGCCGCCGGGCCGCGCCCCGACACCTATTTCCAGGAACAGCCCTGGGGCCAGGTGCCGGCGCTGGTCGACGGGGAGCAGGGAATCCGCATGTTCGAGAGCGGCGCGATCCTGCTGCATCTCGGCGAGAAGGACGAGCGGCTGCTGCCGCGCGATCCCCAGGCCCGGGCCACCGCGATCAGCTGGCTGTTCGCCGCCTATAACAGCGTCGAGCCGCATCTGTTCGAGCTGTCGAACGTCGAGATCTTCTCGGCCGGCGAGCAATGGGCCGAGCTGCGCCGTCCCAGCCTGATGGCCGAGGCCGGCAAGCGCTTCGACCGCCTCGCCGACGCGATGGCGGGTCGCGAGTGGCTCGCCGGGACGTTCAGCATCGCCGACATCGCGATGGGCAGCGTGCTGCGGCTCGCCGAGGGAAGTGGCCTGATCGAGGACCGGCCGGTGCTGATGGACTATCTCCAGCGCGCCATCGCCCGGCCCGCGTTCAAGGCCGCCCTCGCCGCGCAGCTCGCCGATTTCAAGCCGACCCCGGCCGCCGCGGCCTGAACCGGAACCCAAGGAGAGAGATGATGACTTACGTCGAAGGATTCCTCACCCCCGTCCCGACCGCCAACAAGGACGTGTACAAGAAGCACGCCGAGGGCGCCGTCGAGCTGTTCCGCGGCCTCGGCGCGACCCGGTTCGTCGAAGCCTGGGGCGACGACGTGCCCGACGGCAAGGTCAACGACCTCAAGAAGTCGGTCGACCTCAAGGACGACGAGACCGTGCTGTTCAGCTGGCTCGAATATCCCGACAAGGCGACGCGCGACGCCGCCAACGAGAAGATGATGAACGATCCCAACTCGGCCGAGATGATGAAGGACATGCCGTTCGACGGCAGCCGCATGATCTTCGCCGGCTTCGAGCCGATCGTCGACGAGGGCTCCTCGGAAGGCGCCACCTATCTCGACGGCTATGTGCTGCCGGTGCCCAAGGCGAACCGCGAAGCCTATCGCGAGCTGGCGCAGAAGATGAGCGGCGTCTTCAAGGAATTCGGCGCGCTGCGCGTGGTCGAGGCGTGGGGCGAGGACACGCCCGACGGCAGCAAGACCGACTATAACCGCGCGACGCTCAAGAAGGACGATGAGGCGGTGGTCTACAGCTGGATCGAGTGGCCCGACAAGGCGACCCGCGACGCCGGCTGGGAGAAGCTGATGAAGGACGAGCGGATGCAGAAGCAGGAGCAGCCGCCGTTCGATGGCCAGCGGATGATGTGGGGCGGCTTCGCGCCGATCCTCGACACCGCCAACTGAACTGGCCCCTCTGCGGCCCAGAAATAGGGAACGACAACATGCTTATCCTCTCCCGCCAGGGGGAGGTGGCACGCGAAGCGTGACGGAGGGGGAGGACTCCCAAACCTGGTTTGTTGCGTCCTCCCCCTCCGTCAGCCTGCGGCTGACACCTCCCCCTGGCGGGGAAGGATCACGCTTGGCAGAGCTAAATCCCCCAGCAGGAGATTCCCCCATGACAAACCCGCACGGAAGCTGGATCTGGTACGAACTGCTCACCACCGACCCGGATGCCGCGATCGATTTCTACGGCCGGATCGCCGGGTGGACGGCGAGCAAGTTCCCGAGCGCCGAGATGGACTACAACATCCTGTCGGCCGGTGCGGACAATGTCGCCGGGATCATGAAGAATCCGATGCCGACCGCTCCCGCCTGGCTCGGCTATGTCGGCGTCGACGACGTCGATGCGGCCGTCGCGAAGATCGAATCGCTCGGCGGCAAGGTGCACATGCCGGCCACCGATCTCGAGGGCGTCGGCCGCATGGCGATGGTCGAGGATCCGCAGGGCGCGCATTTCTACGTCATGCGCGGCAGCTCGCCCGAGGCGAGCAAGGCCTATGGCCGGAGAGAGCTCGGCAAGGCCAGCTGGAACGAGCTCCAAACCACCGACGATGCCGCGGCGTTCGGCTTCTACAGTCAGGTGTTCGGCTGGCAGAAGGACGGCGCGATGCCGATGCCCTGGGGCGACTACAGCTTCCTCAAGGGCGGCGGCGGCGGCGAGATGTGGGGCGCGATGATGCCGCGCGAGAAGGCGGAGAATCCGGTCGCCTGGAACTTCTACTTCCGCGTTCCCGACATCGACGCCGCCTTTGCCCAGGTGAAGGAGCTCGGCGGCACCCCGTTCCACGACCCGATGGAGGTCCCGGGCGGCGAGCGCCTGTTCTTCGCCACCGATCCGCAAGGCGCCGCCTTCGGCCTGGTCGCGCCGAAATAGGGCAACGCCAACAACCGCTTCACCCGCCAGAACGACTCATCACTCCGGGCTTGACCCGGGTGGCGAGCAGGTTCTCCAAGCCCGCCCAACTTGACAAAATCTCCTATTATGATAATAGGAGATCAGATGCGCGAAGCGGACTCCGTCCCCGCCTCACTCGCCGGACACCCGGTCTGGCAACGGCTTTCCAGTTACGAATTTGGTCCCCCCGAAGCAGCGCTCCCCTTTGCCGCGCGGCTCGCGCGCGACAATGGCTGGAGCGCGGCGAAAGCGGCGCGGGTGGTCGAGGAGTATCGCCGCTTCGTCTTCCTTGCGGTGACGGGCGAAGGCCAGGTCACCCCATCCGACGCGGTCGACCAGGCCTGGCATCTCCACCTCACCTATACCCGCGACTATTGGGAGCGTTTCTGCCCCGATGTCCTGGGCAGGCCGCTGCACCACGGCCCAACCGCCGGCGGTCCCGACGAGCAGCATCGCTTCTTCCGCCAATATGCCGATACCCTGGCCCGCTACGAGGCGGCGTTCGAAGCGGCGCCTCCTTCCGACATCTGGCCATCGGCCGCGCGGCGGCTGGTGGACGATCCCCGCGCGCGGCGGGTGCATCCGCGCGACGCGTTCATCCTTTCGCGCCTGCAGGCCGCGCTGCTCCTGCTCGCGTTCATCGGGCTGATCGCGCTCGCGCTCTTTCTGTGGGTTCAGCAATAGTGCTGAACCTCGCCCCCCTCCCGCCCCTCCGCCCGGCCACCCAACGCCAATATCCTGTGGGTAGCCGGGTGGGGGAGCGGGCCGGCGCCGCAACCGGTTCGGCTTCGCCGAACCAACCAAGGGAGTGACCTCTTATGTCTCTCGGCCCCTTTGACTGGACCGGCGGACCCTTTCTCACCCTCTACATCATCCTGCTGGCGATCGTCGTGATCGCCGGGATCGTCATCCCGCTGCGGCTGCTGCCCGAAGGCCGCCGCCAGATGGTGCGCGATCCCGACCAGCTCGCCTATCTCGCCGGCGGACGCACGCGCTTCGCCGACGGGATCGTCGCCCGGCTGCTCGCCGGACGCGCGCTGGCGATGAACGGCGGGAACAAGCTCGATGTCGTCCTGCGCAACGGCGCGACCTCGGCGGAGAACAGCGTCCTCGCGCTCTCACCGCCGCTCGACTGGGCGCGGATCGAGCGCACGCTGCGGCCGGCCGCGGACACGCTGCTCGAAAGGCTCCAGCATCTGGGGCTGATGCTCACCCGCGGCGAGCGCAGCAACCTGCGCTACTGGGCGCTGCTGCCCTACCTCACCCTGCTGGTGTTCGGCGCGACCAAGTGGTTCATCGGCGACGCGCGCGACCGGCCGGTGGGCTATCTCACCATCCTGCTGATCGTCACCGCGGTCCTCGCGCTCATCCGCGCCGTCTCGATCCCCAAGCTCACCCGCGCCGGCCGCGAAGCGCTGAACCAGGCGCGCGACGAGGCCGACCGCGTCCGCCGGGCGCCGCTCGCCGCCGAAATGGGCCTGGCGGTGGCGCTGTTCGGCACCGGGGTGCTGGCGGGATCGGAGTTCGACGCCTTCCACAAGATGCGCGCGGCGAGCGGCGACGGCGGCGCGTCGGGCGGCGGGGATGGCGGCGGTGACGGTGGCGGCTGCGGTGGCGGCGGATGCGGGGGCTGCGGAAGCTAGCCCTTCAAAGCGTTCATTTCCCCCGTTCGTGCTGGCATCAAGCGAAAGCCGGCGAAGCCTTGAGCTGCTGATAGGCCGCGATCACCCGGCTCAGCGCGCCTTCATGGCTGCGATCCCCGCCATTGCGGTCCGGATGATACTTCCGCACCAGCTCGGAATAGCGCCGCCGCAAGGCTGTCCGGTCCGCATCGACATCCAGCGCCAGCGCCTTCAGCGCCTCGCGGTCCTTGCCCGACAGCGGCTTGCCGTCCTTGCGCTCGGCCGGCATCGCCTGGCGCCAGCGCGCGCCGATCGCGTCGAGCGGGTCGCTGAAGTCGGCCCAGCGCGGCGGCCGGTCCGCCCCGCCGGTCGCGAAGGCGCGGGTCTCGCGCTCCCAGCCGGCAAGCGGCCGCTGCGCGTCGTGAATCTCGTCGGGGCTCATCCCGCTGAAGAAGTTGTAGCTCGAATTGAACGCCCGGACGTGGTCGAGGCACAGCCAGCGATACTCGCCCGGCTGGTCGCTCGGGCGCCGGTCACCGAGCAGCGGCGCACGGAACTCGCCGGGTTCGGCGCAGCCCGGCTCCGAGCACAGCCGGCCGGGCGCTTCCACGCGGCCGTGGAAGCGGGCATTGGGCCGATCCTTGCGGGGTTGATGAGACACTCGAACTCCAATGGGTAAACCGCCTATATAGGCGCGATGACTCATCCCACCACCGGCCCCGTCGCCCAGCTCATCGCCGCCCGCCTCACCGCGGCGCTCGCCCCGTCGAAGCTCGACGTGATCAACGACAGCGCGAAACATCGCGGCCATATGGGCGACGACGGCAGCGGCGAATCGCATTTCACCGTGGTGATCGAGAGCGCTGCCTTTGCCGGGCAGTCGCGCCTCGAGCGCCAGCGCCTGGTCAACCGCGCGCTCGGCGACCTGATGACCGAGCGCGTCCACGCCATGGCGATCCGCGCCACCGCCCCGGGGGAAACCGCATGACCGACGATCTCTTCATCCACACGATCACGCCGACCACGCACGATCTCGGCGGGTTCAAGGTCCATCGCACCCTGCCCTCGCGCCCGCGCACGATGGTCGGGCCGTTCATCTTCTTCGACCAGATGGGTCCGGCGCATCTCGACGCCGGCACCGGCATCGACGTGCGCCCGCACCCGCATATCAACCTCGCCACGGTGACCTATCTCTTCGCGGGCGCGATCGACCATCGCGACAGCATCGGCACCTTCGCCACGATCGAGCCCGGCGCGGTCAATCTGATGACCGCCGGCAACGGCATCGTCCATTCGGAACGCTCGCCCCAGGCCGAACGCGACGCCGGCCCCGAACTCTCGGGCATCCAGACCTGGCTCGCCTTGCCCGAGCGGTTCGAGGAGATGGACCCGGCGTTCGAGCATGTCGCCGCCGCCAACCTGCCCATCGTCGATGCGGGGGGCGCGAAGGCCCGCGTGATCATGGGCTCGCTCTGGGGCGCCAGTGCGCCGACCACCACCTATGCCGGCACGATCTACGCCGATATCGAGCTCTCCCCGAACGGCAGCGTCCCGATCGACGCCGATGCAGACGAACGCGCGGTCTATCTCGCCATGGGCGAGGCTTCGCTCGACGGCTGGGCGCTCGAGCCGCAGACGCTCTACGTCCTGCGCCCCGGCACCGCCGCCACGCTGCGCTCCAACTCGGGCGGCCGCGTGATGCTGTGCGGCGGCGAGGCCTTCACCACCCCGCGCCACGTCTGGTGGAACTTCGTCTCGTCCGATCGCGACCGCATCAACCAAGCCAAGGAGGACTGGAAGGCCGGCCTGTTCCCCAAGGTCCCCGGCGACGACAAGGAGTTCATCCCCATCCCCGAAGTGCCCAAGACGGTCAGCTATCCCTGAAGGCTTGATCCCGCGCCCGAGCACCGCCATACCTCATCTTCGAAAACAGGAGAGGCTATGGCGGATTTCGAGCTTCAGCGGATCGCACTGCCCACCGGCGTCGAGCTCGACGTCGCGACCGCCGGCGACCCCGCCGCCCCCGCGATCGTCCTGCTTCACGGCTTCCCCGAGTCGCACCGCACCTGGCGCCACCAGATCCCCGAACTCGCGCGGAGCCATTTCGTCATCGCCCCCGACCAGCGCGGTTTCGCCCGCTCGTCCAAGCCCGAGGGCGTCGCGAACTACACGGCCGACAAGCCCGTCGCCGACCTGCTCGCGCTCGCCGACCATTTCGGCAAGGACCGCTTCGTCCTGGTCGGCCATGACTGGGGCGGCGCGATCGCGTGGATGGCCGCGCTCCAGCATCCGCACCGGGTCGAGCGGCTGATCATCGTCAATGCGCCTCACCCCTTCGTCTTCCAGAAGTCGCTGTTCGACGACATGGAGCAGCGCAAGGCGAGCCAGTATATCCGCTTCTTCCGCGACACCTCGATCGACCAGGGTCTGACCGGCAAGGCGCTGGAAGGCTTTTTCGACAATACTTTCGTCAAGCATGTCGCCACCGCCATCGCGGGCGAGGACCGCGCCGCCTATCTCGACGAATGGAGCCAGCCCGGCGCGATGACTGCGATGCTCAACTGGTACCGGGCGAGCGCGATTGTCGTGCCGGGAATGGACGAGACACCCGAGCGCCCCGCCTTCCTCGACGGCCCTTTCCCGCCCATCACTCAGCCAACACTCGTCATCTGGGGCACGGGCGACAAGGCGCTGCTCCCCGTCCAGCTCGAAGGCCTCGACGCGCTCGTCCCCAACCTCACGGTCGTGAGGGTCGACGCCGGTCACTTCGTCCCGTGGGAGAGCCCCGAGGCGGTCACCGCCGCGATCCGCGACTGGCTCGCCTAATGCGACGACAAATCCTCCCCCGCCAGGGGGAGGTGGCACGCGAAGCGTGACGGAGGGGGAGGAAGCGAACCGCCGGCAAGTCGAGTCGCCTTAGCGACTCCGCCGCATCCCCGGCGTCTTCTTCACCGCCGGATCGGCCAGCAGCCGCGCATAATCTTCGCTCTCCATCGCCACCAGCGCGATGCGGCCCTCGCTGTCATGATGGATGCCCCAGCCGAACTGCTTGACCAGCGGCGACGCACGCAAGCACGCCTGCGGCTTGGCGAAGAAGTCCGCGCGGTCCTTGTCCCCGCCTCGCGCGACATGCGCCGCATGGAGCAGATCGTCGCTGGTCATCGCATAGGGTCTATCCGCCAGCAGCGCATGCTGCACGCCCGCCACCGTCTCCGGCTTCTCCGGGATCGTCCCCACCGCCACCGGCGTGTCGGACGAAGCGGTGATCAGCGTGTCGCGATAGTTGGTCGTCTTCATCCCAGCCACTCCACCCATGCGCCATGCGGATGCGCCTTGCCCAGCAGGTGCGGCTCGCCGCCGCCCGGCCAACAGCGCACCACCAGCTCGTGCTGCAGCGTCTCGCGGTTCGCCTCCAGCATGATCCACGCCAGCGGCCGTTCCGCGCTCGCCCGCGCCCCCGCCGCTTCCATCGCCGCGGTGATCCGCGCCCGCCGCGCATCGCCGAGATACTGCCACACGATCGAATGCATCAGCACGCGAGTGGTCCCCGCCGCCTGCGACCGGGCCAGCGCCGCCTCGACGAATTCCGCCGCGTCGGCCTGCACCAGATCGGGCTTCCGCTCCGCCGCCGACCGCGCCGCGAAGTCCAGCCGCGCGA